>JAIFMS010000089.1 GCA_020048335.1 Methylococcaceae bacterium | reverse complement strand
CTATCTTTAATCGGTTCGCCCCAATAAGAAACTAACTTGGCTTTCATGGCTATAAACCGATGATTTTTCCAGTCTGGGTGAGTTTGAATATCGGCAATCAAAGTGCGTTGGTGGCTAAAAACACTTGTTTCAGTCACACCAATCAGACTGTTTTTAAAATGTGCAACAAAAGCATGAGGTAAACTTAAACTGATTTGCTTGTTAAGACGGTTTCCTTTGGCATCCACTAACATGGCGCAACCGACCATACTCGGATGCTCTTGTTCCAAAATTCGGATAATGGATTCTAAAATTTGATTAAGCGGCACGTTGGTCGTGAGTAACTCTAAAACATAGCTCCGCGATTTTTCCCGCTGCTCAATCTGCTTACGTTCACTAATATCGCGCGTCACCGCCAAGATATGAGTTGTTTTGGTTTCACTATCAAACAACGGAACCGCTTGCGTTTCAACCCAACGCCGCGTTCCCTTTAGCCCTTGAATTTGATAACACAAAGTTTGAGCCAGCCCTTCTAAAACACGCCCATTCATTTGTCTAAAATCAGCTTTGTATTCTTCTACAAGCAATAATTCGGCGGATTTTCCTAAAATTGCAGCAGGATTATCCACCGCTTCCAGCATTATCAAACCTGCTTGATTCATTTGTAACAAACACCCTTCTGCATCGGTTACTTTAACGCATTCAGCTTCTGCATTAAGAATCGCCCATAATTTTGATTCACTTTCTCGCAGAGTTTTTTCGGCTGATGTTCTGGCTTGCACTTCGTCTGCTAACCGTTTATTCCAAGCAATAAATAGGAAAAAGACAATTAAAATCAGCAGAGTATCTAAAATTTCATCCCAAACAGGATATTGTATCAAGGCAAAATGAATCAGCAGCACTAAAAACAATAACGCACAATGGACAACAACAAAAGTATGTTGTTTGATCCAATGTGTACACGATAATAAACGTGCCGTTATTTTTTCAATCATGATGATAGGAAGAGTAAAGATAAAAGTAATTCTGGCTTTACCCTTAAAATGGGCTGCCTTTTTCGATGATACTGCATAAACAGAAGAATTATGCCACAACGACAATACAGAAACTGCCAAGCAGGATGATGAAAAGGAAATGCGTGAAAAAATGCAACAACCACCCCATGATAACCAGAGGCGATTGCAAAGTTTGGCGTTAGGTCGGTTGTTTTTTCACATAAATCAAACAACGTTGTGCCGCAATAGACGGTACGGCAAGGGAAATAACTTGATACTGTTGCGCCAATTGCGCCAATTCTGCCTCTGGCACTTGCCCTTTCATGGCTAACAATAAGCCATCGGCACACAGTAAATGCTGTGTTAATTTGATAATTTCGTTCATTGTCGCAAACGCCCGACACAGTACCGTATCAAATAATACCGCAGACTGATAGGCTTCTACGCGACTGTGTAGCACAGTGACATTTTTCAAACCCAATTCTAAAATCACTTGCTGCACAAACCGAGTTTTTTTCGCATTGCTATCAATCAACACAAATTCTTTTTCAGGCTGATAAATTGCCAACGGAATCCCAGGCAAGCCTGCACCTGTGCCTATATCCACGAAACGCTGCCCATGCAGATAGGGCAAAATGGCTAAACTATCCAACAAATGTAAACTTACCATCGCTTCTTTATCACGCACAGCGGTTAAGTTATACGCTTTATTCCATTTGCAAATCAGCTCAATAAAAGCCAACAGTTTCGCTTCTTTGTCAGCATCGCTCGGCAATGACAACGCCGTTAAGCCTTGATTTAATAGAGTCTGCACATCAGCCCTGTTTGTTTTTAAGATAAATTAATAATAAAGAAATCGCCGCTGGGGTAATGCCAGGAATGCGAGCGGCTTGCCCTAAGGTTTCTGGTTGTTGGCGTTGTAATTTTTCCCGCACTTCATTCGACATTCCAGGCACTTGACTGTAATCAAAACCAAACTTTAAAGGATAATGGTCGTAGCGTTTAGTGCGATCAATTTCGGTTTGCTGCCGGGTGATATAGCCTGCGTATTTAGCTTGAATCGCCACTTGTTCTGCTACATCAATCGCCACATTAGAATCGGTAGCAAAGTGTAACAACTGGTTTACATCGACTTCAGGGCGACGCAGCATTTCTAATAAACTGGCTTCTTTTTGCAGTTTTTTTCCCCACAACGCTTCCATCTGTAAGGCTTCTGTACTTTCCACCCGCACCCATTGTTTTTTTAAACTGTCATGCAAGGTTGAAATAGCGTGTCGTTTTTCTGTAAAAATCCGCCAGCGTTCAGCGGTCACTAGCCCCAGTTCACGCCCTTTTTCCGTTAAGCGCAAATCAGCATTATCTTCACGCAATAACAACCGGTATTCCGCCCGACTGGTGAACATTCGATACGGCTCGCGCGTGCCGCAAGTGATTAAATCATCAATCATCACGCCGATATACGCCTCATCCCGCGCAGGACACCAACTTTCCAAACCTTGCACAAAACGCGCCGCATTTAATCCTGCAATCAGCCCTTGCGCCGCTGCTTCTTCATAACCTGTTGTGCCGTTAATTTGACCTGCAAAAAATAAGCCGTGAATATATTTGGTTTCTAAGGAAGATTTTAAGTCGATAGGATTAAAAAAGTCGTATTCAATCGCATAACCTGGGCGAATAATCCGGGCATTTTCAAAGCCCAACATGGATTGGACAAATTTAATTTGAATATCAAACGGCAAACTGGTGGAAATGCCATTGGGATAAATTTCAGTGGTGTTTAATCCTTCAGGTTCAACAAAAATTTGATGCGAATCGCGTTCAGCAAAACGCACCACTTTGTCTTCAATCGACGGACAATAACGCGGTCCAATCCCTTCAATAATCCCTGAATACATGGGCGAACGGTCTAAGCCTGAACGGATAATGTCGTGGGTTTGACTGTTGGTGCGGGTAATGTAGCAAGGAATTTGCCGAGGATGTTGAGCGACATTACCTAAAAAAGAAAACACAGGCAACGGAGTATCGCCGTGTTGGGTTTCTAATTTGCTGTAATCTATGGTATTGCCATCAATACGCGGCGGCGTGCCTGTTTTTAATCTATCGACCTGAAACGGCAATTCGCGTAATCTGTCCGCTAAAGCAATTGAAGCAGAATCGCCTGCGCGTCCGCCACTGTAATTTTCTAAACCAATGTGAATTTTGCCGCCTAAAAAAGTGCCAGTAGTTAAAACCACTGAACGGGCAGAAAAGGTCAGACCCATTTGAGTTTTTACCCCAACAACCTGTTCCCCTTCAATCACTAAATCCGCGACCGTTTGTTGAAACAAGGCTAAATTCGGTTGATTTTCCAACACTTGCCGGACAAATTGTTTATATAACGCTCTGTCTGCTTGAGCTCGAGTGGCGCGTACCGCAGGGCCTTTGCTGGCGTTAAGAACCCGAAATTGAATCCCCGCGTGATCAATGGCGGTTGCCATCACCCCACCCAGTGCATCAATTTCTTTCACCAAATGCCCTTTGCCTATCCCGCCAATCGCAGGATTGCAGCTCATTTGCCCTAGAGTATCAATATTTTGTGTCAGTAATAAGGTTGTTGCGCCAGTGCGTGCCGCCGCTAAAGCCGCCTCTGTTCCAGCATGACCCCCACCGACCACAATTACATCAAAGGTTGTTTCAAATTTCACGGTTTTAACATCATCGAATAAAAAGAGTATTTTAATGGGTTATTCAAGATTAGCCAAATCGCTCGCAATGGCTTTAAAACCAATATCGGTACGGTAATAGGCGTGTTCCCAATGAATTTTTTCAACCCATTGATATGCCTTTTGTTGCGCAGTTTTAATATTCTCTCCCAACGCACACACACACAAGACGCGCCCACCTGCGGTGACACAGTTTTCACCTTGTACGCCAGTTCCTGCATGAAAGACTTTGCTGTCTTCCTTTTCAAGATTGGGCAAGCCCGAAATAACCGCCCCTGTTTGATAACTATCAGGATAACCACCCGCTGCCATCACCACCCCTAATGCCGCCCGTTCATCCCATTCACTCGTGACCTGATGCAACTTTTTGTCTAATGCCGCCAAACACAATGCCACTAAATCACTTTTTAAGCGCAGCATAATCGGTTGGGTTTCAGGGTCGCCAAACCGGCAGTTGTATTCCAGCACTTTAATCTCACCATTGGATGAAATCATCAAACCGGCATACAAAAAGCCTGTATATTCATTGCCATCGGCTGCCATCCCTCTGAGCGTAGGCAGAATCACTTGTTCCATCACTTGTTGATGAATCGCAGGTGTCACCACTGGCGCAGGCGAATACGCCCCCATTCCGCCCGTATTAGGGCCTTGGTCGCCATTGTCTCGGGCTTTATGGTCTTGCGAAGTTGCCATCGCTAAAGCGTGTTGTCCATCTGCCATCACAATAAAACTGGCTTCTTCACCGACTAAAAATTCTTCAATCACCACTTTACAGCCTGCGTCGCCAAAGCGATTGCCCGACAGCATATCTTCAACGGCGGCAATGGCTTGTTGTTCAGTTTGTGCAACCACCACGCCTTTACCCGCCGCCAAACCATCGGCTTTGACGACAATCGGTGCGCCTTGGGCTTTGATATAAGCAATCGCGGCACTGACTTCAACAAAACTTTGATACTTGGCAGTCGGAATGGCATAACGCGCCATAAAGTCTTTACAAAAACTTTTTGAACCTTCTAATTGTGCCGCCGCAGCACTCGGGCCAAAACACGCCAAACCTGCTTGTTGAAAACGGTCTACAATCCCTTTAACTAAGGGGACTTCAGGGCCAATGATGGTGAGAGAAATTTTATTTTGTTGGGCAAAAGCCAGTAAGCCCTCAATGTCATCGGCTGCAATGGCTATATTTTCTAGCCTCGCTTCCAAAGCCGTTCCCGCATTACCTGGTGCAACAAAAACCTGTTTTGCCAGCGGAGATTGGCTTACTTTCCACGCCAGCGCGTGTTCACGTCCACCGCTACCTACAATAAGAATTTTCATAAGGTGACTCATAAAATTTAGAGAGAATTTCTACACACCTTCTTAACAGAAGGAATGGAATAAAAAGGACAACGAGGTTATTTGAATTCCAACACAATTGCATCAACACCATTGTCGTGCAGTCGGGTTTTCACTGTCATAACATTGGTCATTCCCGCATAAGGCCCTACTTTAACTCGATACCAAGTTGCTTCACCGACTTGGGCTTTTTCTACCCGTGATTCAACCCCCATTCGGGTTAATTTATCTTGCAGCACCTGCGCTTCGGGCGTATCACGGAATGAACCTGCCTGCATAATATATTTAGCTGACTCATCGCCATCACCGAGCTTTTCTTCCCGAATTCTGGTTTTAATTTCATGGTCTGGAATCACTACTTCCATTTTGGGCAGAATAGTATAAAAATCAAAATGGGGTTCAACAGGAAGAGAATCTTGTCTAGCAGGCTTTTCTGCTTGGGCTTTGGCTTTTGCCGCCGCTTCTGCTTTGGCTTTGGCTTCGGCGACCAGTTTTTGTTTTTCTAACATAGCAATTTCAGCATCAATTTCCAAATCGCTGTCAGGTTCAACCGCTAATTCATCAGGGGTTAAATCCCCTGCGGCAATCATTTCTTGCGCTGCCGCTGCCACCGTACTGGAGGCGGTGGCTGTTTTAGCATTTCCAGTCAACTCATTGGTTAAACCCGCTACTTCAATCGGGTTAGAGTTGAGAAAAAACCGCAGCACGACTGCTAAGATAGTAATAAAAACAATCAACAAAAACCTATCCCAGCCATCAACACCTGGCTTTTTTAACGGTTTTCGTCCACGATAAGTGTTGTTTTTATAATCTCTTGGCATCACATTGCCTCGGGTGCATGAATCCCTAATAGCCCAAGCCCATTGCCTAAGATTTGTTTTACCGCACAAATAAGATTTAATCGCGCATCCCGCAAAGCCGCCTCAGCCACTAAAAATTGATGTGCATTGTAGTAAGTATGAAATTCTTGGGCTAATTGGCGTAAATAATGAATTAATAAGTGGGGTTCATATTGCAGTGCTGCTTTTTCCAACACTTCAGCATACCGCGATAAGGTCGTGAACAAGGCGGTTTCGTGGTCTTGTGTTAATAAGGCAAGATTGTCCATTCCGAGAAGAATGTCCCGTTGCAAACCTTTTTCATCTAATTGCCGCAACACACTGCATACCCGCGCATGGGCATACTGCACATAAAACACGGGATTTTCATTGGTTTTTGAAGTGGCTAGTTTTAAGTCAAAATCCATGTGTTGTTCAGATTTACGCATAAGATAGAAAAACCGTGCCGCATCTTTACCCACTTCACCACGCAATTGCCGTAATGTGACAAACTCGCCCGAGCGCGTTGACATTTGCACCTGCTCATCACCGCGATACAAAACAGCAAACTGCACCAACAAAACAGTGAGCTTTGAATCATCTGCACCTAAGGCTTGCATTGCGGCTTTTACACGCGGAATATAACCATGATGGTCTGCGCCCCACACATTAATAATTTGCTCAAATCCCCGTTCAAGTTTGTTGAGATGATAGGCAATGTCGGAGGCAAAATAAGTGCTTTGCCCATTATCACGCACCACCACCCGGTCTTTTTCATCGCCTAAACGACTGGAAGCAAACCAAGTTGCCCCCTCTTTTTGATATAAATAACCGCTCTGTTGCAAACGCTGTAAGGCTTTTTCAACCAAGCCCTCTTCCATTAATTTGCGTTCAGAAAACCATTGCTGATAGCTAATCCCAAATTCTTCTAAATCGGCTTTAATGTCTGCCAAAATGCCGTTTAAGCCCGATTGAAATAAATCACGATATTGGGCGGTACCTAATAAAGTTTTGGCGCGTTCAATCAACGCATCAATGTGTTTTTCTTTATCGCCCCCGAAAGGCTCATCAAGAGGAATCGCCTCTAGCACCAATTCAGCAGGACGACGGTATTCATTTTGCGCTTGGGCATGAATTTGTTGCGCCACTTCACGCACATAATCGCCCCGATAACCATTGCTCGGAAAAACAATCAATTCGCCACACTCTTCTAAATAGCGTAACCAGACACTGGTGGCTAAAATATCCATCTGCCGCCCAGCATCGTTGACATAATATTCACGCTGTACGTTAAATCCTATCGCGGTAAGCAAATCCGCCACCGCTGAACCATAGACCGCGCCCCGTCCATGTCCAACGTGTAATGGTCCTGTTGGATTGGCTGAAACAAATTCTACTTGTACTTTTTTACCCGCGCCTTTTTTACTCAAGCCCCATTGTGAGCCTGCCTGATGAATGTGCGCCACAATTTGCAATTGTGCTGTCGTATCGACAAAAAAATTGATAAATCCCGCCCCCGCCATTTCTACTTTCGTCACAGCAGGATGCGGCGGTAACGCATCAATAATATGTTGCGCCAGAATTCTAGGATTTAACTGTGCGGATTTGGCTAAAATTAACGCAATATTTGAGGCAAAATCACCATGTGCAGGGTCTTTAGTGCGGTCTAAGGTAATTTTAGGCAACGTGTCACAATGGATAATATGATTGCCCTTTAATATTTCAAGAGATTGATAAATAAGGATTTCTAACTTTTGTTTCATTGTTTTTACAGCGTTAAATTGAAAATAAAAATGCGCGGGCATTATCGCTGAATTTTTGTTTATTAGCCAATTAAGCCCCTGAGATAAGGTTACTCAATCTAAGTCATTAAATAGAGATTTTACAGCATAGCATTAAACAGCGAGTTCAATCGCTTTAGTATTAGCACGTTAAAACCGTGAAAGCTCTAAATTCAAAAGACCGCAAACTATATCGGCTGATTGGCTATGGTTAAATTATTGACAATGCGAATTAAAACGGGGCAATGGTAGGTTAATCAACGCTTCATGGAGGCAAAAAATTCAGCGTTCGTTTTGAAGTCCTTTAATTTGCCTAATAAAAATTCTGAGGCGGCTATTTCATCCATCGGTTGCAAAATTTTACGCAAAATCCACGTTTGTTGTAATTCTGTGGGATTGACCAAATATTCTTCGCGGCGCGTCCCTGAACGATTAATGTTAATCGCAGGATAAACCCGTTTTTCAGCAATTTTCCGGTCTAAATGCAGCTCCATATTGCCAGTGCCTTTAAACTCTTCAAAAATCACCTCATCCATCCGTGACCCTGTATCAACCAACGCGGTAGCAATAATGGTTAAACTGCCGCCTTCTTCGATATTTCGTGCTGCACCAAAAAAACGTTTTGGTTTTTCTAACGCATTCGCATCCACCCCACCTGACAAAATTTTGCCTGAAGAGGGAATAACCATATTGTAGGCTCTTGCTAAACGGGTAATCGAATCTAACAGAATAACTACATCATGTTTATGCTCAACCATTCGACGCGCTTTTTCAATCACCATTTCTGCCACCTGCACATGACGAGTAGCAGGTTCATCAAACGTACTGGAAACCACTTCACCGCGTACACAACGCTGCATTTCGGTCACTTCTTCAGGACGCTCATCAATCAGCAACACAATTAAATAACATTCAGGATTATTTTCCGCAATCGCATGAGCAATGCTTTGCAAAATCATGGTTTTACCCGCTTTTGGCGGCGAAACAATTAAGCCCCGCTGCCCTTTGCCAATTGGGGCAATCAAATCAATGATACGGCTGGTTAAATCTTCACTTGACCCATTGCCTTGTTCTAAAGTGAAACGCTCATTGGCAAATAGCGGCGTCAGGTTGGAAAAAAGGATTTTATTTTTGGTATTTTCAGGGGATTCGTAGTTAATTTGCTCCACTTTTAGCATGGCAAAATAACGTTCATTATCCTTGGGTGGTCTAATTTTGCCGCTAATGGTGTCGCCTGTCCGCAAATTAAAGCGCCGGATTTGGCTTGGGGAGACATAAATATCATCAGGGCCTGCAAGATAAGAACAACCTGGGGTGCGTAAAAAACCAAAGCCATCTTGCAAAATTTCTAACACACCATCTCCGTAAATATCCTCACCACTTTTGGCTTGGGCTTTTAGGATGGCAAAAATTAATTCTTGTTTGCGGATGCGGGCAACGTTTTCTAAGCCCAAAGATTCTGCGATGTCAATCACATCGCTGATTTGTTTTAATTTTAACTCGGTAAGATTCATATAGTAAGAAGCGTAAAAAATACGATAGATAAAGACGGTAGAAAACCGATATGACAAAGAATTGTCTAAACTTTTGGCGTGTTTTATTTGGACTATGGGGCGCGAACTGTGAATGAACGCGGGGGGATTGTATCGCATATTAAAGCCCGTTTAAAGATTATTTTGAAACGGGCTTAGAAAAAATAGACAAACCTAGATATTTTTGTTGATAAAATCAATCAATTGACCTCGACTTAACGCACCCACTTTTGTCGCGCCTATTTCACCATTTTTAAAAATCATCAACGTAGGAATACCGCGTACACCATAATGTGCAGGTGTATCAGGGCTGTGATCAATATTCATTTTAACTACGGCTAGCTTGCCTTTAAACTCTTCTGCAACAGTTTCTAAGATAGGGGCAATCATTTTGCAAGGACCACACCATTCAGCCCAATAGTCAACTAACACAGGACCTGTTGCTTTCAGTACAGTCTCTTCAAAATCACTGTCGGTTACATGAAGGATTAAGTCACTCACGTTATTTCTCCAAATTTTATAAATTCAAAACTATAGGTGGACAGCACTTATTTTGTCAATCAATTTCAATCAAAGCCATTTTTGCGCTATGCTATCGCTTATGAATACAACACATTTAACCCAAACTCAGTTTTGCAATTTAGAATTATCTGATTCTATTTTGCAAAGTTTAACTGAAGCAGGCTTTCTGCACTGCACGCCGATACAAGACCGCGCATTGCCTTTATCCTTGCGCGGCAAAGATATTGCAGGACAAGCTCAAACAGGCACGGGCAAAACTGCCACTTTTTTATTGGCCACTTTTCAGCATTTAATCAATGATGAAAGCGAAAAGATTAAAAATCCACGGGCGATTATTTTAGCCCCAACTCGCGAGTTGGCCATTCAAATTCACAAAGATGCACTGTTGCTCAGTCAACATTTATCACTCAAGTTTGCGTTGATTTATGGCGGAATTGACTATCAAAAACAATTAGATAGCTTTAAATCCAGTATTGATATTATCATCGGCACACCTGGGCGCATTATTGACTTTTACAAACAACGCGCCTTTAGTTTAGACACCATTCAAGTGATGGTGTTAGATGAAGCTGACAGAATGTTCGATTTAGGGTTTATCAAAGACATTCACTTTCTCCTTAAACGAATGCCCGAACCAGAAAAACGCCTCAATATGTTGTTTTCAGCCACCCTGTCTTATCGGGTGAATGAATTGGCCTATCAATACATGAACAATCCTGTGGTGATTAAAATTGAATCCGAGGAAGTGACCTCGGCGGCAATCAAACAAACGGCATTTTGTCCTGCCAATGAACAGAAAGTGCCATTGCTGCTAGGCGTTTTAAAACACTATCAGCCGCAACGTTGTATTGTGTTTGTTAATACGAAAAAATGCGCCGAACAATTGCAAGGTTACTTAAATGCTAATGGGCATAAAGCCGCTATTTTAAGCGGCGATGTTGCGCAAGAAAAACGCCAACGGCTGTTGGCTGACTTTCAAAATAATCGCTTAAATTTACTGATTGCAACCGATGTTGCAGCGCGAGGACTGCATATTGCTGATGTATCGCACGTTATTAATTACGATTTGCCGCAAGAGGCAGAAGATTATGTTCACCGCATCGGAAGAACCGCTCGATTTGGTGCAAGTGGTGAAGCAATTAGTTTTATTTGTGAAGAATATGCCTATTCAATGCCTGATATTGAAGAGTATATTGCGCAAAAAGTACCTGTCACAGCCATTAGTCCTGATTGGCTGTTAGAAGTGCTTGCTCCTGCTCCTAGAAAACCGACACACACGCCCACCTCAGTTCGGCATCGAACAACCCCGCCTAAAAAATATCCGCCAAAAACAACCACTTAAATTTCTTTCAAAGAAACCGCCTTTGGGACAAGCCAGCGGCGGTTTTTTTTGTGCAACAGTCTATAAAATATAGCGACTTAAATCTTCATCATCGGCAAATTCAGTTAAATGGGTTTCCACATAGGCCGCATCAATCACCACTTGTTTTTCCATTCTATCAGGTGCAGTAAAGGAAATTTCTTCTAATAACTTTTCCAAAATGGTATGCAGCCTGCGTGCGCCAATGTTTTCAGTTTTTTCATTGACTTGAAAACCTAATTCAGCAATCCGTTTAATCCCATCAGCCGTAAAGGATAAATCCACCCCTTCGGTTGCCAATAATGCTTTATACTGCTCGGTTAAAGAAGCGTTGGGTTCGGTTAAAATGCGGACAAAATCCTCGGCGGTCAAGGCTTCTAATTCCACCCGAATCGGAAAACGCCCTTGTAATTCAGGAATTAAATCGGACGGTTTGGTTAAATGAAACGCCCCTGAGCCGATAAACAAAATATGGTCTGTTTTAATCGTGCCAAATTTGGTGCTGACACTACTGCCTTCAACCAGTGGCAATAAATCACGCTGTACCCCTTCACGCGAGACTTCGCCGCTGCCGCCGTGTTCAGAGCGTTTACAAATTTTGTCAATTTCATCCAAAAACACAATGCCATTTTGCTCAACCGCTTCAATCGCCCGCTGCTTAATATCATCTTCATTGACTAATTTTGAGGCTTCCTCTTCTTGCAACACTTTCAGCGCGTCTTTAATTTTCATTTTGCGTGATTTTGTCCGCCCGCTGTTCATGTTCTGAAACATCCCCTGCAACTGCTGGGTCATTTCTTCCATCCCAGGGGGTGCCATAATTTCAACCCCAATCGGTGAACTGACATCAATTTCAATTTGCTTGTCATCCATGTCGCCTTCACGCAATTTTTTACGCATTTTTTGGCGGGTTGCCGCTTCCGAATCTGACAACATTCCACCATCTGCCGCAGGAAGCAGAATATCCAATACCGCTTCTTCGGCAGCATCAGCAGCACGATTTTGTACTTTTGCCATTTCTTCGGTGCGGGTCATTTTGACAGCCATGTCCGCTAAATCACGAATAATCGAATCTACATCTCGCCCCACATAACCGACTTCGGTAAACTTGGTGGCTTCAATTTTGATAAACGGCGCATTGGCTAAACGGGCTAATCGGCGGGCAATTTCTGTTTTACCCACACCTGTAGGCCCTATCATTAAAATATTTTTCGGGGTAATTTCATCGCGCATTTCACCTGTCACTTGTGAACGCCGCCATCTATTGCGCAATGCAATGGCAACTGAGCGTTTTGCATTGGCTTGACCTATGATGTGTTTATCTAACTCGCTTACAATTTCTCGGGGGGTCATTTGGCTCATGGCATTACTCGCTTGGTTCGGCATTAAGTTCTTCAATGCGCAAATTATGATTGGTATAAATACAGATGTCAGCGGCGATATTGAGGGATTTTTCCACAATTTCACGCGCACTCAATTCGGTATTTTCTAATAAAGCGCGTGCCGCAGATTGTGCAAACGCCCCCCCTGAACCGATGGCAATTAAATCATGCTCAGGTTCAATCACATCACCTGTCCCTGAAATCACAAACGTAACTTTGCTGTCGGCAATAATAAGCAGAGCTTCTAATTTGCGCAAAGCTCTGTCAGTGCGCCAGTCTTTTGCCATTTCAACCGCAGCACGGGTTAAGTTACCGCGATGTTTTTCCAGTTTACCTTCAAAATGTTCAAACAAAGTAAAAGCATCAGCGGTTGCGCCTGCAAAACCTGCAATCACTTGGTTATGATAAAGCTTGCGCACTTTACGGGCATTGCCTTTCATTACGGTATTGCCAAGTGTGACTTGACCGTCACCACCGATGACAACTTTTTCGCCACGGCGCACTGAAAGAATGGTTGTTCCTCTAAAACTCACTTTATTTTCACCTTGTTAAACATAAAAATGCGAATTTTACAGGGTATAGGCAAATAAGGGGGAAAATTTATTTAACCTTCGATTGTGCAGTCGAGAATATACAACCAAGTGCCGCCTCTTGAAAGTGAGTTGGATGGGCGATTATCGGCATAGATTGGGCGTTGTTAGAGGAAAAAGAGACTAAACAGCAGAAAATTATTGCTTTAGGAAGTCGGATTTTTATTAAAGCGGTGGAGGAAAAAACACCTACGCCAAAAAATGTGAAACGCCGTGAGGCACGCATGGTGTTAAATAGATGCCTTGGACTAGAGCTTAAAAACTTTTCCCCCTTTTTAAAGGAAGACTAAGTAGAGTTTTAATTTTAAAATAAAATCAATAAGTTATATAATTGAGCCGATATTTTTGTGAAGGAATTGAAAATGAGCATCCCCAATTTAATTTTAAGACCAGGTGCTGCACCAGTCGAAGAGGGTGCAATCGGCTCTTATCTGATTAGTTTAGACACGCCCGCGCCGGTGGGTGGTTTGACAGTGAACTTCAACACCGATAACAGCAGCGCGATTTTCGGTACGGATTTTAAACTGCTGCCGGGCGCAGGCTTGACCGATGTTAGCGCGAATACTTTTACCATTGCATCCGGCGCAAAGACCGCCACGTTAAATGTAGCCGCGTTTGCCGACACCGATACTAATCCCACGGAAACCGTCACAGTTAATTTAACGCCTGGGGCGGGGTATTCGTTGGTGAATCATCTCCAGTTTGTCCCAGAAATCCAATACACCACAGGTTCACTTCCGAACTCTATTGGGGTGGGGGATTTTAATAATGATGGCAAAACTGATTTAGCAATAACTAATCTTTATAGTGATACTGTTTCAGTCTTGTTGCGCAATGCCAGCAATACCGGTTTTGAACCGAAAGTCGATTATCCTACAGGTTTAGTCCCTAGCTCTGTTAGCGTAGGTGATTTTAATGGTGATGGTAAAGCTGATTTAGCCGTAAATAATTCGGACAGTAATACCATTTCAGTTTTGTTGCGCAATACTGACAATACCAGTTTTGAACCAAAAGTCGATTTCCCCTACACGAATGTTAGCGTAGGCGATTTTAATGGCGATGGTAAAGCCGATTTAGCAGTAGTCAACTATGAGTCAATTTCAGTATTATTGCGTAATCCCACAAATACAAGCTTTGACCCTAAAATTGATTATCCAACATACAG
>JAIFMS010000170.1 GCA_020048335.1 Methylococcaceae bacterium | reverse complement strand
TGCGATTTATTTAACTGCCTTGAGTGACCCGAGTAAATATACCGTGACCACCTTGATTGATGATAGCCGGCAAGTGATTGTCAATGAGGGGGCTAAATGGATTCCGCAAAACTATGACCACCGTGAACATGGACGTGTGCCGCTGCATACCGCGTTAGCCCATTCGTACAATTTATCTACGGTGCGTATTGGGATGGATGTTGGGTTAAAACAAGTGGTTAATACGCTGCAAAACTTGGGTGTAACCCGCGATGTTGAGTTATTACCTTCTTTGTTATTAGGTTCAGTTGCACTCACGCCAATGGAAGTGACCCAAATGTATCAAACTTTTGCCGATGATGGTTTTGTCACGCCGTTACGCGCCATTCGAGAAGTCAGTGCGGGGGATGGCAAACGTTTACAACGCTATGTCGCACAACCACAGCAAACCGTTGATAAAGCCGCAACCTATTTAACCAATACCTTGATGCAGGAAGTGGTGCGCGATGGAACAGCAAAAGCGGCTTATAATGCGCTACCGAAAAACTTTGGGTTGGCGGGTAAAACAGGCACGAGCAACGATTTAAAAGACAGTTGGTTCGCAGGCTTTAGTGGCGATTATTTATCGGTGGTTTGGATAGGGCGCGATGATAATAAACCGATGGGCTTATCGGGAGCATCAGGCGCGTTGCAAGTTTGGATTGGCGTAATGAAACAAATCAGCAAACAAGCGGTGAATTTAATTGCCCCTGATAATGTGCAGCAAATTTTAATTGACCCACGCAATGGTTTATTAGCCAATACCGATTGTGCCAATGCGCGAGCCTATCCGTTTGTCAATGGCTCTGCACCTACGCAAGCCTCTGATTGTACAAGCATTGGCTATGAGACCGTTAATTCCTTACCTGCTAATGATGCGGCTGTTGGAGTCGATGATGATAACAATCCCTTGCCTGCACCGCCTGTTTTAGAACCAGAACAACAAAATCCGCCCCCCACGCCAGCTCCTGCAAAATCGTGGTTAGACTCTTTTTTTTAAACAAAGGCTATGATGATTACTCTTTTAAAAACCTTTACCTTGATTTTATTGTTGACCAACAGCGTCTTTGCCGCTGAAAGTCCTGTTGCGCAATTAAAAAGCTTTTTGAGCAGCACCAAAACCCTCAGTGCTGATTTTAAGCAAGTGGTTTTGGATGAACAGGGAAAAGCCAAACAAACCAGCCACGGGGTGTTTTATTTAAGTCGCCCGGGTAAATTTCGTTGGAATTATCAAAAACCTTTCTTGCAAGAAATTATTTCTAATGCGGGAAAAATATGGTTTTATGATGTTGACCTTGAGCAAGTGACGATTAAAAAACTGGACAAATCGGTGGGTTCAACCCCTGCGTTATTGCTCACAGGCGATGTTGCAATTGAGAAAGAATTTACCATTGAAAATCAAGGCGATGAGGACGGCGTTCAATGGATTAAGCTGATTCCTAAAAACAAAGAAGCCACCTTTAAATATGTGTTGATTGGTTTAAATAAGGGAATGTTAAGTGGGATGGAATTAAATGATAATTTTGGGCAACTGACCCGAATTTATTTTTCCCAGTTAAAAATAAATGCCCCGCTAAAAGACGATTTATTCACCTTTACCGTGCCGCAAGGGGTAGATGTGTTGGAGGACAAAGAACCCAGCAAAGCAGAGCATAAAAAATAATGTTGCAACACGCTGATAAACCGTTAGCAGAACGAATGCGTCCTGTGCAATTGCGTGATTATCACGGGCAAGCGCATATTTTAACTGCGGGAAAACCTCTGTTTGAGGCGATTCAAAGTGGGCGGCTGCATTCTATGATTTTTTGGGGGCCGCCAGGAACAGGAAAAACCACGCTCGCTCGCTTGATTGCCCAGCATTCACACGCTGCATTTATGCCTATTTCGGCGGTGCTGGCAGGGGTGAAAGAAATCCGCGCCGCTGTCAGTGAGGCAAAACTTTTACAACAACAGGGACAACGCACATTGTTATTTGTTGACGAAGTACACCGTTTTAATAAAGCCCAGCAAGATGCGTTTTTGCCACACCTTGAAGATGGCACGCTTTATTTTATTGGTGCAACCACTGAAAATCCTTCATTTGCGTTAAATAATGCGTTGCTATCCCGCGCTCGGGTGTATGTGCTGAATGCTTTAACAGTAGCGGAGTTAGTGATTGTATTAAATCAAGCCTTGACTGATAAAAAACGCGGTTTGGGACATTTAAACATCAGCATCACGGAAACCATTAAGCAACAATTTGCCCATGCCGCTGATGGCGATGCTCGGCGGTTATTGAATTTATTAGAATTAGCGGTGGAATTAGCCGCCGCTAAACACAGCGATTGCATTAATGAAGCGATTGCCAAAGAAGTGTTAGTGGGCAGTGTGCGCCGTTTTGATAAACAAGGCGAGGAGTTTTATAACCAAATTTCCGCTCTGCATAAAGCAGTGCGC
This sequence comes from Methylococcaceae bacterium, assembly GCA_020048335.1. Classification (GTDB taxonomy): domain Bacteria; phylum Pseudomonadota; class Gammaproteobacteria; order Methylococcales; family Methylomonadaceae; genus CAIQWF01. Next base: position 35,334 of record JAIFMS010000170.1, on the reverse strand, counting down.
GGCAGTGACCCTGATGCGGCATTGTATTGGTTTTGTCGGATGGTTGAAGCAGGCTGTGATGTGCGCTATATCGGTCGGCGCGTGTTGCGGATGGCATCAGAAGATATTGGCAATGCGGATTTACGCGCCTTGCATTTAACCTTAGCAGCGTGTGATGTGTATGAACGATTAGGCAGCCCTGAAGGGGAGTTGGCAATTGCCCAAGCGATTGTGTTTTTATCCGTTGCGGCAAAAAGTAATGCGGTCTATACGGCGTATAATCAAGCGTTGCATCATGCAAAAACCAGTGGTTCGTTGCCTGTTCCCGTGCATTTGCGTAATGCGCCGACGGCGTTAATGCAAGAATTGGGCTATGGGAAAAATTATCAGTATCCACACGATGAACCCAATGGCTATGTGGCAGGGGAAACCTATTTTCCACACGGTTTAGAAAAGACCCAGTATTATTATCCTGTGGAGCGTGGCTTGGAAATAAAGATTAAGCAGCATTTGGCTTATTTGCGCTCATTATAGAAGGCAAAAAAATACCCCAGCAAGCTGAGGTATCTTTATTATATCTTAAAATACAAAAACTTACTCGTTGTTGACAGCGAACGGGTGTTTTGCATCTTTTTTCGCAGCCACAACTTCAGCTGCTGTAGGTGAACCTGCAACAGCGCGTTTTAACGCTTCTTTTGTTGCAGCATAGTTAAATGATTCAATTTTTGCATCATCTTCTGCTTGCCAGTGAATGAATACACCCACAGAAACAAACAAATCATCTGCTTCATCGGCTGGAATTGTGCCATCTTCTACACAATCTGCAACAGCCATCGCAACACCACGTTGTGCAGGGCCAAACATTTGTACTGCTTGTTTAGAACCTTTGATAGTGACTTTGTTAAACAAAATAGTCGCAGGTTTTACCATCAAGTTAGGTGCGACAACCGCTAATAAAGTAGAAAAACCATCTTTATTATTGGTCAACGCATTTGCAAACGCAGACTCTGCCGCAGAACCGCGTGGACCGATGATTAAGTCGATATGAGCAATCTCGTTACCTTCACCAACTAAAGATTCGCCTACGCGCAAGTTATTGATTTTAGACATTTTACTTGTATTCTCCAAAAAATTAAAATTAAACCCCAAAAGCTAACATTGTCTAAATTTAAACAATGCTTACTATTTTATTTTAGCCATTCCTTTAGCTATCTGTTCAGCATTTTTCACTAAGCAGCTCGTCCAAAAAAGTGACTAAGAGAGTCGCGACAGTCAGGTCAGCCGTTGTGCCTGGATTGATAGACTTTGACTTAAAATCGTTATCAACTTGATGCAGTTGCTTAAGTAAGTCTGCCCTTGTGGCATAAGTCAGTGCGTGATTAACTGTCATCATTTGTTCACGCACCCAATCGTTATGCTGTAAGCCGTATTTTCGCATAATATGACTATCCGGATACTGGCAAAGAAGCGCGGTATAAACAGAAACAGCTGCCCAACTCCGATCAAAAAAACAATTGAACGCCCTATTATACCTTAAAATGGCAAAATCAAAAACATCTTTAAACGCAGTACCATACTGTAAGGCGATTCGGTCACGCTCTGCGGCTAAACCCATTGCTTGGGTTAGTGTAACAGCTGCCTGTTGTTTAACATCCTGCTGAGGGGTGTCACCTAAGCCAGCAGGGGATGCCAAACAAATCGCTTTAAAAGCCCAATCTGCATCAGCTACGGTGGTTTGAGCTAAAACTTCGATTAAGGCAGAACGCAAGGTTTGTCCTGCTTTAACTTGATACGCGGCAGTCAACAACGGGGCGCATAACAACACAATCCCTAAATTGGTATTACAGCCCACCGCCTCACGGGTTGCTTTAATGGCATAAAAAATTTTTTCGCCCACGCTGTAAGCAGGGTTGACCAATGCACTAGAACTGACTGTGGCACTGCGGCGAAAGTCCTCCACCGTCATACCGTGACCCGCGCTATAAATACTGACATTACCCGGTTTAAAGGCTTGTAATTCTATTTCACAGGCTTGTTGATAAGCCGTTTCTAATTGAGCGGTTGTTAGCATGATATATTTTTTAAGCAAAAGCGACTTTTTTAGTAAGCGGAAAATCATAAGTTATACTTAACTTGAAATCCACCCCACCCCTCCTTTATAAAAGGAGGGTTTTTTAAAGGGGGCTAGGGGGATTTTAATACCCGACTCACTACTTAACGATTAAAAATTGCTATTTAGCAGGTTGTTATCATTGGGGTTATCCGTTTGCGTATCGGTCTCTTGCGCAGGATTTTTAGCATCAACGGTGTCTTTCAACGCCTTATTTTGCGCCTTTTGGTTTGCCGCAGGTGTCGAAATCACCGTTGCTTTTTTCACTACCGCAGGTTTTGTTTTTTGCTCAGGCTCATCGGTGAAAAGCCAAACGATTTTTTCCCACAAGGTTTTTTCCAAATCGCGCGGCGGTACATCCACGGTGACTTCTTTAACAGCTTTAGCCGCGAGTAAATCAGGTTTAAAATCTCCTTGCACCCCTGTCAAAATATCGCCTTCAAAAAATAACGCAACCCGTTTTTGTTCGCGATCTTCACCTTCTGCTTGCCGAGAATACAAATAATCCCAGCGTTTTTGATGAAAAAAATCCACCAACATCGGCGATCCCATAATATACAGCACTTGCCGTTTTGTCATGCCAGGCTTTAGTTGGTCTATCATTTCTTGGTCAACCATATTGCCCTGTTGTATTTCTAAGGTATAAACCCCTGGCAAATTATTCAATACAGTTGAGCAGGCGGTTAGGCTGAACGCAATCGGTAGTATTAAGGAAAAAAACAATTTAGGCATTGTGATCAAGCGGTCATTAAAAAGCTAAAATGATACAGGATGTTAGCGCATTATCCTATAAAACTGTCGGTGGTCAGGCATAAAAAAAGCTACAATAGCCACTTCTGTTTTCGCTATTTACAATAAAAAGATTTAACAGACTGTCTTTTAAGAAGTGTTATTGCAAGGAGATTTATTTTTGGAAACGCAAGATTTAAGAAGTGCAGGTCTAAAAGTGACACTGCCTCGGGTCAAAATTTTAGAAATTTTAGAAACCCAAACAGGTGAGCGACATTTAACCGCTGAAAAAGTGTACAAAATCTTACTCAAAGACGGCGAAGATATTGGTTTAGCCACCGTTTATCGGGTCTTGACACAATTTGAAACCGCAGGCTTGGTGACACGCCACCACTTTGAAGGAGGCAATTCTGTTTTTGAATTAGATTCAGGCAAACACCATGACCATATTGTGTGCATGAAATGCGGCAAAGTGGATGAGTTTACCGACGAAATGATTGAGATACAGCAACGAAAAATTGCCCAATCCTTAGGCTATGAACTGACTGACCACAGCCTTTATCTGTACGGCTTTTGTAGCCACTGTAAAAAACCCATTGCCTAAATATTATGTTTAAACCTCTGATTCTATATATCGGCTTGCGCTATACCCGCGCAAAACGGCGCACGCAATTTATCTCCTTTATCACGCTTACCTCCATTTTGGGGATTGCGTTAGGTGTCACCGCCCTGATTGCTGTCCTGTCGGTGATGAATGGCTTTGAAGCCGAATTGCGGGAACGTATTTTGGGCATGACTTCACATAGTACAATTACAGGGCGCACAGGGTCATTAGAAAACTGGCAAGCGTTAGACCAACGTTTAAAAGGGCATCCGCATATTCAAGGTACGGCGCCGTTTGTCGAAGGGGAGGTGATGATTAGTGCCGAGCGGCGTGTCAGCGGCACCATGCTACGCGGCATTGACCCACTCTATGAGCCGCGCGTCTCAGAGGTAGGCAATAAAATGCGTATTGGTGAATTAGCCGATTTGAAAGCAGGCGAGTACGGGATTATTTTAGGCGCAGAACTGGCAAGTTATTTAGGGGCGATGGTGGGCGATAAAATTACCGTCATCAGTCCGCAACTCAATGCCACCCCCGCAGGCGTGATGCCGCGCTTAAAACGGTTTACGGTGGTGGGTATTTTTCAGGTGGGAATGTTTGAATATGACAGGAATATGGCGTTAATTCATTTAACCGATGCCAGTAAATTATTTCGCTTAGAAGGCAATGTGTCAGGGTTGCGCTTAAAATTGGATGATTTATTTAATGCCCCGCAATTAAGCCAAGAACTTGCCTCGGCGTTATACGAAGGCTATCGGGTCAGTGATTGGACTAAAGCCCATGATAATTTTTTTCGCGCGGTGAAAACTGAAAAACGGGTGATGTTTATTATTTTAATGCTGATTGTTGCGGTTGCGGCATTTAATATTGTTTCCACATTAGTGATGGTTGTCACCGATAAACGCGGCGATATTGCGATTTTAAAAACCCAAGGACTCTCCGATTCTGCGGTGATGGGAATTTTTATTGTGTTAGGCGGGATTATCGGGGTTGTCGGCACACTGTTAGGTACGATAGGCGGGGTCTTATTGGCCTTAAATATTGAAGTGATTGTGCCTGCGATTGAAAAAGCTTTGGGAGTCCATTTTATGGCAGCCGATGTGTATTACATCAGTGAAGTGCCTTCTAAACTGATTTGGGCAGATGTGTATGTGATTGCCATGATGGCAGCCGCCTTGTCGTTATTAGCCACGCTTTATCCTGCTTGGCAGGCTTCAAAAGTCAATCCTGCGGAGGTCTTGCGTTATGAATAATCCCACTATTTTGCAATGTACCGCTTTAACAAAACGTTTTGTGCAAGGGGAAATTGATGTCACGGTGTTAAAAGGGGTAGAGCTGAATATCAAAGCAGGGGAACGAGTGGCGATTATGGGCGCGTCGGGTTCGGGTAAAAGTACCTTGCTGCATTTATTGGGTGGATTAGAACAACCCACGTCGGGGGAAGTGATTCTGGATGGAGTTAATTTAAATAGCATCAGTGCCACAAAATTAGCTAAATTGCGCAATCAATCCTTGGGGTTTATTTACCAATTTCATCATTTACTGGGAGAATTTACCGTTTTGGAAAATGTGGCGATGCCGTTACTAATTGGCAATGCCAGTATTAAACAAGCCCAGCAGCAAGCCGAGCAGTTATTGGTGCGCGTGGGCTTAGGGCATCGCCTTTTACACAAGCCAGGCGAACTTTCAGGCGGTGAAAGACAACGCGCGGCGGTGGCACGCGCCTTAATTAATCGCCCAAAATGCGTTTTAGCCGATGAGCCAACGGGCAATTTAGACAGTAAAACTGCCGAGCAAATTTATCAACTCATGCTAGAGTTAAATCAAGAACTACAGGTTAGCTTTTTAATTGTCACCCATGACCCTGACTTAGCGGCACGGATGGATAATGTCCTGCACATGGAAGATGGGTTGATTGTCTCTGCTTAACTATTTCCCAAACACACCGATGACAACACCTATTTTAAGTCAGCTTTTTATTTATCCTGTTAAATCCTTAACAGGGATTGCGGTCAACCAATGGCAGGTTAGCCAAACAGGATTACTGTACGATAGAAAATGGATGTTGATTGATGCAAACAATCATTTTTTATCCCAACGCACTTTGCCCCGCATGGCGTTAATTCACACCGCATTGACAGAGGATAGCCTAATTCTTTCTGCGCCGCAGATGGCTGATATGGCGATTCCGTTGCAACCTGAAGGGGGGGAACAAGTATTAAGTCAAATTTGGCAAGATGCGTGTTGGGCGCAAGCGGTTTCAAGCGAGGTTGACCTGTGGTTTAGCACATTTTTAAAAATACCCTGTCGCTTGGTGTATCAACCGCAACAGGCGATTCGTCCTGTTGACCCGCAGTATGCCAGTGCAACTGATCAGGTTAGTTTTGCAGACGGTTTTCCCTTTTTAGGGGTATCTGCGGCTTCTCTCACAGCATTAAACCAGGCAATGGGCTTAGAATTGGGGATGGAGCGGTTTCGTCCGAATCTGGTGTTTGAAAACTGCGCCCCCTATAGTGAAGACAGCTGGCGGGAAATTTGTATTGCAGGTATTCATTTTACTTTGCCCAAACCTTGTTCACGTTGTGCTGTTCCAGCGATAGACCCGCAAACTGGCATGACAGGTAAAGAGCCGTTAACCACGTTAAATAAACTGCGCAAGTGGCAAAATAAAGTTTATTTTGGACAAAATGCCTTGCATGACCGCATAGGCTTATTAACCTGTGGCGATGCAGTGACTATTTTGCGTGTCGGTCATTCACAGCCACCGTTGTCTTAAAAAAACGCCGCTTTTTCATTTTAACCTCACTTTTTCCACAACATGACTTCTCCAGCTGTTATTTTTAAATGCGCAACTCACCTTGGTTATAAACGACATATTAATGAAGATGCTTATCTGGCGTGTCCTGAATTAGGGTTGTGGGTCGTTGCAGATGGTATGGGTGGGCATAATAATGGCAGTGTTGCAAGTCAATTGGCAGTAGAGCAAATCAATTTACACGTTAAAAACGGGGCTTCTTTAGTCAATGCGATTCAGAACAGCCATTTGGCTATTTTGCAAGCAGGACAAAAAAATCCGTTTAATCAAGGAATGGGTTGTACTGTGGTTGCCCTAAAGATAATAGGGCAAGACTATGAAATAGCGGCAGTAGGCGATAGTCGGGCTTATTTATGGGGCAATGCACATTTAATACAACTCACCCATGACCACACGCTGGTGCAGAGTTTAATTAATCAAGGGGTTATTACCGATGAACAGGCAAAAATTCATCCCAATAGAAATGTGCTTACCCAAGCGTTAGGTTCTACCCATCACGATGAAATGGCGATTGATATATTGAATGGTAAACTGCACCCTACCGAACAATTACTTTTATGCACCGATGGCTTAACCAATCGGGTAAATGATGCCAAAATAGCCGCCCTTTTGGCAAAACAAAATGATATAGAAACAACCGTAGAAAACTTAATTCAAGCCGCCTTAGCCGCAGGTGGACAAGACAATATTACGGCAATTTTGATTCGGTTGTGCTAAAACTTTCAATGGCTTTGCGCATAGTCACTTTAATGTGCGCGACTGCGACATCCAACTCCAATAAACTCAATGCCATCAGTTGATTATGTTTATTCCAGATGACTAGCAAGCGCATACTGGTTAAATCTATTTGAATTGACTCGCTTTGTTCGCAATCTTGGTCGGTTTTTAAAATATCAATATGCCGTCCTTTAATAATCAAATCAAGTAGATGAGGGTTTAGTACAGGATTAACCGACAGAGCCTGACTGTGTTGGCTTGTCAAGGTATAATCAGAACGGTATTTAGCCGATTCAACTTCATCTAAAATCATACCGTCATTGTTTAAAATAGCCGCATAAAGAACACCGTTGATAGAAAATAAGGCGGTTAAAGCCGAGTGAGTATTTAATTCACGGGGCGGGTGTGAAAAAACAGGGACAGTTGGCAGAATCCGTTTTTCTTCAGTGGGACTACTTTTCTGCTCAAGTATGGCAGGGTTAATCGCCTGTAAAGCGGCTAAAACAATCCGAATCGGCTCGCGTGGTGTTCTGGAACAGGGCGTGCTACGACAAAAATGCACATCTAAATTGACCAACAATTGCGCTAATTTTTCTTGCTGCTGTTGAAAACGCGATAATAAAAGTTCTGTCGCATAAACTTGTCCTTGCTGACGAAGCGTGCTGGTTTCAGTCAAGGTAAATCGTGAATCAAAAACAGGTTTGCCTTTATAAAATACCAAACCAAAATCAATATTCGCCAGCCGCTCACCATTCCAGCGCACATTGGTGGTTTTTCTATCAGTTAAACCTAACACCTGACTAAAAATTTCCCAGGCACCGTAGGCAAAAATATATTTTTTGGAATCGCGTAGCTCATACAAGGTATCTGTTGGCAAGGGTTCAAATACTTTTTCAGTCATAATCACCTCATCGCCGCACAAATAGCGAATCGGTGTATCGGTTAATAAGTTATTAAATTCTAACCCAATCGCTTCTTTAATTGCCCCTTCCCAAGCCCGCTTGATATAAAAAACAGCCTGTTCACCCGCAATGTCAAACGTTACCTCACTGCAATGCTCACGCGCCACAAGACGTTTTCTAAGGAATCGAATGGTATTTAAGTCGGCTGAAAAAAGCTGTGCCGCATAAACACACAATTGGGACTCTGATGAAATAATGGTTCGATAGCTGGGCATTTTTTCATAATACAGATAAGTGTGGATTGAAAAATCAGGATTCAGCAGCCCTTTTTTTTGTTTTTCATACAGTTGCTCTAACCAAGCAATGGCTTGAGTTAAGGGGTAGGAATTAGGGGGTGTTATTGACATTGTGAGCTTAAGTTACCGCGATAAAAAAAAGCTGCCATTCCGTATTATACGGTCTGACAGCTTTTTTAAAGTGTGAGCAAATAATTAAATCTGTTTGCTTGCTTTTTTTATAAATACAAACAAACAGAAAATGATTTTAAGCAAGTTTACTACCTGCCTCTTCACCTACTTTTGATAAAGCCATCTTAGCTAAACCAACGTTTGCTTTAGGCTCTAACAAAACAGCCGCCACAGATTGGTCTTCAACCGCCCAAACTGCACCAAATATACCTAATTCAGAGTTTACTTGGATGAAGTGACATTTCCCCAAACCTGCGCCTTTGACCGCTTTTACCGCAGCATTAATCATTGCGACCGCATTTGCTCCAATCATTTCAACATTGTATTTTGAGTTGTTGTGTTTAACTAACACTTCACCACCCATATCGAAAATAGCAGAGGCTAAATAGCCATCAACGTCTTGTAGTGGTTTTAATACAGCTTCTAATGACATTTTCGTTTCCTTAAGTTCGATTGATTTTATATTGTAACTCAACCAACGCTGCTTAAAACACAGCGATTGAGAGTACAAAATAGTTACATTACATTATTGTTCACCTCTTTGTTTGTAATCAAAACTGATTTAAACAAAGTCCGATTATCATAGCATAAATTGGCTAAACTGCCACTGGTGGGAGTTTGTTAGCGATATAACTCAAAGTAGCCCATGAATTATCTCACCGACTTTTAGCAGCTGTATTTTTGCCAGCCCTGTATTTTTAGCCTCAGGTTTTAATAAAATAGCGACAATAAATTGGTTTTCTACCGCCCAAACCGCTTCAAAAATCCCGCCATCTGCGGTGATTTGTAAAAAATTGAACGCGCCCAACTCAGCATTTGATACCGTTTCAACCGCTGCCTGAATCACCTCAATAATAATATTACTAATCTCTTCAATACTATGGGTTGCATTAGTCGCGCTATGCTTAAGGGCGACCTGACCTGACATATCAAAAATGGCTGACCCAACATAGCCTTTTATCTCTTGCAATTCCCCTAAAGTCACTAATAAATCAAGCTTGCTTATTTTAATAAAAACCGCTTCCTCACGTTGCCTTGCTTGGACTTGTTGCTGGGCTAACTGCTCGGCTTCAGATGCCAACTGGGTTTGCAAAGCCGCAGTTGCTTTTTGTATCTGAGCTTGTTGGGTTTGCAATTTTGTCTGCGTTTCTGCCACTAATGCAGCAATAGCTTGTTCTTTTTCCAGTGCTTGCATTTGTAATTTAGCGGCTAACTCAGTTTGTAATCGCGCTTGCTCATCCAGCTGGAAACTCTCCTCCGCCATGTTAATTTCACTGATAAGGGTGTCAACATTGGAAAAATTTTTCCTACGTTGAATCAGTATTGTTAGCGTGGTTTGAATTTGTCGGCGAAATTGTTTGTTGGCGATGGCTTTAAAAGAAAATTTTGCCCATTCCCAATTTAACATTTCTATCACCGCAGGCTCGGCTTTTAAATCGCCATACACCGCATCATATAACACGCCCTGTTGAAAATACATCAAACCTTTCTGTTCAGTAATTTCATTCTTTATCCCTAATAAACAGGTCTTTTTTTGATAAGCAATCAGTGTCAAAAACTCAGTAATCGCAATATGATTTATGGGTAAGGCTTGAAAATCAGCCACTTCAATGACGCTATCAAGATGAATAAATTCTCTTAATGAGTTAGGTCTGTTAATAAAATAAATGCTGGTTAACTGTTTTAAAGCCTCATTTTCAGCCAGTGCAGGCAAAATAAAAAAAGCAATTTTAACCTGTGGATAGGGGACGCAAATTGCCGTTGCCAATTCTAGCCCATCAATTTCTGAGAGGCTTAATTCAGTGATAAGTAAATTTATTGGTTGAGAGCGCATTATTTCAATGGCTTCTTTGCCCTCTTTGGCAAAAAATAAAATATCTTTTTTTCGCGCTCGAAATGCCCAACTTTTAAAAACTGACAGTAAAATCGCGTCATTTAAGACAATTAAAACTTTTTTCATGGTTTTCAAACAGTTGTTAATAAATTAAGAAGTCATTAAGTAGATAATCATAAATTATCAGGTATTCTCATTTTGAAATCCACCCCAGCCCTCCTTTACCAAAGGAGGGAGCTTCCCCTTTTTTTAAAGGGAGGCTCAGGGGATTTTAATACCCAATAATTTTCGACTCATTACTTATTTTTTCGCAAGTGCATCGCAATCAAAAAGTTCTTTACAAATACAGTCACATATTTTATTCAAATGTACACGAGCCAGCCCTGCATTATTTGCGTCTGGACTTAATAAAACCACCGCCACGAATTTAGTTTCCACTGCCCAAGTGGCTTGTAAAATACTTAACTCAAAATTCATTTGCACAAAATCAAGCTTTTTTAGTCCCGTATCGGTTGCAATTTTAGCCAATGCTTTAACCAACATTGCAACATTGGCACTGATTTGTTCAAGCTGTAATACAAAGCTAGGTAACTGATCTCTGACCACCACTTCACCTGACATATCAAAAATCGCAAAAGCCATGTAATTATTAATCCGCTGTAGGGCGTGGATTGCGGCATCTAAATTCAGTTCCCGCATTTTCATACCCAATACCCGTGATTCTTGTTCAACTTGCGCCGCTTGTTCAAAACGTCGCTTTAACTCCAGAGCCATTTCAGATTGTAAAGAAACTCTTTCTAGGGGGGCTTCAACAACCTCTTGTACAATTTCTTCCTCAATAATTTCAATAGGTTGTGTCTCTATTTTATCAAGGTTTTCAAAGGAAAATACCTCTATTGATTCTCTGTTTTTAGGCAATACCTCCAGCTTTTCTACCACCGCCGCTTTTGCCAACAAGGTCGTTAATGAAATCTGAATTTGTCTGGAAAATTTCTTATTCTGCAAGCTTCTAAACAAAATTTTAGGTTTTTGCCAACGTAATATTTCTAAAGCAGCTTGTTCGGCTAATAAGTCAGGATAGGCGGCATCGTATAAAAGACCATGTTCAAAATACAATAAGCCACGCTGTTGGGTCAGTTGGTTTTCTAGGGTTAATAAACAGGTTTTCTTCTCAAATTCAATCAGTTTTAAAAAGTCAGCCAACGTTATTTGATGGGCAAAAACCGCCTGAAAATCAGGTTGTTCAATCAGCCCAACAAACTGCGTAAAGTCTTTTAGTGAGTTCGGTTTATCTATAAAACAAACAGAATTAAGTCGTTTAAACTTTTCCCGACTTAACAGCGAGGAAGCGGTGAGAAAAAAAGCACTTTTAATCTCAGGCACATAAGAACGAATAGCGATTGTTAATTCAAGCCCATCTATTTCAGGCAAATTTAATTCTGTAACCAGCAAGTCTATCGAATTATTTTTAGCAATATCAATGGCTTGCTTGGCTTCTTTGGCAAAAAAAATCGTTTCTTTTTTTTGCGAGCGAAAGACCCAGCTTTTAAAAACAGACAGCAAAATGGCATCGTTTAAGACAATTAAAATTTTTTTCATGGAGGGCAAAAACTCAGAAGATAAGTAGCGTTAAAAAGTTAAAACTCTGTAAGGATGGCACTTTAAACTTGCGTGTGTTTTTCAAGTAACTCACTCAATGAAACCTTAATGTTTCGGGTAAACGGCGCGTCTTCTGGCAATGGCATAAAAGTAAACGTGACTGTTTTCCAAGTTAATATTTCTTCCATTGCAACGAGCCCCTTAAATCCACCACACATCGCTTCATATAACACACCATTTTCAAGATAAATCAAAGCCTGTTGTTGGGTTGCTTCGTTTTGTACCATTAACAGACAGGTTTTTTTTCGGCACATTAATAATTTTAAAAAATCAGTAATACTAATTGTTGCTAAAACAGGTGCTTGATATTCTGCAACCCCTAAGGTTTGTTCAAAACAGCAAAACTCTTTTAGAGAAGAGGGTTGTTCTACGAAATAAAAATGGGCTAATTTGCTCAGTTTTTCACTTTGCCACATAAAATCTTCGCTTAAGAAAAAGGCGACTTTTAATTCAGGACAGGTTGCAGCGGCGGCAATGATTAATTCTATTCCGTCTATCCCTGATAAATTCAACGGGGTAATTAATAAATCAATGGGCTGCGTGGTTAAAATTTGCAGTGCTGCGTGACTGTCTTTGGCGAAAAATAAAGTGTCTTTTTTACGCGCTCGAAACACCCAACTCTTAAAAACAGACAATAAAATAGTGTCGGTTATGACAATTAAAATTTTTTTCATAATATGATGCGGTGAGGAAGGTCATGTTTTAACACCATTGGGCTTGCAAGCGTTCTTTATTTAACGCCAGCCATTGAATGGCAATAATAGGAATTGCAGAGCGAATCTGCCCTTGTGCGAGTAATTTTAGGGCATCAGAAAAAGGGATTGCTTTAACCAAAATATCTTCATTTTCTTCAATTAAACCGTGTATTCCGCCTACTTGCGCCGTATCTACTTTGCCACAAAATAAGCTCAATAATTCGGATGCACCGCCTGGCGAGGTATAAAATTGACTCACTAAGGTTAATGCTTGAATTTTACACCCTGCCTCTTCCCAGGCTTCACGGTAAGCCACTTCTTCGGCTGTTTCGCCTTCTTCAATTCCGCCTGCAACAATTTCTAATAACCACGCATTATCGTTGTGTAACATTGCACCCACCCGAAACTGCTCTAGTATCACAACCTCATCACGGTGCGGGTCATAAAGTAAAACGCCAACACAATCATTACGGAAAAATAATTCACGCTGTAATGGCGCACTCCAGCCGCCATTGAATAAGGTATGTTTGAGCTGATATTGTTCTAATTTAAAAAAGCCATTGTGGAGGTTTTTTTGTTCAATAATGGTAAATTGTTTGTTCATCATCTTATAGGTTCGCATTGATTTTAGTAGAAATAGCCTTGCAAATAACCTCTAAACGTTTTTTTGCCAAACTACTGTGTTCTGCCCCTGCTCTTAATAACACGGCGACGATTAATTGATTTTCAATCAACCAGTCCATCAAAAGAATGCCACTTTCTGAGCAAATTTGAATAAAACTCAGTTTGCCCAAGTGTGCTTGCATAAGAATAGCGGAAGTTGTGCTAACCAGATTGGCAAAATAAGGGCTAATGGTTGCTGCTGTTTGTTCGGCTATCTGTTCATGCTGTTGTAATATCACCTCACCTGACATATCAAAAATCGCAAAGGCACGATATTCACGCATCTTGTGTAAAGGCTCTATCAAGGCAAGTAAATCGTCTGTTTTCATTTTTTCTGCCAGCACTCGCGCTTGCATCATCTCGTCACTCATTACTGCGACAGGTTGTCTGTGAATGACCGCAATCGGTTCAATCGTCACAGGCTCTATCACAGGTTCACTGACAGGTATTTCATTTTCTACACCTGTTGTTAGCAAATTTTCAGCCACTGTCTCTACATCGGTTGCCACAGATACGCTGGTGATTACTTTTAAATCCGCTTCAGCATCTAAAATACCCGCTAATGAGGCATGGATTTTACGCGAAAACACTTTAGTAACAGGTAATGTTTGAAAGGCAAACTTAACCTGTTGCCACGTTAAAACTTCGTGTATCACTTGCATTGCTTCAAGCCCGTCACAGTGCGCATCGTACAAAACCCCTTGTTCAAAATAAATCAGGGCTTGCTGCTGTGTCTGAGTATTATTCACCGATAACAAAGACGTTTTCTGCTCAGATGCCAGCATATTTAAAAAATCAACACTGCTGACCTGATTTAAGAGACTAAATCGAATTTCTTGCATCCCGATTTTGTTAGTAAACTGGACAAATTCTTTTAAGGAAGTAGGTTGTTCTACAAAACAAAGGCTAGATAGTTTTTGTAAGGTTTTTTGTTTTGCAGAAGAACCTGTGGGTAAAAAAAAGCTAAATCCAAGTTTTGGATAGTTTGAGGCTGCCGTTACGGCTAATTTTATTCCTTCTGTGTCGGGTAAATTTAAGGCTGTAATTAATAAGTCGATGTCCTGGTCTTGAATAGTTTTAAGGGCTTTACTGCCATCCTTGGCAAAAAACAGCAGCTCTTCTTGTGACCGTGAGGCCCATCTTTTAAACATGGACAATAAAACGACATCATTAAAGACAACTAAAACTTTTTTCATGGCAATTTACAATTCAAATTTGTAAGTTAAGGTTTTGTACATGACAAAAAACATTTAAATAATCACTGGAGTCAATAATCGTGATTTTTGACACCAATCATTTTTGATAGCGCACCTGATAAATAACCCCTTGTTTATCATCACTTATTAACAGGCTGCCATTAGGCAATTCTAAAATATCAACAGGTCGGCCTAGGACTTGCCCTGTTTTTGTCAACCAGCCACTGATAAAAACTTGTTCATCAACAGGTTGATTGTCTTTAAACGTCACTAAAGCAATCCGATAACCATCAGGTTCACTGCGATTCCATGAACCATGTTGCGCCACAAACAGTTGATTTTTATAAGCTATTGGAAATTGGTCGCCTTGATAAAAACGCATTCCTAGCGGCGCGTTATGGGCTTTGAATTTCCACGCGGGGGCGACAAATTGGCTGCATTGTTTGTTACCTGCCAAATCGGGGTCTAAAATTTCACCCGCATGGCAATAAGGATAGCCAAAATGCTCGCCCTTTTTTTGCCAATGATTTAACTCATCAGGCGGCACATCATCGCCTAAATTATCCCGCCCATTTTCGGTAAAATACAACGCTTGGGTTGTTGGTTGCCAATCAAATCCAACCGTATTACGCACCCCATTGGCGATGATTTCAAACTCACTGCCATCAGGGTTTAAGCGAAATAACGTGCCGTAAATGGGCTGGTTTGATTCGCAACTATTACACGGCGCACCCACCGCTGAATACAATTTATTATCAGGGCCAAAGCGTAAGTATTTCCAGCCGTGATGCTTATTGGCGGGGAGTTTGTCAAAAATCACCACAGGTTTAGGCGGCGCAGTTAAGTGTTTTTCAATCTGGTCAAAACGAATAATTCGATGTGGTTGTGCGACATATAAAGCCCCCGCTTTGTAAGCAATGCCATTGGGCAGATATAAATGGCTTGCTAAGGTATAGGTTTTATCGGCTTTGCCATCGCCATCACTGTCTTGTACGGCATAAATTTTTCCCGCTTGTCGGGTGCTGACATACACAATGCCGTTATCCCCTAAGGCTAATGAACGCGCATTGGGAACATTATCGGCAAAAATGGAAATTTTAAATCCAGCAGGTAATTGCAATGACGGCAAAACTGCTTGGGCTTGAGCAACGAAGGGGGTTAATGCAGAGCCGATGCCAACCAGACAAGCTCTAAAGAGAAGCGTCAATTTCATGGTAAACCTTTTACATAATGTTAAACCAGTCAACATAGTAGCATTTTCAGCCTATTTGATAAGTGAAAAGACACAATTATTTTCTTTAGTTTTAGGTTTTTTGACTTTTTATTGTCCGGTGCTTTAAAGGGTGAGGAGAAAAATTTTAAACCCTGACTTACCTTGCTTATTTATCTCAAGTACACTACGTTGCAATTTAGCTAGTTTTGGAAAAAAAATGACTTATTGTATTGCAGCATCTTTAAAAGAAGGGTTGGTTTTAACCTCTGACTCCAGAACCAATGCAGGTATCGACAGCGTTGGTATTTATAGCAAAATGCACGTTTTTGACACCAGTGCTGACCGAAAAATAGTGTTGCTCAGTGCGGGCAATTTAGCCACTACCCAAGCGGTGGTGGAACAATTACGCCGCGATATTAAAGAACAAACCAGTTCCAATTTCGACACCGTGCATTATTTATCCGATGCCGCTGAATATGTGGGAAAAATTAGCCTAGAAAAACAGCATCTGAATGTGGAAGCAGGACAAGGACAAAGTAGTTTTAATCCAACCGCTACCTTTATCTTAGCAGGGCAAATCAAAGGCGAACGGCATGGGGCGTATTTGATTTATCCTGAAGGCAATTTTATTACGACCTCGGTACAAACACCGTTTTTACAAATTGGTGAGCATAAATATGGCAAACCTGTGTTAGACCGTTTTCTTAGAATTGATACCCCATTAGAAGAGGCGGGGCGTTGTTGTTTGATTTCCATGAATTCCACGATTCGTAGCAATGCCAGCGTGGGCGCACCTGTTGATTTGTTAATTTATCGCACCGATAGCTTAAGCTTAGATGAGTCGTATCGTTTTTCAGAGGATAATGATTATTTGATTAGTCTTCGGAAAATTTGGCAAGAAAAACTCAAAGAAGTGTTTGAAATTTTGCCGCATTTTAGCAAAGAAGATTCGCGTCCTTTACTGAGTGACCAATAAGTGACAGACCCGCAACAAATCACTGATGAGGCATGGATGCGCTATGCGATTAGGCTGGCGCAACGCGCCCAACAGCAAGGCGAAGTGCCTGTTGGTGCCGTTTTAATAAAAGACAAGCAGTGTATCGCAGAGGGGTGGAATTTGCCCATTGCCCATCACGATGCCACCGCTCATGCAGAAATTATGGCGATTAGAAAAGCAGGGCAAGTTCTTGAAAATTATCGTTTAATCCAAACAACTTTATATGTCACTTTAGAACCGTGCGTGATGTGCATGGGTGCAATTAGCCACAGTCGCATTACACGCTTAGTGTTTGGTGCAACAGACCCCAAACGCGGTGCAGTGTGTAGTGCCTTAGAATTGACCACCGCGCCTTTTTTAAATCATGTTGTGGCATGGCAAGGGGGGATTTTAGCCGAGGAATGTGCCACTCTACTGCGCGATTTTTTTCGCACCCGCCGTTAATCGCCAGTGGATAAAGGAACTTCAATCCAAAAACAACTGCCCTCGCCAACAACGCTATTAACGCCAATCTTGCCATTCATGGCTTTCATCAATTTTTTACTAATATGCAGCCCAATTCCTGTTCCTTGAATAGCCGAATTTTTCGCCTCTAAACGCTCAAAGGGTTGAAATAACTTTGCCATCTGTTCGGCTGACAACCCTTTCCCCGTATCGCTGATATTGATTCGGAGTTTTTTTTCTAGCGCAAGACAAGATAATGTAATACTTCCATGAAGGCTATTATATTTAATCGCATTTGAAATTAAATTCAGCAATACTTGTTTTAAATGCAACGAATCTGCAATGACGATACAATGACAATAATCCGTTTTGTTAATTACGTTGATATTATTTTTTAGTAACAAAGGATGCACTAACGAAAGACAGTTTTTTATTATTGCCGCTAATGGCACTTTTTCCAGTTTCAATTCCAATTTACCGCTTTCAATTTTAGATAAATCTAACACCTCATTAATTAAATCCATTAAATGATGACCTGCGGTTAAAATTTCCTGCACACTGTCCTGTTGGTCTTCGGTTAAGTCTTCGGTGGCTAACAGCTGCGCAAACCCTAATACGGCATTCATTGGGGTGCGCAATTCATGGCTCATGCTGGATAAAAACTCACTTTTTGCCAAATTCGCCTTTTCTGCCTCCAGTTTGGCTTTATTTAACGCCGAATCACTCAGGCGTTTAATTTGTTTTTCATACTCTTTGCGTTTGGTAATATCGCGAAAAAAAGCACAAAATTGTTGAAATTCAGGTAAAAAAGCAACCGACACTTCCATATCAATAATATGTCCATTTTTATGGCGATGATGGGTTTCAAATTGGGCATAGCCTTGCATAGCAATATTTTTAATATGTTGTTCTAATTCACTGGATTCTTTAACCGCACTTAATTGACTGATGTGCATATTCAGCAATTCATCCACTGAATAACCGCTCATTTTGATATATGCTTCATTGACTTGTAGCAAACTGCCTTGCAAATCGACAATCCAAAAGCCATCCAAGGAAATATGAATCATCGCATTGAGCTGATGAGACAACCATTCGGCTTGTTTTCGTTCACTAATATCTTGTGTACTGTCAACCATGCCAACAGGTTTGCCTGTTTTATCACAATGTAATTCTGCTGTTCCCCGCATAAAACGAATTCTGCCATCACTTAAGACAATCCGAAAATCCAATTCAGATGATTTTTGTGCAATCAAACATTTTTTTAAAGCTCGCCGTACTGAAGCCTGATCGTCTGGATGGATTAAGTTAAAAAATGAGGGGATGGTGTGGTCAAAGCTTTCTGCCTTTATCCCATAAAGGCGATACATTTCGGTTGACCAACGAATTTTTCCCGTTGCTAAATTAGCAGACCAACTACCGATATGGGCAATTCGTTGTGATTCGGACAGCATTTGTGTCATGTTTGTCAACGCAGTAATAGATTTGCTCATTCTGTGACTAATTTTTCTGGCAATATACCAAGCAGAGCAAGTTAAAACAAACACAAGATTCAACAGTAAAATAACCAAATTAAACAAAGGGTTAAAGGCTTCTTTTTGATCAATATGCGCCATAATACAACCGCCCCCTATTTCAGGTACAAAGCGAAACCCATGAATGACAGGCATATTGCGGTAATCTAAACCAAGCATCGGCAAATTTATTTTGTCTAGGCATTGTTGCATAGCAATCACAGTAATAGGGTTGTGAATGCCTTGCTGTGTCGGATAACGCGGAGGAGTGATAAAAAAGCCCTGGCTGTCAGCTAAAAAAACTTCGCCTGATTCGCCCAAAACAGGCGAGCTGATAAAAATAGCTTTTAGCCATTGGTCAGAATAAGTGCTAACAAGATAAGTTCCTGATGTTTCATCTTGGGTGACAAACGAAAATAAATACCGCCCCTCACGCTTTGAAACCATGGCGATTTGTTGCGGTAAAAAGCTTGAGAGTTCAGTATATGAAAAAGGATTGTTTCCCAATGTTAAATCCTGTTCAATGCCAGAATGAAAAAAGAGTCCAACAGCATGATTAATATTAATAAATTGCTCTAGTTTTTTTTCTGCACAGCGATTAACTCCGAGGTTACGGTTACGACAAGGTAGCACTATTTTTAATAAATCTTGCCCATGCCGCTGATAATCGAATAATTGATGTCGCATGACTTGATAGCGTTCGTCTGCTATTTGTTCTACATCTTCGATGCGGTTTTCTTTGATGCTGTTAAACACAAACCAAGAAGCTGTTGTACCGATTAAGGTAGTGGGCAGAAGAATACTCAATAGCAGCACGAAGGTTAAATCCGTTTTTATCGATTTCATCACAAATCACGCCATTTCAGCATGAGCTTTTAACTCTCAAGATAAGAGTTGTGGTTATCAACGCTGTTTTTTATAAAAAATTCGCTAAAATGCGGAAAATCAGGAACAGACCACCTCTTAACGATGCCATTTAGCATCTTAATCGAAGGTGTTAAGTGTCACAAGGTTAAATGCGTTTGAGGTATTTTTCGCTTAAATAAATTGACTTAAAATTTGCAATTAAGTTATTTGCTTTAAAAATTAAACGCAATGCTATGACCACTATAGAAAGTAAATAGAGTATTCTGATTGTTGTTCTCAGCATTTGAGTGATTTGAAACAAAAAGAGATGAATAGAATATGAAAAACCTCCCCTTCAATCTTTACTTAGCCGCGCAAGTCCGTGAGTGCGAACAGATTGCGATTAACGAGTTTGGCATACAAAGCCTACACCTGATGCAAAACGCGGCGACCTCACTCTGGACTGTCGTGCAGCAACGCTGGTCTAAGGCAAAAAAAATAGCGGTTTTTTGTGGCGCAGGCAATAACGGGGGTGATGGTTATTTTTTGGCAACTTTTGCTTTAAAAGCAGGTTTGGAGGTTATCGTTTATCGGATTGAAGAACTGACCCAACTCACAGGGGATGCGCAGATTGCCTGTGAAACCTATCAGCAAGCGGGCGGACGGATTGCGCTTTTTGAGCCATCCTTAAGCAATGATGCTGAATTAATCGTTGATGCGTTATTGGGAACAGGTTTAAATCGAGAGGTGACGGGGAGCTATGCCGAAGCCATAAAGTATATCAATCAAGCTGATTGTCCTGTTTTAGCGGTTGATATTCCCTCAGGACTACACGCCGATACGGGAAAAACATTAACTTGCGCAGTGCAAGCGGATGTCACCGTTAGTTTTGTTGCCTTAAAACAAGGGATGTTTACAGGCGATGGCGTGACTTGCACGGGGGAGATTTTATATGCTGACTTAGCGATTCCAACGGAAGTTTTTAAACGTGTTCTACCCAGTGCGCAACGTTTAAAACCCGTGATATTACCCCGCAGGTTGCGCAATACCCATAAAGGCAGTTATGGTCATGTCTTAGTTATTGGTGGCGACAGAGGTTTTTCAGGCGCAGTTCGATTAGCGGCTGAAGCGGCATTACGCACGGGGGCAGGCTTGGTCAGTGTGGCAACCCATCCTGACCATGCGCATACTATCAATAGTGGACGCTTTGAATTAATGGTACATGGGGTTGAAAATATGACGCAACTTGCGCCTTTATTGGATAAAGCCAGTGTGATTGTCTTAGGAACAGGTTTAGGACAGCAAGCGTGGGGAGCGGCATTATTTGTTGCTGCAATTACCCAACAAAAGCCCTTAGTGATTGATGCTGATGCGTTAAACTTATTGGTTAAACATCCTCATTATCAGCCTAATCGTATTTTGACTCCGCATCCTGGCGAGGCAGCGCGGTTATTATTCTGCTCAACCCAAGAAATTGCCGCGAATCGTTTTGCCGCTGTGCAAAAAATACAAGCCAATTATGGAGGGGTCTGTTTATTAAAAGGGGCGGGGACATTATTGGCAGATGGTCAGGGTATCTCTGTTTTGAATGCAGGCAATCCTGGTATGGCATCTGGTGGGATGGGTGATGTATTATCGGGGGTTATCGGCGGTTTATTGGCACAAGGACTTTCCTTAACCCAAGCAACAGAAGCAGGTGCTTATATTCACAGCACCGCAGCGGATTTAGCCGCTGCTGAGTTGGGTGAACGGGGTTTATTAGCAGGGGATTTAATGCCCTATCTTCGGAGATTGGTTAATTGATACTGGAATTAGACGATGTGGCTGCCACAGAAAGTTTGGGCGCAACCTTGTGGCAACGCTTGCCTGAAAAAAGCTTGGTTTTTTTAAACGGTGAATTAGGCGCGGGAAAAACTACGCTAGTGCGGGGTGTATTAAGAGCGGCAGGTTATCAAGGTGCGGTCAAAAGCCCGACCTTTACCTTAGTCGAAGAATATGAAATTGCAGAGCGAAAAATTTTACATTTTGATTTATATCGCATCAGTGACCCTGAAGAACTAGAATGGATAGGAATAGACGATTACATGGCACAAAAAAGTTTATGCTTTATTGAATGGGCGCAATTAGGCGAAGGGGTTTTGCCATGTCCTGATTTAATTTTAACCTTAACGCTGCAAGGACAAAAACGCCTTGCCCAGCTTTTACCTGTTTCGCAAAATGGGCAAAAAGTGATACAACCGCAATGAAAAAACAATGACCTATTGTTATAATCGCATTCAATTCATCATCGTTTTTTGGGGAGGAGTATGAAATACTTTGGAAAAATAGCTTTCGTTATTTGCTTATACTGGGTTACAACGCAGGTCAATGCCGAACAAGCAAAAATGGATTCTGTCCGATTTTTAACCGATGCGACCCATGCACGCATTGTTTTTAGTCTCTCTGATGCCGTTGCAAAAGGTTTTTTTCTGCTTCCCAATCCTGCCCGCTTAGTGATTGATTTTAAAAATGCCCATTTAGCAAAAAAATTAGCCCAACCGCCGAGCAATCATCCTTTTTTTGCCCGTTTGCGCAGTGCAGAACGCAAAGAAACCGATTTGCGCATCGTTATTGATTTAAAAAAACCAATCGCAGCGCAACATTTGCAAATCAGTAACGGTGGAAAAAAAGGCAATTCTGTCATACTGGCATTGGCAGAACCTTCCGCACCTGTTGTTGCTGAAAGGATTGCTCAAGTGACTGTGCCACAAAAGTTAGCTGCACCGCCTGTTGAAGCACAAGACACAAAAAAAGTGACACAAACTGTTTTTCATCCTGACCATGAGTTAGTGATTGCAATTGATGCAGGACACGGCGGAATTGATGCAGGGGCGCGTGGGCCTGGGGGAACGCAAGAGAAAAAAGTAGTGTTTGCGATTGCGCAAAAATTGGCACGCTTAATTAATAGTCAAGCAGGAATGCGGGCAGTGATGGTACGCAAAGGCGATTATTACATTAAATTGCGAAAACGTATGGATATTGCCCGCGAAGCCAAAGCGGATTTATTTGTTTCCATTCATGCTGATGCCTTTAATGACGCGACCGTCACAGGGGCTTCTGTTTACACCTTGTCCAATACTGGCGCGTCCAGTGAGGCAGCCCGTTGGTTAGCCAGTAATGAAAACGCCTCCGATTTAGTGGGTGGCGTTAGCTTAGATGACAAAGATGATGTATTAGCCTCGGTGTTATTGGATTTATCCCAATCGGCGACAAAAGATGCCAGCCGGAATGTCGCGGCAAAAATTTTGCAATCGTTTCATAAAATTGGCAAATTACATAAAAATGACGTGCAGAAAGCCAATTTTATGGTGTTAAAATCACCCGATATTCCTTCCATTTTGATTGAAACCGCTTTTATTTCTAATCCGAGTGAAGAAACCGCTTTGCGCAGTGTGGTGCATCAAGAAAAAGTTGCTACGGCAGTATTTCATGGTATCACCCATTATTTTGCCGAATACGCGCCAGCTGGCACTCGAATGGCGTTTTCAGAATAAATCCTTTCCCATCCCTTCTTTACCAAAGGAGGGCGTAAAGCTTGTCTAAATTTTAATTCCCCCATGCCTATTCAGCGTTTGCCCCCTCAATTAATTAACCAAATTGCCGCAGGTGAAGTGGTTGAGCGACCTGCGTCTGTGGTCAAAGAGTTATTGGAAAATTGCTTTGATGCAGGAGCGCGACACATTCAAGTTGAAATAGAGCAGGGCGGCGCACGGTTAATTAAAATTCGTGATGATGGCTGTGGCATTGACAAAGACGAATTGGCTTTAGCTTTATCTCGCCATGCCACCAGTAAAATCGCCTGTTTACACGATTTAGAAAACGTGTTGAGTATGGGCTTTCGTGGTGAAGCTTTGCCCAGTATTAGCTCTGTTGCACGGCTCACCTTGATTTCAAAACCCGCCCAACAAACCTGTGCCTGGCAAATGGAAGCAGACGGTGCAGAGCAGGAATTTATCTGCCAACCCGCTTCTCATCCCAATGGCACAACGGTATTAGTGCAGGATTTATTTTATAACACACCAGCACGGCGCAAATTTTTAAAAACCCCCAGTACCGAGTTTGCCCATATTGAAAATGTGCTGACAAAAATGGCATTAAGTCGGTTTGATATTGGCTTTAGTTTGCAGCACAATCAAAAGGAAGTGTTGAATTTAAAAGCCACCGCTGTAAACGACACGCAACGGATTGCCAGTATTTGTGGCACAGAATTTTTGGAAAATAGCTTGCGCATTGATTTTTCTGCTTCGGGTCTCCAGTTGGTTGGCTGGGTGGGAAAAGCCACTTTTTCGCGTAGCCAAGCGGATAGACAATATTTTTATGTCAATGGTCGCTTAATTAAAGACCGACTGGTGGTTCATGCGGTAAAACAGGCTTACCAAGACGTTTTATATCAAGGTCGCCATCCTGTATTTGTGTTGTATTTAACCCTCGACCCCGCGCTGGTAGATGTCAACGCGCATCCTGCAAAACTGGAAGTGCGGTTTCGTGAAGGGCGATTAGTGCATGATTTTTTATTCAGTGCGTTGCACCGCTGTTTGGCGCAACATCGTCCACAAACCACCGTTAATCTTGAAATCACGCCCACCTTAATTGATGAGCCGCCTTATAATCAGGTATCGCGACAATATTATCCGCCACCCAATCAGCAAATAACCTTATCCCCGCAAGTTGCTGAACCCTCTCTGTCTTATCGTTTAGAGAATCGCCATCTTGTAACACCTTCTGAATTAGAACTAGACAAAATAACGCCACCGCTGGGTTATGCGTTAGCCCAGTTACACACCACTTATATTTTGGCAGAAACCCAAACGGGGTTAATTTTAGTGGATACCCACGCAGCACACGAACGGATTGTTTATGAACGCTTAAAGCAACAACAGCAAGCAGGAACGATTGCACAACAGCCGTTGTTATTGCCGCTTAAAATTGTGGTCAGCGTGGTTGAAGCCGATTTAGCCCAACAACAGCAAGATTTTTTTGCCGATTTGGGCTTTGAGTTAAATCGAATTGCTCCCGAGGCATTATTATTGCGTTCAGTGCCTGCGTTGTTAGCAACCGCTGATGCAACCGTTTTGTTAAAAGCGGTTTTAGTGGAGTTAGAAACCTATGGCAGTAGTCAAAAAATACAACAGCAGCTCAATCAGGTTTTAGCCAGTATGGCGTGTCATGGCTCAGTGAGGGCAGGGCGGCAATTAACCCTAGAAGAAATGAATGCGTTGTTGCGCGAAATGGAACAAACTGAGCGTATCGGTCAATGCAATCATGGTCGCCCCACTTGGATAGAACTAAGCCAAACTGAATTAGCCTCCTTTTTTTTACGCGGACATTAAGCTATGCAGTCTCACCCTCCTGCCATTTTTTTAATGGGGCCCACTGCCTCGGGTAAAACTGCATTGGCAGTGCAGTTGGCACAAACACTGAATGCGGAAATTATCAGTGTCGATTCGGCTTTAGTTTTCAAAGGGATGGATATTGGTACGGCAAAACCTTCTTTAGCCGAAAGAGGGGCGATTGCCCATCATTTAATTGATATTCTTGACCCGAGTGAATCCTATTCAACAGGGCAGTTTAGAAATCAAGCCTTGGCGTTAATGACGGAAATAACTGCGCGTGGAAAAATACCGTTGTTAGTAGGCGGGACTATGTTGTATTTTAATGCCTTGTTGGGTGGCTTGGCACAGCTACCTGCTGCCAATCCTGCGATTAGGACAAAACTGGAACGTGAATTAATAGAATTAGGAAAAGAGGCGCAATATCAACGCTTAAGGCAGGTTGACCCGCAAGCGGCAGCGCGGATTCATCCGAATGACCCACAACGTATTCAACGGGCTTTAGAAGTGTATGAAATCAGTGGTAAACCGTTAAGTGATTTTTTTAACGCCGCGCCCGAACAGGTTTTTCCTTATCAGGCGGTAAAACTGATTATTGCCCCTGACGAAAGAGCGGCATTGCACAGCTTAATTGCACAACGGTTTGAGCAAATGTTAGCCGCAGGTTTGATTGAAGAAGTTGATGCTTTATACCAGCGCGGTGATTTAAGTCCCGCATTGCCTGCGATACGCGCTGTAGGCT
Organism: Methylococcaceae bacterium; assembly: GCA_020048335.1. GTDB lineage: Bacteria > Pseudomonadota > Gammaproteobacteria > Methylococcales > Methylomonadaceae > CAIQWF01. Next base: position 9,839 of record JAIFMS010000170.1, on the reverse strand, counting down.
ATCGGCAAGTGTGGGCTTATTTAGCAGGGGAAGAAAATGTAGCCTCCATGACCGAAAAAGCCATTATTGCCACTCGGCAATTAGCAAAGCGGCAATTTACTTGGTTAAGACGGGAAACCCAAGCGCATCACTTAAGTAGTAATGACAGTCAATTAGTAAAAAAAGCATTAATCGCGATAAAAACAGCCTTTGTTCAGAAAACAGACTACTTGTAAATTATAAATTTGCCCCCACGCTGACATAAAACCGCAGTCGCCGCCTATTTAAGGTAAATAGTGATTAAACGATTGCTTTTCGTTGTATAGTGGTAGCGCATTAGAGTCGCTAAATAAGAAATAATAAGGAGAAACTGGATGTCAAAATCTCAAAACTTACAGGATACTTTTTTAAACACCCTTAGAAAAGAGCATATTCCTGTGTCAATATTTTTGGTAAATGGAATTAAATTGCAAGGCAAAGTCGATTCATTTGACCAATATGTCATTATGCTAAAAAACACGGTCAGCCAAATGGTGTATAAACACGCGATTTCAACCATCGTGCCAAGCAAACCTGTCAGAATGAGTCCTGAAGACGACTTAGTGGACGAGCAATAATTTTTAAAGGAGAGTGCCTTTGTTTGAGCGTCCACAAACAGGGGGTGAACGGGCAATTTTGGTTCACCTGACCTTTCAAGCCGATCAAGAAGATTTGCAGGAGTTAAAAGAACTTGCCAAATCAGCTGGAGCTGACCCTGTTCATGTTGTAACGGGCAATAAACACCGCCCAGACCCTAAGTATTTTGTGGGTAAGGGAAAGTTGGAAGAGTTAAAACTCGCGCTTGCAGAACATCAAGCCGACAGCGTGTTGTTTAACCATCCGCTCAGTCCCAGTCAAGAGCGCAATCTTGAGCAAGCTCTTGAGGTGCGGGTTGTGGATAGAAACGGCTTGATTTTAGATATTTTTGCCCAACGAGCGCAAACCTTTGAAGGTAAATTGCAAGTTGAATTAGCGCAGTTAAAACATTTATCAACCCGCTTGATTCGTGGCTGGACGCATTTAGAACGGCAAAAAGGCGGTATCGGAATGCGCGGCCCGGGTGAAACCCAATTAGAAACCGACCGCCGTTTAATCGGGGTGCGAATTGATTTAATTCAACGTCGCTTAGAAAAAGTAGCCAAACAACGCCACCAAAGTCGCAGTCAGCGTAAAAAAGCCGAAGTTCCCTCACTTTCATTGGTCGGCTACACCAATGCGGGTAAATCGACCTTGTTTAATCAATTAACAGGCGCGGCCGTGTATGCGGCTGACCAGTTATTTGCCACTTTAGACCCTACGCTGCGCAATTGTTCCTTAGCCGATGGCACTGAATTAGTTTTAGCCGATACGGTAGGCTTTATTCGCCATTTGCCGCATGAATTGGTTGCCGCCTTTCGTTCAACGTTGCAAGAGGCCAGTGAGTCGGACTTATTGCTGCACATTATTGATGCCAGTGCGCAAGATAGAGAGGAAAAAATTGCCCAAGTTAATCAGGTTTTAAAAGATATTGGGGCTGAAAAAGTCCCGCAGTTACAAATTTTTAACAAAATAGATTTGTTGGATAATGTAACGCCCCATATTGATTGTGATGAACAAGGCAAACCACAGCGGGTTTGGCTGTCAGCGCAAACGGGAGCGGGAGCAGAATTACTCTATCAAGCCTTAGCCACGCTTTTTCACAGTACCAAAGTGGTTAAAAACTGTCATTTATTGGTTAGCCAAGCCGACATCTATGTTAAATTATTCAGATTAGCGCATATTTTGTCTGAGCAATTAAATGACGATGGCAGTAAAGATGTGTGCATTGAAATAGATAAAAAACATTTAGGCTTGTTAAAAACAGTGCAGTTGCGCGAAACAGTTTAAAAGTGCAGCGGTTTTTTGAAAAAAACTAGGTAAATAATCGTAAATTTGCTTATTTACGATAGAATAACAGGCTTTAACGACTTATCTTTTTTACCGCACTGTCGTTTTTAGTAAATGAATGATTAATTATTTGAATAATCTCAATTTGGAGCATAACTATGTCCTGGAATAAACCCGGCGGCGATGATAAAGACCCGTGGAGTGGTCGCGATGATCAAGGAGGTCCCCCTGATTTGGATGAGGCAATTCGTTCATTACAAAAAAAATTGATAGCTTTTTTTGGTGGAAATAAAGACGGTGATGGTAATGACACAAACAATAGCGGTAGCGGTGGCATCAGCCCTAATAGCTTGGCAATTGTCGGTGCGGTGGTGGTTGGGCTGTGGGGAATGAGTGGTTTTTATATTGTTGATGAGGGTAATCACGGGGTTGAAACGCGGTTTGGTAAATATATTTCAACAACCCAAGCAGGTTTAAATTGGCATATTCCAGCACCCATTGAACAAGTTGAGATTGTTAATGTCAAAGAACAACGCTTTATCGAAGTCGGTTATCGCTCTAACGATAGACAAAATTCTGACGGCAGTGTGCCAAAAGAAGCCTTAATGTTAACCAAAGATGAAAACATCATTAATGTTCAGTTAGCGGTGCAGTATCAAGTTAAAGATGCTAAACAATTTTTGTTTAATGTGGTCAATCCGACCGCAACTTTAGTGCAAGTGACCGAAAGTGCAGAACGTGGCATTATTGGCAGTAATAAAATGGATTTTGTGTTGACCGAAGGACGAAGCGAAATTGTCACGCAAATTAAACATGAAATTCAAAGTGTTGTTGATTTATATCAAATGGGAGTACAAGTCACCAGTGTGAATTTGCAGGATGCCCAACCGCCTGAACAAGTCCAAAGTGCTTTTGAGGATGCAATTAAAGCGCGTGAAGACAAGCAGCGGTTAATTAATGAAGCCGAAGTTTATGCCAATGATGTTGTCCCCAAAGCTCGCGGAGCCGCTGCACGAAAAATACAAGAGGCGCGCGGCTATAAAGAACAAATCATCGCCCAAGCCGAAGGCGAAGTCAGTCGTTTTACGCAACTGTTGGTGGAATATAAAAAATCACCCAGTGTAACGCGGCAACGGATTTATTTGGAAACAATGGAATCGGTGTTAAGTAAAGCTAATACAGTGACAGTGGATGTAAAAAATAACAATATTATGTATTTGCCACTGGATAAAATAACCCATACTGAACTTGCGCAGGAAACAGAAACTCCCGAAGATATAACACCTACAGTATCAACGCGGCGAGTCAGTGTGCTTCCTCCGATTGTTAGACCTTCCTTGCAAGATGTGCCAGAACAGCGTGGCAGTAGTGAAAGACAGGGGTTTGCGCGTGAAGAAAGGGGACGGCAATGAACCAAAATAAAATTTTACTCGCCATCGCAGGTGTGTTGTTTATCGCCATGACCTGTGTTTTTACGGTTCACGAAACTGAAAAAGCCATTAAATTTCAACTTGGCGAAATAGTGCGCGATGACTATAAACCTGGTATTTATTTTAAATGGCCGTTCATCAATAATATTAAAAAATTTGATGCGCGTGTACAAACCATGGGAACACAGCCTGAACGTTTTTTAACCGCTGAAAAGAAAAACGTGATTGTGGACTCTTTTGTTAAATGGCGAATTGGCAATGTCAAAACCTTTTATACGGTGGTGGCAGGTGACCCTAGTCAAGCTAATTTGCGCCTAGATCAAATCATCAAAGATGCGTTTCGCGGTGAATTTAGTAAGCGCAATATCAAGCAATTGGTCTCAACAGACCGAGCCATTATCCGTGATTTATTGATTAAAAACTCATCTGCAATAGCGGCTGCTCTAGGCTTGGAAATTATTGATGTGCGGGTTAAACGTATTGATTTACCGCCTGATGTGAGTAATTCAGTGTATTTAAGAATGGAAGCAGAACGGGCAAGAGTGGCGCGTGAGTTTCGTTCACAAGGTGCTGAGGCGGCTGAAAGAATCCGTGCGGATGCCGACCGGCAACGGGTTGTTACTTTAGCTAATTCATTTCGTGATGCTGAAAAATTGCGCGGTGAAGGGGATGCGAAATCGGCTGAAATTTATGCCACCGCTTACGGAGCAGATTTAGAGTTTTTTACTTTTTATCGCAGCATGAATGCCTATAAATCAGTCTTTGCTAATCCAAACGATGTCATTGTATTAGAACCTAATTCAGACTTTTTCAAATACTTTAAAAAGCAGCAATAACTTAAAATTGCGTTTTCTCAAACATAACGCTTAAACTAAAAACGCTCCGCGATTGTGGGGCGTTTTGTGTGAAGGGATAAAGATAAATGTTACAAAAAGACCCTTGGCTATTACCCGATGGTATTGAAGAAATATTACCTGAGGAAGCAAGTTATTTAGAAAGTTTACGCCGCAATCTGTTGGATATGTTTGCTTGTTGGGGTTATCAATTGGTGATTCCCCCTTTTATGGATTACTTGGATTCGCTTTTAACAGGCTCAGGGCATGACCTTGAATTGCAAACCTTTAAACTAACCGACCAACTGACAGGCAGGCTGCTAGGCGTGCGAGCCGATATGACTCCACAGGTAGCACGGATTGATGCCCATAATTTGCGCCATTTACATCCTACGCGCTTGTGCTATGAAGGAACAGTTTTGCACACCTTGGGCGATGCGTTGGAAAAAACCCGCAGTCCACGACAGATTGGAGCTGAACTTTATGGTCATGCGGGGAAAGAAAGTGATTTAGAAATCATCCAATTAATGTTGGAAATGCTGGCTATTGCAGGCTTGCAAGAGGTACATCTTGATTTAGGTCATGTGGGGATTTATCGGGAATTATCCGCACAAGCAGGTTTAACGCCACACCAAGAAACCCAATTATTTGAGGTGTTGCAACGCAAAGCGAAAACCGAATTGCTGGAATTAGTCGAGAGTTACCCGATAGCGGACAGTGACAAAACCCTGTTGTTGGCGTTGTTTGAGCTTAATGGCGATAGACAGGTTTTAACCAAAGCCCAACAATTATTTGCCAATGCAACCGATACCGTCAAACAAGCCTTAGCTGATTTACAGGCGATTGCCGATAAATTAACCGTTTTATTTCCGTCCTTGCCGATTAATTTTGATTTAGCCGAATTACGCGGCTATCACTATCATACAGGCGTTGTATTTGCCGCCTTTGTACCCAGTGTTGGACGAGAAATTGCCCGTGGTGGGCGGTATGATAATATTGGTAAAGTGTTTGGACGCGCGCGAGCGGCGACAGGTTTTAGTGCAGATTTAAAATTGCTCGCAGCTCTTAGTCAACCTAGTGAAATAGATGACTCTGCATCGGTGATTTTTGCACCTGCTGATGAAGACAACGCTTTATTTGAAAAAATCAGACAACTAAGAGCGGTTGGGCAGATTGTCATTCAGCAATTGCCTAATCAAGTCGGTGATGCGCACACTTTAGGGTGTAATGCCGTTTTAGAAAAAAATAATCAACATTGGCTTGTTAAGCCACTAATTTAAGTTGGAATCATGATGGGAAAAAATGTTGTAGTCATTGGTACACAATGGGGTGATGAAGGGAAAGGCAAGTTAGTCGATTTATTGACCGAACAAGCTCATGCGGTGGTCCGTTTTCAGGGCGGACATAACGCAGGGCATACCTTAGTTTTAAATGGTGTAAAAACAGTTTTACACTTGATTCCCTCCGGCATTTTGCGTGACCATGTGCAGTGCATGATTGGCAATGGCGTAGTGTTATCGCTTGAGGCTTTACTGGAAGAAATTGCCGTTTTAGAAAAATTAAATATCTCGGTGCGTAATCGGTTAAAAATCAGCGAAGCGTGTACCTTGATTTTACCGATTCATATTGCGATTGATAAAGCGCGTGAAAAAGCCCGTGGTGAAAAAGCGATTGGCACGACAGGACGTGGCATAGGGCCTGCGTATGAAGATAAAGTAGCGCGGCGGGCTTTGCGGGCAGGTGATTTATTAAACCCTGCTGTTTTTGCCCAAAAATTGCAAGAAATGATTGAATTTCATAACTTTATGTTAGTCAATTATTATCATGAACCCGCGTTGGATTATCAGCAAATTTTGGATGATACGCTAAAATTAGCCGAACAGATTAAACCGATGCTCACCGATGTCGGCGAGTTGTTGTATGTCTATCAAAAAGCGGGCAAAAAAGTGTTGTTTGAAGGGGCGCAAGGGGCGTTATTAGATGTTGACCACGGCACTTATCCTTATGTCACTTCCTCAAGCACCACCGCAGGCGGCGCTGCAACAGGCACGGGTGTAGGGCCGTTAAGCATTGATTATGTGTTAGGCATCACCAAAGCCTATTCAACACGAGTAGGCAATGGGCCTTTTCCAACCGAATTGTTTGATGAAAATGGCGACCATTTAGGAACAAAAGGACACGAATTTGGTGCGACAACAGGACGAAAACGCCGTACTGGCTGGTTTGATGCGGTGGCAATGCGCAAATCCGCGCAACTTAATAGTTTATCAGGGATTTGTTTGACTAAATTAGATGTGTTGGATGGATTGGAATCAATTGGTGTTTGCACCGCTTATACGATTGATGGAAAAACTACCGATACCGCACCACTGGGTGCCGAGCAATATCAGGCTTGTGTGGCAGTAATTGAACAATTACCCGGCTGGACAGAATCAACCGCAGGTATTACAGAGTATGAAAAATTGCCCGAAAATGCAAAAGCCTATATTTGTAAAATTGAAGCATTAATTGGTGTTAAAGTAACAATCTTGTCAACAGGGCCCGATCGTAATGAAACAATTGTTTTAGAACACCCTTTTGATTAATAACTGTATTAACAATGTTGAGTGGATGGATTGAGAGTAAGAAAATGGGTTCAAAAGTGCTTGTAAAAATAATAACCGTGCTATTGCTGGTTTTTGCTACAACTGGATGTGTGGAAAAAACTAATAATGTTAAAGAACAAGCATTGTGGCAATGGGATGATGCCAAGCGAACTTGGCTTTATGAGGGCAAACCTGCCGTTATTAGACCGACTGAAGATGAAGTTTGGGCAACGCAAGCAAAAGCGATTAGCTTAACCATTACCTCGCCGCAAGCACTGCATACCTTTGATAAAGCCCCGCGTGCATTGGCAATGAAATTTTTTCAATTAAGTGACCAGACTGCTTTTTTACAGGCTACGCAATCTAAAAGTGGGCTGTTAGATTTGTTAAAAACCGAACAGATTGACTCTACTAATTTAGCAACGCAACGCTTAATCATCTTACCTGGCACAACGCAAACGTTGAGTTTTGATCGGCAAGAAGGGGCGCGTTATGTGGTGGTTATCTTAGGTTATGCCAATTTAAAGCAAGAGCAAATCTTTCGTTTAATTCCAATTGTGCCGATAAATAATGAAGTCGCTGTCGATAAATCTAACCCCTTTTCAGCGGCTTTAGATTCTTTTTTTAAACCCAAAAGTAATGCTCCAGAACCCAAAGCAACCAAAGACATGGTGCATCCTGCACAACTTAAATTAAAACTTTCCTTAGCTGACAGCAGTATTGATAAACTGGAAATTGAGGTGCAATAAATTAAGTGTTATTCGCCTTAAAATCTAGCCCATTTTTAGACCAAAATAAAACCCTGCCACAGAACTTACCCCTTTTCCTGTAATTCTGGATAACCGATTGACTAAAAAGCTGCCTGATTGTTGGGCAGCTTCTGTCGCAACATTTGCCGCTCCTTGTAAGGTTGCATCACTCACGGTAAAAATGCCATAGGACTCGCTTAAAAATGACAACACAATCGCTCCGCCTGCAATAAAGAGGGCTAGTTTGAGCATTTTTTTAGCAAAGTAACCCACCGCCAAGCCAACCATAAAAGGTGCGCCAACATTGGGAATCATAAAAGCGGCTGAAAAAAAATCAGGACTTTGCAAGCTTGTGATGAGTTGTTCTTTCATAATAAAGGTTGTTTTTTAAAATTAAATTTAGGTTAAAGAATGACAGTTTCAATATGAAGCCGACTTTCCAATTATCAAATCTAAACACTCAATCAACTATGAATAACGACACAAAACGCATTGTATTAGGCATTGAATATGATGGTAGTCAGTTTTTTGGCTGGCAATGGCAAACAGGTAAACGCACCGTGCAAAGCGTTTTAGAACACGCACTCTCCAACGTTGCCAATCACTCCATTAGCGTAATTTGTGCAGGGCGCACTGACTCAGGTGTTCACGCCTTAGAACAAGTGGTGCATTTTGATACCTCTGTACAACGGGATTTACACGCTTGGGTGATGGGGGGAAATCGCTACTTACCTGCGGATGTGCGCATTATTTGGGCAAAACCTGCGCTGGGTGATTTTCATGCCCGCACCAGTGCGATTGCCCGTTTTTATCGCTATCGCATTTTAAATCGCCCCATGACATCGGCTTTATTACGCGACCAAGCCACGGGTTGTGCAGTGCCATTGGATGAGCAAAAAATGCACCTTGCAGGGCAAGCTTTATGTGGCACTCACGATTTTTCCTCGTTTCGGGCGCAAGGCTGTCAATCAAAAAGTCCACAACGGCGGTTGTATTTTCTCAAGGTTTATCGTGAGCAACAGCAAGTCATCATTGAGGTGTGTGCGAATGCGTTTTTACATCACATGGTGCGAAATATCGCAGGGGTGTTGATGGAAATAGGTGTGGGTAAACAACCTATTGAATGGACACGCGCTTTACTAGACATTAAAGACCGCAGTCAGGGTGGCGTGACAGCCTCACCAAAAGGGCTGCATTTAGCCGCTGTTTATTACCCTGAGCGTTATGGGATTGAAAAACATCCTATTTTTAATCAATTGCCCAGCGATGCAAAGCGATTTGATTAAAATTACAACGCTGGCACACTGCCTAATTCGCGGCGTTTTTTCAAAATCGCATTAAACCGTTGGGTCAATTCCAGTGCATGAGGGTATTTTTTGGACACCATCAAGTGTAGATACTGTGAACCAAAAGGCTTTTTAAGCACCCCAAATTGCGCGACTTCTTTTGGATAGCGTTTTTTAATCAAAAACCAACCCACTAAATCATTGGTTGCCACTAAATCAACCCGATTTGCATACAATTTAACAATGTTCTGTTCATCAGAGGTCACATATTCAACCTTCAATTTTGCGCTCATAAATAATTGCTCATACCAATACCCCGTTACACCACTGATGCGATAGTTGCCTAATTCTTCTAATTGGGTGTAATCAATCCCTTTCGGGTACACTTTTTTATTATAAATAAACACATAGGAAGAATTCATAATCGGGTCAGAATAATCAAATTTTTTGTGGCGTTCTTTCGTATACGCATAAGGAATAGCCGCAAACGCCTCGCCATCGGCAACAATCGACTCAACACGCTTCCACGGGGCAAAAATCAAGGTTGTTTCCAACTGCATCTCTTTAAAAATGCTGGTTACAATTTCACTAAATTGCCCCTGCGTTGCAGAAGATTCTGAAATATAGGGTTCCCAATTCGCTGTTGCTAAGACAATTTTTTTATCCGCATACGCATGAATAGAATAAAGTAATCCGCCTAGTAAAAATAGAACTCGCAAATCTTGCCACATTTAAGCACTCCTTAAGTTTTAGCACTGAATTGTATCGCTATTTTACAAGCAGATACAGGACAAAGACGTGACCATAACTTACTGATTAGTCATTAGTAAAAGTAAAAAGCCTGCGAAAAAATGCTAGAATAGTCCCGTCACTTTCTTCTTTTTTCTTAAAAAATGAAACCATCACCGCTTGTTAAAAAATCGCTTGCTTTTCAATTACTAAAAGTTGTTTTTTCAATTTATTTAATTATCACGGTTGTTATTACATTGATTCAAATGGTCAATGAATACTTATTAGAAACGCATTTTGTTGAAGACAGTTTAGTGGTCAGTCAGTCTATTTTTCAAGACAG
>JAIFMS010000040.1 GCA_020048335.1 Methylococcaceae bacterium | reverse complement strand
GCGGCAAGGGCTTGTTTTTGTTTTTCTGCTCGGGTGGCTTGCTGTTGACGTTCCTGTTCTAAGCGAGCAACCCGCGCCTCATAGCGTTGTTTTGCTAATGCCGCTGCCTGCGATTCGGTGTGCTGCTGGGCAATTTTTCCTTTACTGGCACGAAAATAATGCACCAGTGGAATGTGACTGGGACACGCGACATCACAACATCCGCATTCAATGCAGGCAGTAAGCGAGTGTTTTTCTAATTGGGAGTAATTTTCAGCCCGACTGTAGCCATACAATTGTTGCGGCAACAACTGTGCAGGACAAACCTGCGCACACGCCCCACAGCGAATGCAGGGCGCGGGGGCTGTTTTTTCTACAACCGAACTCACGATTAAGCCATTGCACTGTTTCGTTACAGGCATCGCGTCATCTGCTAACGCAACGCCCATCATCGCGCCCCCCATAATTAACCGTTGTGCATTTTCAGTATAGCCACCGCATTGCGCGATAAGTTCGGCAATCGGTGTGCCGATTTTTACCCAACGATTTTGTGGGTTAGCTACCCCGTTACCTGTTATTGTCACCACCCGCTCTAACAAAGGCTGATGCTGTACAAGCGCTTGAAAAATCGCAAATACCGTCCCGACATTTAAACAAAGCACCCCAATCGTGGCAGGGCTAGCATTGTGCGGTACTTGTTTGCCTGTTATAGTTTGAATTAACTGTTTTTCACTGCCACTTGGGTAGCGATTTGCCACTGAAATCAACGCAATCGCGGCATCACTTTCCGCAATTGCCGCTGCTAAACAGGTTTGTTCTGCAACACTGTTTTCTTTCAGAGCGATAATAGACGTTGTTACCTTTAAGGTTTTACTTAACAGGATAATGCCCTGAACAATTTGTGCCGCAGCTTGTTGAATCAATGCCGCATCACAACGTAGTTCGGCTTCACATTCCACTGCATTAATAATCAGCGTGTCTATGGTTGTGCTGGCACTGAGTTTTAACGCGGTGGGAAAAGCCGCGCCACCTAAACCAACAATCCCTGCGTTTTTCACAAGGTCGCACAATTGCGGCAAGGTATATAAATTTTTTTTTGTATCCGTGACAGGGACGCTTTCCTCTTTGCCATCGGTGCTTATCACAATGCAAGTTGCACTTAATCCAGAAGGATGAGGAATAGGACGCGATTCTATCGCGCTGACTTTGCCTGAACTCGCCGCGTGAAGTACAAACTGGTCGGTGTGTGCAATCACCTGTCCTTTTAACACCCGTTCGCCCACTTTGACAACGGCGTGTGCTAAGGTATCACCACGTTGCAACAAAGGATAAACTAAGGTGCGGGGAATGAAACTGTTGGCTATTTCCAGTGGTACGGGCTGGGCTTTAGGGAGTGCCACGCCGCCGTGAAAACCAGTTGCCGATACGCTGGGTTTTTTTAGCAAGGACAGCGCGTGTTGCGAAATGAGAGCTAAGAGTTTACGCATCAGCAGGCAAAGGATAATGCCAAGTGGCAGGCGTTGGCGGGACAGGCAGCATAATAATGCAATCCACAGGACACGGCGCAAGGCAAAGTTTACATCCTGTGCATTCTGCGGCAATTACGGTGTGCATAAATTTTGCCGCGCCTAAAATTGCATCAACAGGACAGGGCGGAATGCACTTTGCGCAACCAATACAATCGGCTTCAATAATAAAGGCGCGTTGTTTTTCTTCGGTCACGCCAAAAGCGGTATTCAATGGTTTGGCGGTTTGTCCTAATAAATTTGCCAATGCCAACACCGTTTCATCGCCACCTGGAGGGCATTGATTGATGTCGGCTTGTCGGTTAGCAATGGCTTGGGCATAGGGTTTACAGCCCGGAAAACCGCATTGCGCACATTGGGTTTGTGGCAATAACCGCTCAATTTTTTCAGCCACAGGGTCGCCTGTGACGGTTAAATACTGCGCCGCATAGCCCAGCAGTAATCCCAATCCTGCAAATAACAAACAAATCAATAGCATAAGATAACGCTACTCTTCTTTTTTAAATTCACCTTCAATCGCGTCAGGTTGTGTTGTGGCGGGGTTGAAAGGATGACCTTGTTGGGCTTTTATCCAATAATTTTCAATTACATAGCGAGCAATGGTTTTGCGAATCGGTGGTACAAGACAGGCAAATCCTAAAATATCGCTAAAAAATCCGGGCGTGATTAACAGTAATGCACCCACTAATAAAATCGGCCCTTCAATCATTTCATAGGCAGGAATTTCGCCTTTGGCAAAACTTTCTTGCACGCGCTTCCAAGTGATAAAGCCTTGCGCTCTGAATAAAGTCGTTCCTAAAACGGCGGTAAAAACAATCACAATCAGCGTGGGGAAAACCCCTAAAACACTGCCGACCTCTAATAAAAGATAAATTTCGATAAACGGAACGCTGAGTAAAAACAGAAAAACTAACTGGGCAATTTTCATATCAAGATAACTCACTCTTTAAGCCATAACTTCTGACAATATAAGCGCAATTGGGTGGAATTTCTAGGATAATAGTATTTCTTACCGCTTATCTTCTGTTTTAAAAAAATGCCTACCAACTACCAACTGATACTTTGTTCTTGTCCTGATACCGCAACGGCTCAACAAATTGCCCAACATTTAATTCAATCCCAGTTAGCCGCCTGCGTTACTATTTTGCCGAGCGTTACCTCGGTGTATCAATGGCAAGGGGTGATTGAAACAGCCCAAGAGCAGATGTTGCTGATTAAAACCTGTGCCAGACATTATCCTGCGATTGAAACTGAAATTAAACAACTTCATCCTTATCAAGTTCCTGAAATCATTGCTGTTTGCCTTGAAAACGCGCTTCCCGACTATTTGCATTGGATTAATTCATGTGTGTTACCCGCTTAAATTTTTATACCCTGTTGTTGTTTTTTTCCCTGCCTTTGTTTGCCGCGCCCGATGAACCGATTTTATTGCCACCCGATGTGGCGTTTAAAGTCGCGGCACACGCTGTTTCCTCTGAGCAAGTGGACGTGTCTTGGCAAATTGCCCCAGGTTATTATTTATATCAAGCTAAATTTCACTTAACAGCCCAGCCCGCGCAAGTGCAGTTAGGAAAATTTGATTTTCCCCCCGCTGAATCCAAGCAGGATGAAAATTTTGGAGAAATGCTGGTTTATCACAAAAATGTAACCTTAACCGTTCCCGTGATTAATCCAACCCAGCAAAGCAGCTTTCAATTATTGGTGAGCTATCAAGGCTGTGCCGAGGCGGGAGTGTGTTATCCACCGCAAAAAAAGACCTTGGATGTGACTTTACCCGCTGCTCTGCCAGCCAAAGCCAATCCGTTAAGCCAATTGAGCAATGGTTTACAAGGGCTGAAAGCATCGTTTGCCAAACCAGAATTATTGCCCGCCGAGCAAGCCTTTCAATTTTTTTCAGCGGTTAAAAATCCGACCACGCTGCATCTGAATTGGCTGTTAGCGGATGGCTATTATTTATATCGGGAAAAAATAAAGCTCACGCTTAATAGCCAATCTATGCAATTAGGTGCTTATGAAGTACCACGCGGTACGCCCAAACACGATGAAGCGTTTGGTGACGTGGAGATTTTTCATAATGAACTCAGTTTTGATGTGCCACTGTTGCGCACGGGTTCTGAAGCAGAAGCGGTGAGTTTAACTGTGAGCTATCAAGGCTGTGCTGACCGTGGTGTGTGTTATCCACCGATGGAAAAAACCGTGCAGCTTGATTTGCCAGCCCTGTCTAGCAAGACTACAGCCGCGCCGCTTTCAGAACAAGACCAAATCGTTAAATCCTTGCATCAAGACAGTTTGGGGTTGAGTTTGTTGACCTTTTTAGGGTTTGGAATTTTATTATCCCTGACCCCGTGCGTGTTTCCGATGGTGCCGATTTTATCGGGCATTATTATCGGGCAAGGGAAAAATATCAGCACTGGCAAAGCGTTTGGGCTATCGCTCAGTTATGTGCTGGCAACCGCCTTGACTTATACGGTGTTTGGGGTTTTAGCCGCGCTGTTTGGTAGTAATCTACAAGCCACGTTTCAACAACCGTGGGTGATTGGTTTATTCAGCGGCATTTTTGTTGCTTTAGCTTTTTCAATGTTTGGCTTTTATCATTTGGAATTACCGACTTTTTTACGCGCTAAACTGCACCAATCTAGCGATAAACATCGCGATGGTTCATATTTAGGTGCAGCGATGATGGGGTCACTGTCTTCATTAATTGTCGGCCCGTGTGTCGCCGCACCACTCGCAGGCGCATTGATTTATATCGGTAAAACAGGCGATGTAGTTCTCGGGGGCAGTGCCTTATTTATGATGGGCTTTGGGATGGGAACGCCGTTATTACTGATTGGCGCATCCGCAGGAAAACTGTTGCCCCGCGCAGGACATTGGCTCAACGCCATTAATCCTGTGTTCGGAGTGATTATGCTGGGGGTGGCATTATGGATGCTGGATAGAATTTTACCCGCGCCGTTAATGATGGTGTTATGGGCAATGCTGTTGGTTATTCCTGCGATTTATCTCAGCGCGATTGACCCGTTACCCCATCCGAGCAGCGGTTGGCGAAAATTGTGGAAAGGGCTGGGCGTGATGATGTTGGTTTACGGGGTGATTTTGTTAATCGGTGTCAGTCTTGGCAATACCAATCCGTTGCAGCCTTTGCAAGGAACACTGTCTGCCAGTTATGCCGCAGGTGAAAAAAAGACAGGGCTGACCTTTATTCGCATTAAATCACTGGCTGAGTTACAGCAGCAATTGCAAGCGGCAAGTGAGAAAAAACAACCCGTGATGTTGGATTTTTATGCCGATTGGTGTATTTCCTGTAAAGAAATGGAAGCCTATACCTTTACGAATGCTAAAGTGAAACAAAAGCTTGACCAATTTGTGTTATTGCAAGCCGATGTCACTGCCAATACCGCCGAAGACCAAGCGTTATTAAAACAATTTAACTTAGTCGGCCCCCCTGCGATTTTATTTTTTGGTACAGACCGGCAAGAGCAAGCCCAGTATCGGGTGATTGGCTATCAAGAAGCCGAGACTTTTTTAGCAGGCATTGCCAACTTCGGGACAAAATCACCATGAAACACACGCTTTTAATTCTCATCGCAGGTTTGGTTGCTCTGGCTAGCGGAATGCTGGTGCGTAACCTAAACAACATCTCAACCGAAAAAGTCAGTGTTACTGCGGATTTATTTTCCACACAACTACCTGATTTACAAGGAACAAGTCACGCCTTATCCCAATGGCGCGGTAAAATATTAGTGATTAATTTTTGGGCAACCTGGTGTCCACCGTGTTTGCATGAAATCCCTGACTTTATGGTAATGCAAACCGATTATGCGGCTAAAAATGTGCAGTTTATTGGGATTGCCTTAGATGAACAGCAAGCGGTGCTGGATTACACCACTAAAATAGGCATCAACTATCCCATTTTGTTAGGGGGCAATCAAGGCATGGGGTTAGCGCGGCAATGGGGTAACCTCATTGAATCGGTGCCGTTTACTGTCGTGGTGAATGCGCAAGGAACGATTGTGCATCGGCAATTGGGTGAAATGTCTGCGAGCGAATTACAAGCGATTTTGCAGCCGTTGTTGGGGAAAAATATCTAAAATACACTTTAAAATCAGTAGTTTAATTATAGGAACACCTTATGTCTTTTCAATGTGAAATTTTAACAGTCGCTGGCAGTGACGCACTGGCGACGTATCAATCGCTTAAAAATAATGTCGAGTTTATCCCTGTTATTTTGGGCGATGCCGATGATTTAGCCTCTCACGCTGAAGCCAGTGAATATCAGAATGAAAGTTTTACGCAACTTTTGCAGCACGCCCAAGCCCAAGACCCATTGGCGTGGTTTGAAAAACGCCAAGCGCAAGACCCCGAATATTACGACTTAACCGTCGGGCAATGGGACGATTTATCGCCTGCAATGAGCCTGTCTGTACATTTGAATCTGGTTACAGGTGAACCTAAAGCTGAGGTTTATATCGCGCTTGTACCCGTTGCAGAAAGTTGGATGATTCCTGCTTTTTTAAAAATCGGCGGGTGGAATGACTGCCCAACCGCTGCTGAACACAGTGCTGTTTTTCGCTATTGGCAGCAGCACTATGGCGCAACGGTGGCAGGAATTACGATGGATGTAATTGAATTAGAAGTAAAAAATCCACCCACAACACCCGATCAAGCGTTAATCTTAGCCCAGCAGCAATTTATTTATTGCCCTGATATTGTTTATCAAGGTACACAAACCATTGCCGCATTAGCCGCCAGTTTATTAAATGGGCGGGTGTGGTTTTTTTGGTGGGATTAGTTATCCACTGATTTTTTCAACAATTAAGTAGTAAAGCAAAAGTTTTGGAATGCAAAACCTAGGTTTTGCACTCCATCTAGCAAATAAAACGTACAAAAACTTTGGCTCACTTACTTATCAAACTTAAAACGATGCGTTATGTTAGAAAAAATCCTTAATTTATTTTTATTTTCCACAGCGACCACAGCGCATGGTTATTGCCTAGGCTGGCAAAAAGAGTTATTGGCTATTCACATCCTTTCTAACGCCTTAATTGCCATCGCCTATATTGCTATTCCTGCCACCATTTATGTGTTTATTCGCCATAAACATCGGGTTTTAATGCAGCAACATTTATTCTGGTTATTCGCGCTGTTTATTTTGGCTTGTGCAGCCACTCATCTGATGGCAATCGTGGTGATTTGGCTGCCGCTGTATTGGCTAGAAGGCTTCATTATGGCAATAACGGCGGTTGTTTCGGTTATCACTGCCATTGAATTAGGGCGAAAAATTCCTTTTTTTCTAAATTTACCCACGTTTGCCCAATTACAGGAAACAGCCGAACAATTAACCGAGCAGATAAAACAACGTTCTACGCTTGAGAAAAAACTGCGCTTAACACAATTTTCAATTGATTCGGCCAATGAGGGGATTTATTGGATTAAAGCTGATGCTTCGATTTTGTACGCTAATCACGCGGCAAGTGAAATGCTCGGTTATGAACTAGAGGAGTTTTTATCCTTAAGTATCGAAAATATCAATCCTACCCATGATAAGGAAGCTTGGACACTGCATTGGCAAGATTTGAAAAAACATAAAAGCTTGTGCTTTGAAGTGTCTGTTTTGAAAAAAGATGGCTCACTGATTTGGGTGGAAATTACTGCCAATTTTATTAATTATGAAGGCAATGAATATAACTGCGCTTTTGTCCGTGATATAAGCCAAACCAAACAAGCCATGGAAGCATTAAAAACCAGTGAGATGATGCTAAAACAAGCCCAAGAAATTGCTCATCTTGGGTATTGGTTAGTGGATAATCAATACCACACAATCCAGTGGTCAGATGAGCTGTATCGACTTTTTGCCAAACAAACCAACGAAGTTATCCCTTCTTATGTGGCTTTTTTAACCTTTGTTCATCCAGATGACTTGGCAATGGTTGAAGAAAGCTATGCACAACATTTGGCCAGCCAGCAAGATTATGAGCTGACGCATCGCTTATTACTGGCAGATGGCACGGTTAAATATGTCAATAATAAATGCAAAACTTATTTTGATTTACAAGGTCAGCCTTTGCAAACGCTGGGTATTTTAATTGATGTTACCGAGCGTAAAAAAATAAAAACCGAACGGGAGCAGTATTTTAAATTTTTTAACACCGCTGCTGATTTAATGTGCATTATTGATGCAGACAATTGTTTTAAAGTGATTAATCCTGCGTTTTCGCAAGTTTTGGGTTATCCAAGCGAGGAGATTTTTTTACATTCCTATTTTGAGTTTGTTCACCCAGACGATAGTGAGATGACCCAAAAAGTGATGACTCAACCTTCTCAAAAACGCGGCTTTACCCTAAATTTTGAAAATCGCTATCTGTGTAAAAATAACTCGGTTCGTTGGTTATCGTGGAGTGTGCATCATAATGTGGAAGAAAATGTGATTTATGCGATTGCGCGTGATGTAACACACCGCAAACAAACCGAGCAACGCTTGCAAAATACGTTACTTCTTTTGGCAAAGTCCGAAGTTCACAATCGGTTAATTTTAAACAGCACCAGCGAAGGTATTTTTGGTTTAGACATCGAAGGCAAAACGACTTTTATCAATAATGCGGCGTGTCAATTATTAGGTTATTCTGCGGATGAATTAATGAATCGCTCGCCCCATTCGTTAATCCATCATAGCTATGCCGATGGTTCGCCTTATCCTATTGAAGCCTGTTCTATGTATTTAGCCTTTACCAAGGCTTCCAGTCATAAAATAACCGATGAGGTTTTATGGCGGAAAGATAACCGTTTTTTTCCCGTTGAATACACCAGCAATCCTATTATTGACAAAGGACTGGTGACAGGCGCGGTGGTTGTGTTTAGTGATATTACCCAACGTAAACACGCTGAACAGCAAATTAACGATTTATTAGATTTGAATCAAAAAATTATTTCGCATTCGCCCGTTGGGGTAAAAGTATTTAGTGCCTCAGGGCAATGTGTTACTTGTAATGAAGCAGCAGCCCAAACGTTACACAAAACCGTGGCTGAGGTATTAAATGAAAATTTATACGCGATTGATTTTTGGCAAACCAGTCAATTATTTGAAGCAGCTCAAGCGTGTTTGTGCGAGAAAACTCCTCAGCGGCATGAAACGCATATCCATTTAACGCCCGAACAAGAAGTGTGGCTTGATTATCATTTTGTCAGTTTTAGTGGCAATCAAGAGCCACATTTATTGGTTTTAATTCATGATATTACCGAATATCGACTGGCAGAAATTGCGCTGCGGGAAGCCAAAACAGCCGCCGTGCAAGCCAATCAAGCAAAAAGTGAATTTATCGCCAATATGAGCCATGAAATTCGTACGCCCATGAATGCCATCTTAGGCTTTAGTTCAATTTTAAATAATTTAATTACCGATGCCACACAACGCTATTATTTAGACGCAATTGCCCGCAGTGGCAAAACTTTGTTGCAATTAATTAACGATATTTTGGATTTATCAAAAATTGAGGCAGGAAAATTAACCTTGCAATATAACGCTGTTTCATTAAAAAATTTGTTAGACGATATTAAAATTATTTTTTCACAAAAATGCCTCGAAAAAGAGATTGATTTTTCTATTCAAATAGATGAAAAAATTCCCGCTTCCTTAAGGTTAGACGAAATTCGCTTGCGGCAGCTGTTATTAAATTTAGTCGGCAATGCGGTTAAGTTTACTGAGGCAGGGTTTGTTAAAATAAAGGCTGTGATTGAGCCAAGTCCTACTATAAATCGGGTTACTTTACGGCTTGAAATTATCGACAGCGGGATTGGCATTGCACAAGACCAACAAGAAAAAATATTTGCAGCATTTACGCAGCAAGACAATCAAAGTGTTGTTTATGGCGGTACAGGATTGGGTTTAACGATTTGTCAGCGGTTATTGGATGTGATGCAAGGCAGTATTGCCGTGACCAGTGAAATAGGCAAAGGAAGCTGTTTTGCCCTAATTTTACCGAATGTGGAAGTCAGTACTTCTTTACAAGCAACAACAATTCTGCCATTACCACCGCCGCCTGAAATTATTTCTTTTCAGCCTGCCACGCTTTTATTAGTTGATGATATTTTATTTAATCGCCAATTGATTAAATCGTATTTAGTTGAATTTAGTCAGTTGACGCTTTATGAAGCCGAAGAAGGGACTCAAGCATTACAATTGCTTGAAAAACATTCTTTTGATTTAATTTTAATGGACAGACGCTTGCCAGGCGAGGACGGGGATAGTATTTGTCGTAAAATCAGAACTCTCCCACAGTATCTAAAGACACCTATCATTATGATTACAGCGTCTGTCTTAACTGTCACAGAAAGGCAATTACCGCCCGCTTATGATGTGCAGTTGGAGAAACCGCTGAATAAAGATAAACTGATTGCAACATTAGAGCGTTTTTTAGCGTGTGATAATAAACCTGCGCCTTTAACCGTCGCACCTGTTAAGATTTTTACACCGCAGATAATTGAGCCGCTGATAAAACCTGCTGAACTTTTTGCAATAGTGAATGAAGAGTATGTTCCTTTAATTATTAAATGGCGAAAATCGGGTTTTTTTGATGTGGATCAAATGATTGACGTGGGCGAGCAGCTTAAAATACTCGCCCAACAGCACCATGACACACGGTTGCAACAGTGGACAGAGCAGTTTATTCAGGCGGCAGAATTGTTTGATTTATCAGGTTTACCTAAAATACTTGATGAATTTATCAAAATAATCAATCAGTTAGAGAAATCTCTATGAATGAAAAATCCAGTATCCTTATTGTTGATGACAATTCAGATAACATTCGTGTGTTAGGTACGATTTTGCGACAACATAATTATCGCGTTGTGATTGCCCAAAATGGCTTGCAAGCTCTAAAAACATTGGATATTACCAAGGTAGATTTAGTTTTGCTGGATATTATGATGCCAGGAATTGATGGCTTTGAAACCTGTCGCAGGATTAAAGAAAACACGGATTGGGAAGCGATTCCGATTATTTTTTTAACCGCGAAAGTGGAAGAATCTGAAATTGTTAAAGGCTTGGAATTAGGAGCGGTGGATTATATTACCAAGCCTTTTAATACACAGGTATTGTTAGCTAGGGTTAAAACACACGTTCAACTGTATCAGTATTATCAACTTTTACGCGCCCAAGCCTGTTTAGATGGCTTAACACAAATTGCTAATCGACTAAAATTTGAAACAGTTTTGGTTGATGAATGGCATAGAGCTTTGCGAATGGAGGGATATTTAGCGGTTTTAATGATTGATATAGATTATTTTAAAGCCTTAAATGATACCTATGGGCATTTGGCAGGTGATCAGGTCTTAAAGCAAGTCGCCGCCACCATTGATAAATTGGCAAAACGTGCCAGTGATTTTGTTGCCCGTTATGGTGGTGAAGAGTTTGTTGTTATTCTGCCTAATACAAAATTACAAGAGGCATTGTTAATCGCCGAGACTATTCGCCGCGCCATTGAAGCGTTAGCGATTGAAAATAAAAACACGACATTAGGGCAAATTACCATTAGCTTGGGGGCAGCGGCTACGATTCCCAGTGCAACCATGCAGCCGATGCAGCTGATTGACAAAGCGGATCAACAACTTTTTTTAGCCAAGCATAACGGTAGAAATCAAGTACAGAGCGAAAAATAACCGAAAAAAGCTTCTTATTTTTTTGTGAGGTGTTTTATGAGTAACAATCCTTATACTGAAATCAGTCATCAGTCCTGGTTTAGCCGCCTTGGCGAATCTATCAAAGGGATTTTAGTGGGTCTTTTCTTATTTTTTATGGCCTTTCCCTTATTATGGTGGAACGAAGGACGCTCTGTTGAACGTTATAATAGCCTCAAAGAAGGGCAGCAGATTGTGCTTTCTGTCGCAACTGAAACTGTTAATCCTGCCAATAATGGCAAATTAATACATATTCAGGGATTGGCAAACACCCAAGAAACCTTAATAGACTCTGTTTTTGCGGTCTCTGCCCCTGCGATTAAATTGCAACGTCTTGTTTCTATGTATCAATGGCAAGAGGCCGAACAAACTGAAACGCATGAAGAGGTTGGTGGTACAAAAATCACCAAAAAAACGTATACTTATCGGCAAGATTGGGATAACAAGGAAATTAGCTCCAGTCATTTTAAACAACGGGCAGGACATGAAAACCCACCCATGCTGTATAAAAATCAAACCCTCCAAGCAACACAGGTCAAAGTTGGTGCATTTAGATTAACTTCCCAGCAAATTGCTCGCTTATCGGGTGAACAGGATTTTAATGTACAAGGTGTTGATATTCCAACAGAATTGGCAGGTCAAAAACTAACGCTGACAGGAGCTGGCTTTTATTTGGGCAACATACCAACGCAACCAGAAATTGGTGATTTACAAATTAGTTTCAAAGTATTAAAGCCTGCCGATGTAAGTTTAATTGCCCAACAGCAGAATGACAGTTTTGCACCCTATCAAACGCAAGCAGGAAGTACGATTGATTTGTTGGAAATGGGATTGCTTGATGCCTCAGCTTTGTTTTTTCAGGCGCAACGTGAAAATGCCCTGCTTACTTGGGCAATCAGAATAGGGGGGTTTTTATTAATGTGGTTAGGACTTGGGATGGTTTTAAAACCCTTGTCTGTTGTTGCAGCGGTTCTGCCCTTGTTTGGCAATTTAATTGCGATGGGAACGTGGATTTTTTCCTTTTTATTAGCACTACCTTGTACAATGCTGACCATTGCTATTGCATGGATTGCTTATCGACCTTTTTTGGCAGCAGCTTTAATGGCCGTTGCAATAGCTGCGGTGGTCGCCATGAAATTTATACCCAGTCAACAAATGCGGTTTGACTACACCAAAAACTAACTATTGACTAGCATAGAATTGTCACTCTCTTTAATAAGTTAATCTGGTATTGTAAATAGCATCTTTAAACCAGATGCTTGTTTGATCGCAAAAATAAAAAAAACAACATAAAGTAAAGTACAAATGCTTTAAAATCCCTCCCAATCCCTCTTTTGTAAAGAAAATGATTTAAACCGACAGATACCTATGCTGAAAAAAGCGTATCTCAAAGTGAGGGAAATTGATTTTAAAAATGCGTAATAGTACGGTGTTATGAACAATAATATCTATTAACATAGCGTAAAAGACTTAAGCACTCAGCACTATTAAGATAAGGAGGCACTTTGGATACCAAACAACTGTGGGGAGATGTATCGGGCGGCATCGTCGGTTCACTTATGGTTGTGCCGATTATTTTAAGTTGCGGGATTGTCTCGTATCAAAGTCTTGGGCCACAATTTGTTTCCGCAGGCATTATTGCCGCTTTTGTGTCGGCTTTTTTCGCTGCGTTAATGGCAGGCATTTTTGGTTTTCCACCGCTGCATGGCAATTGTCCAAAAACCTCACACGCGGCTATCTTATCCAGCTTAATTGCAGGTATTTCGACACATCAAGCTTTTCATAGCAGCTTTACAGGTGACAGTGCCCCACAAGCTTTAATCACCATCTGTATTATTACCTTATCTGTTTCAGGTTTAACCCAATTAGCACTTGGTGGCGCAGGGCTAGGTGCGATTGTAAAGTTTATTCCACACCCTGTTTTAGCTGGATTTATTAACGGATTTGCCCTGCAAATTATTATTGGACAAGTGCCTAATTTACTGGGTTATCCTTCTTTTGATGAACTCAAAGCGACTCTTGGGGCTATTTTAATAGGCAATCAAACTTTTAATCCGTATCCTCTCTGTTTAGCGATGTTTGCCTGTGTTTTAGCCACCATTAGCTCAAAAATTAGCAAAATGATTCCTTCCGCATTGGTGGGGCTAACAGGCGGTGCATTAGCTTTTGTAGGGTTGCGACATTTTACAGGTCTTGGTGATTCATTAGGCGCGACCATCGGCGAATTACCAACAGGCAGTTATTTTAATTTGCAATTTGAAAATGTTGCCCGAGTTGTTAAAAATTTTTCAGTCTTAGACGATTGGTTTTCTATTTTAACCACAGGAATTACGCTTGCTTTAATTTCATCCATTCAATCTTTGCTCAGTATTTCCAGTGCCGATGAGTTATTTGGCACACGGCATAACAGCAATAAGGAGCTAATGGTACAAGGGGGAGCCAACCTTCTTTCAGCCCTTTTTGGTGGGACACCCAATGGGGGTTCTCCCAATGTTACGCAAAATATGTACGCGAATGGGGGGCGAACCCGCAATGCCAATTTAGTCAGTGCTGCCACATTACTCACGCTTTCTTTTGGTTTAGGTGATGTAATTGCACAAATTCCATTATCGGTGATGGCAGGGGTGGTTATTTTAAATACAGCGGGTGCGATGGATAAATGGACGCAACAGCTGCTCAAAAAAGTTGACTTGCGCCACCATACAAGCTCAAATCGTGTAGAGGTTTTAACTAATTTAATTGTTGTTATTTTAGTGACGGTGTTGGTTGTCGCAACAGGTGCGTTACCTGCACTCGGTGTTGGGATGACGTTGTCTTTTATGGTCTTTCTCTATCAAGCCAAAGATACCGCAGTTCGGAAAGTGTTGCATTTAAATCAAATCATGTCACGGATTGACCGACCTGTGATTGAGAAAAATATCTTAATGGCGTATGCCGATAGGGTTGCGGTTTTTGAATTGCAAGGACCTTTATTCTTTGGTGCGGCAGAGACGGTCAGTCAGCAAATTGAAGCCGAAATGGCAACAGCAGATTGGATTATTTTAGACTTTAGACGGAATAGTTTAGTCGATGCCAGTGGTGCAATGACTTTAAAACGGTTAAATACGAATATGAGCAAAGTGCATAAAAAGCTCATTTTGGCGTATTTGCCGTTGGATAGCCAAATCAGACAGGATTTATCGGATTTAGGGGTTGAGGAATTAGAAACTAAAGGGCGTGTTTTTGAAGATACCGATACCGCTCTTGCAGCGGCTGAAGCCGAACTATTAGATGACTTAGGGTTTGCTAAAGAAGCCACCGATGACTTGCGGTTGGCGCAATTTGAATTACTTTCTGAACTCAATGAAGAAGAACTTGATATTTTAGCCTCATGGGTTGATGTGCATTACTTTAATCAAGGCGACCCTATTATTGAATCAGGTAGTGATGACCGAGGAGTTTTCTTTTTAGCTAATGGACAAGCTAGCGTGTGTTCAACTGTACGCGGACGTGTTTTACGATTGGTCACTTATCGCCCAGGGATTATTTTTGGTGAAATGGCTCTTTTTACAGGTCGGATTCGTTCAGCGGATGTGATTGCAGATACAGGAGCAACTGTGTTTGAACTGACTCACGGTGCTTATGAAAGATTGTGTATTGAAGCTCCTCATGTTGCGATTAAATTATTAACAGGATTAGGCTCAGGACTTGCGGACAGATTAGTTGCGACAACGCATATTGTGAGGGAATTAGAATCTTAACTTTAGAACTCTCGCTCACTGAAAAAATCAGCAAGCAAGAGTTTGCCAAGGAAAAAAATTAAACTGAGAGTGTTGAAGCTTTTGCTTTATGCCGTGATAACCCTAACAGACCTAACATACCAGAACCAAACAACCAAACTGCACCAGGAATGGGTACAACATTTGTATTTACAGAGTAGCTTCCTCGTGCTGTCCCGCCCATACCTGCTATCCGGAGTCCATAAGTGTGGTCAACATCGGTTAACACACCACGGAATATCCAATTAGAATCGCCGTTTCTGAATTTTGATACAGCATCAGGTAGGAGAGTGGTAAAGCTAGTATCAGTGTATAACTGAACTGAACTAACACCGCCCCCAGCATCTTGTGCAAAGGAAACTGAACCTGCAATGCCACGGGGGTTGTTTACCCCCAGTTCTAATCCCCAATCTTGAGTAAAGGCTACATTATTGACAACTTTGCCTGAACCTGAAACAAAGTCGTGATTTGCAACAATAGCACTTGCAAAAGGAGAGCCAATAGTACCCATTTGAAGGGCATCAACAGGATCTTCTATGCTAAGTTGTAACATATTGACAGGTGCGGCACTGGCTTGGAAAGATAAGGCTAACAAGGCAACGCTTGCAGCAATTAATAACTTTTTCATGATACACATCCCGAATTTTCACAAATTATTTAAATAATTTGCAACCCGGCTGTCTTTTCATTTCGTTATGATAATAAAAAGACCCGTAGCTTTCCGTCCCTACTTCACAATAGGTTTGGCTTCATCGTCCCTGAGCGGCTATTAATCAACCGATTAACAGCCTCAGTAAAACTCCAAAGTTGTGATTAAGCAAAGAGATAAGTTTAAATACCCTTTAAAAAATCACGCTTTTATTCTAACGCTGCTAATGATTTAACAGCAAGTGATTTAAATTTTTTATCAAGGCTTAATCCAGGAAATGGCTCTAACAATGATTCTCTCTAGGGTCTACCAATCAGTTCTTTCAAAAAAATTAATTTTCAGCGGCAACTGTTGCGTGTTAGGCTTGATTTATTTTTTATCACCCGCCAAAATCATGTCAAATACGATGCAAGCAATTGAAATAACAAAAGAGGGTGTGTTACAGCTGGGTCAAACAGCGATTCCTTCTTTAAAAAAAGGACAGGTTTTAATTCAGGTTGCCGCCGCAGGGGTTAATCGCCCCGATATTATGCAACGGAAAGGGTTATATCCTCCGCCTGCCAGTGCATCGACCCTTTTAGGCTTAGAAGTTGCTGGCACTATTGTTGCGGTAGGTGATGACAGCACAAATTTACAAATCGGTGAAAAGTTGTGTGCTTTGCTCACAGGCGGGGGATATGCACATTATTGTGTGGCAGAAGCGGCTTTAGTATTACCCATTCCAGCAGGTTTTAGCATGATAGAAGCGGCAGCTTTGCCTGAAACATTTTTCACGGTTTGGAGCAATGTTTTTAATCGTGGACAGTTGCAAAGCGGTGAAACTTTATTAATTCACGGCGGTTCAAGTGGCATTGGTACAACTGCGATTCAATTAGGCAAGGCATTTGGAGCAAGGGTGATTGTCACCGCAGGCAGTGATGAAAAATGCGCCTTTTGTGAACAATTAGGTGCAGATTTAGCGATTAATTATCGCACCAGCGATTTTGTAACAGCCGTAAAAAATTTCACCTCTGATAAGGGTGTTGATGTGATTTTGGATATGATAGGGGGAGATTATTTTCCGCGTAATTTACACTGCTTGGCATTTGAAGGACGCTTGCTGCAAATTGCTTTACAAAATGGCGTAAAAGCTGAAATTAATTTACTCCCGATTATGTTGAAACGATTAACCATCACTGGCTCTACACTACGCGCAAGAGAGCTTGCTTTTAAAGCTGCGATTGCTCAACAACTTAAAACACAGGTTTGGGATTTGTTAAATACGGGTAAAATAAAACCTGTGATTCATTCTACGTTTCCATTAGCCAAGGCACAGCAAGCCCATCAGCTGATGGAAAGTAGTTTACATTTAGGTAAAATTATTTTAACGGTATAAATAGCATGGTATACAACACCTTAATTTCAGCCGCTGACCTAGCACAGCACGCTACTAATAAAAATTGGGTTATTTTTGATTGCCGCTTTTCTTTGAGTGATAAACAAGCAGGTGCAAAAGCCTATCGACAAGGGCATTTAGCAGGAGCGCGTTATGCGGATTTAGAGAAAGATTTATCAGGGGCTGTCGCTTGTTTTACAGGGCGACACCCGTTGCCAAACTTTAAGGTTCTTGCCCAAAAACTTGGGCAATGGGGGGTTAATAGTCACACTCAAGTGGTAGTGTATGATGATGCGAATGGGGCGTTTGCAGGGCGTTTTTGGTGGTTATTACGCTGTTTTGGACATGAAAATGTTGCCGTTTTAGAGGGTGGATTGTCTTATTGGCTTAAACAAGGCTATTCAGTTACCACAACTTTACCGCAGATAACTGGCACAACTTTTCGCCCGTATCCTAATGAAAATATTTGCTTAAGTGCCAGTGAAGTAGAAGCGGGTTTAGCACGAAAAAGCATTTGCTTAATTGATGCAAGAACACCAGAACGCTATCGCGGTGAACAAGAACCGATTGATCCTGTTGCAGGGCATATTCCTTCTGCACTGAATCGCCCGTTTCAAAAAAATCTTACTCCTGAAGGGCTGTTTTTGCCTGCGATGGTGTTGCAAAAACAATTTACGAGTTTGTTAAAATCCTATTCTGCGACACAAGTTGTTCATAATTGTGGCTCAGGTGTCACCGCTTGTCACAATCTGTTAGCGATGGAATACGCAGGATTAACGGGGTCTAAGTTGTATGCAGGTTCGTGGAGTGAATGGATTACAAATAAAAATCGTGCAATTGCAAAAGTCTAGCGTTCCTAGAGTTTAATCCCATATTGTTCAGCGCGGACAATGGCCTTGATAAAATAGGATTCAGCTGCGGTAGTAAATTTATTATCGGCTAAATTCACCACCGTTTTTTCACGTTGCTGTTTGCTGGCGGTTGTTAAAAGCATAATTTTAGGACGCAAGCGTTGTTTTTCATTTTCTTCCACCACCATTGCAACCTCGCCAGTGTTTAATTCCACAATACTGCCAACAGGATAAACCCCCATGCACTGGTTGAAGCTGTCAACCAGCGTTTGATCCAAGTGATGGGGGGCTTTTCCCAATAGCGCGACCATTGCGTCATAATGGGTCAATCCCTGCTTACTGCCCTTATTGGTAATCAAATTATCGTACAGATTTACGATGGAAATCATCCGTGTATAAGGTGAGATTTGTGAGCCACCCAAACCGCGTGGATAGCCCGTGCCGTCTAGTTTTTCATGATGGGAATAAGCCACTTCAGCTGCCACTTCGGCTAACTGTCCCATACACTTTAATAAAATATCTTGTCCAAGCTTAGTGTGGGTTTCTATTAATTTTACTTTATCTGTGGTTGAATCCATTGTCGCTTTTGATAAACGTAATTTACCAATATCGTGAAACATACCGCATAAGCCGAGCAATACCAATTCATCATCATGCAGATTCAAATAGCGTCCTAAATTAATGGCTAACACGCTGACATTCATACTGTGTTGCCACAAATTAAAATCTTTACTTTTTAAGCGATTCAGCAACAGCATCGCATCAGGCGAGCGCAAAATGCTTGTCATACAATCATAGACGGCGTGTTTTGCCACAATAATATCAATTGGCCCCCCTTGTTTGACATTGAGCATAAAGTCTTTTATCAAAGCCCCAGCACTGGCATGGGCTTGTTTTGCGCTGTTTAACTCTTCATCAAAACTGTGAAGTTTTTGTGGCGGCCGAATCGTTTGGGCAATAATTTTGTGATCAACAATATCACAAAGCTGATAAGTTTCTTTGCGCGTAATTTGGGTGGCTTTTTTTCGCGCAAATAAAGAACCAAAATTAAAAAAAGAGCTTTGTTTTTTTTCAGGCTTTTTAATCGTGACGACTGAGCTAAGGGCTTGACTGGAGACACTTTTTGTTTCATCAATATAAACATGGCTACATTCTTTTGCCAGTTTTTCAATAAGCTTTTCATTGTTAATGATAAAGCCTTGAAATACAAACGATGACTCAACCCATTGTTTATCAAGCCGACATACATACATTCCCAATCGTAAATCAGAGACGGAAATTTTAACTTCGTTAACAACGATAGTTTCTGAGTTCATAAAAAGACCTGCTAGGGGGGTCATGGTTTTTTAGAAAATAGTCAAATTTTTTAAAGGGTTATTCAATATTAAATTTGAATCCCGTATTTTTCAGGACGAACAATGGCTTTAATTGAAAAAGTCATTTCATCTTTTGTCATTGTTTGAGCTAAGTCAACTACTTGTTTTGCACAAGGGGTTTTATTGGCATCGGTTAATAATAAAACGGTCGGTCTTAATTTATGCTTGGGATCAATTTCAACGACCAACGCAAGCTCACCTGTATTCATTTCAACAACGCAACCAATAGGATAAATCCCAATACATTGATTAAAACTATTTAATAAGGTTTCATCAAATTGGGAATCGCTTTTTTTTAACATGGTCGTTATTGCGTCATAATGGGTCATTCCCTGTCTGTTTTGGGTGTCTAACGTTAAGGTATTATAGACATCGACAATGCTGACAATGCGCGTAAAAGCCGATATTTGCTCGCCATATAAACCGCGTGGAAAACCAAAGCCATTTAACTGCTCGTGATGCGAATAAGCCACATCAGCTACAACTTTCCCTAACTCACCCGGACAATTGACTAAAATATCATACCCTAATTGCGTATGGGTTTTTATTAATTCTATTTTATTTTCTGCCGCTTCTATCGCTTGACGAGAAATTTTCAAATTTCCAATGTCGTGTAATAAAGCAGACAACCCCAGCGTAATTAAATCATCTTCATGCAAATTCAGATAACGCCCTAAACTTAAGGCTAATACACAATCATTCATACTGCGTTGCCAAACTGATTTATGTTTATTTTTTAAGCGGGTTGCCAATACCATCGCATCAGGTGAGCGCAACACACTTGCCATACAATCATAAATGGTAGGACGAGCAATTAAAATATCAATCGTGCCACCTTCTTTGACTTGCGAGGTAAACTCGTGCATTAGATGCTCAATATGCGCATGCGTTTGTTTGGCAAAATTGATTTCTTTGTGATACGGCAGTTGTTTGCGTGGGGAAATAATCGAATCCGTTTTAACCGTTAAATCAACAATATCCTTCAAACGATTGGTTTTTTGATAAACAGGTTCGCTCGGTGGTTCTGTTTTGCGCAAGCCTAAAAACTCTTTGCAACGCTGCAATAAATGCCCAAACCCTTGTTCAGTTTTTTCAGTTGTGGGCGAAAAATCGGCTACTTTTTCATTGATTAGCTGATTATCCTGTTTTGTTCTATCAATATAAACATATTCACATTCCTGTGCCAGTTTTTTGATAAGCGCATTATTGCTGATTAAAAAGCCTTGGAATAAAAATGATGATTCTGCCCACGGTTTATCAAGCCTACTTACATACATCCCAATTTTTAATTTTAAGATAGGCATTTTTATTTCTAGCGTAGATGATTTTTCTTGATTCATAATCAAACTCTATGGCGATAGTATCTACTGAAAATTGAGCTTTTGTACGATTTAACAGAGCTGTTTTTAAGTGAAAGTAATGTACGGCTACCACGCTATAATGAGCAATCTGTAGCGGTTTAGCACCATCATACACGCTTTAACAAGGCACAAAAACAGTCTGTTTTTATAATGAAATTTATCCGTTCGAGTCAGAAATACAAAAAGCCCACCTTGTCATTGGCAATCAGTTTCAGGTTGTCAAAATGTTAAACTGATGCTGAGGCTATTTTTTGCCATTTGTTTATAAAAAGCGGATAAAGTGACAAAAAAGCATCGTTTTGGTGCAAAAAAACAACAAGCCAAACAACAGTGGATTTTATTATATAAATAAATTCAATGAGTTATAAAAGTGGCACAAAACTAGCAAGAGAGTTATTACCACTAGGTAATTTATATCGGTGTAGCAAGACTGTCATCACTGTGTCAAGGTCTTGTGTCTAAAATGCAAACTGATTTATTCTTGATTTGCATTTAAACCTAACTTGGAATTATCCAAAAGGTGGACAAAATGACATTAACTAAGCAATTAATTCTTATCTGTTTTTTTCATAACAGCCCTGTCAATATTTTAGCGTCTACGCGGTTGCTTTATAAAACAGCGTTAGTTTACTTTATTTTTTCACTAGCACTTGATACCTTATTTGTTGAATTTAGCGATGGGATTGTGCAAACTTTGTTGGAAATACTGCTCACGCTGTTATTTGTCGCAATCATTTTTTTAATGACAGCGCGTCATCATAAAAAGGTACGTTTTTTGCAGTCAATGATTGCTATTTTAGGTTGCCAAACCATTATTACGTTGTCAGCCTTACCGATTGCGTATTGGGCAGTGCTAATTGATGTAAAATACGTTTGGGTTCCTGTGTATTGTTTACCTATTCTTGCCGTATGGAATATTGCAGTGGTTGGCACTATTTTAAGTAAAGAGTTAGGAAAAAATAAAATCAGCAGTTTTTATTTGGCTTGTGTATTTTTTACCGCTTCTTTTTTACTTTCCAGTGGATTAACAGTGATGTAACTTTTTATAACCGCCTCCCCTCTAAAAAAAAGTGGGGAGGATTTATAACCACTTACAGTGTTTTTATTTTTTATCAACGGAGTTTTTACTATTATGTTTACCGAAGCGTGTACCTTTGTGATTTTTGGCGCGACTGGAAATTTATCCAGAGTAAAGCTAATGCCCGCGCTCTATCACTTGGAAGTTGAAAATCTTATCCCAGATGGCAGTAAAATTTTAGCCCTAGGGCGACGTGATTGGGACAGAGAAAAATGGCTGAGTGAAGCACGCGAGATGATTGCGGAAAAAGCACGCGGCGGCTTAAATGAAATCGTGTTTGCCCGTTTTAGTGAACGGTTGTTTTATCATAAAGTTGACCTTGACATCGAACAAAATTATGCCGATATGGCAGCCTTATTAAGTGAGCAGCATTTTCCTAAAAATATGGCTTTTTACTTAGCTATTGCGCCTGAGGATTTTAGTCGCGTGATTCGTTATTTAAGCCATGTTGCGTTATTAAGCGAAGAAACAGGCTGGCGACGGATTGTGATTGAAAAACCGTTTGGTTATGATTTAGAAAGTGCGCAAGTGTTGCAAAATCAAATTACCAAGTATCTAAAAGAAGAACAGGTTTACCGAATTGACCATTATTTAGGCAAAGGCACGGTGCAGAATGTCTTGGTGTTTCGCTTTTCCAATGTGATGCTAGAGCCGTTATGGAATCGTAATTATATTGACCATATCCAAATTACGCACTCCGAAGAATTAGGGATTGGTAGTCGGGCGCAATATTATGATAATTCAGGGGCGATGCGCGATATGCTGCAAAGTCATTTATTGCAATTATTAACCTTAGTCGCCATGGAACCGCCTGTTTCAATGGAAGCAGAATCGTTGCGCGATGAAAAAGTGAAGGTGTTAAAGTCTATTCGTCCCATTCCGAAAAAAGCGGTTCATGCTCATGCGTTTCGGGCGCAATATTCTAACGGTATTATTAATGGCAAACCCGTCAAATCGTATTTGCAAGAAGAAAATGTTCCCGCAGAAAGTATTACCGAAACTTATGCTGCGATGAAATTATATGTGGATAATTGGCGCTGGCGCGGTGTCCCCTTTTATTTGCGCACAGGCAAACGCATGGCAAAAGCCCAATCGAGTATTTCTATTTGTTTTAGACACCCACCCTTGCAGTTTTTCCGCGATACGCATATGAAATGTTTAACGCAAAATTGGATTTTATTAGGCATTCAACCTGAAGAATGTATCCGCATTGAAATGACCGTTAAAGAGCCTGGTTTGGAAATGCGCACCCGCACTAGCAGTTTAGATGCCAGCTTTCGCAATGAAAATGAATCCCAAACCGATGCCTATGAGGATTTGTTGCTCGATGTTATCAAAGGCGATAGGTCATTGTTTTTACGTTTCGATGAAGTAGAATACGCATGGCGGATTGTTGACCCCATTTTGCAAACTTGGGCAGTGGAGCGGGATTTTATTACCACTTACCCTGCTGGTTCGTGGGGGCCCAAAGAAACAAGACGCTTATTTGACAAAGAAAATCAATTTTGGCGACATTCTTTAGACCCTGAATGCGAAGGAAATGGCAATGAATAAAAATACGCAAAAACATCGTTTCAATGACACGCATGAATTGGCAACAGCGGCAACAGCGGCAATTTTAACCGCCGCCAACCAAGCCATTACCCATCATGGAGTATTTAAACTTGTTTTAGCAGGCGGAACAACACCGAATTTAATTTATCAAGCCTTAAGCCAAGCCCAAGTAGAATGGGAGAAATGGTGGATTTTTTGGGGCGATGAACGCTGTTTAGCGGCAGATGATGCAGAGCGAAATAGTCTGATGGCAAAACAAGCTTGGTTAGACAACGTTGCTATTCCGTCGAGCCAAATTTTTCCCATTATGGCAGAGCAAGGAGCAGCGGAAGCGGCGCGGGATTATGAAAAAAAAATCGCTGCGTATTTGCCTTTTGATATGGTGCTATTAGGAATGGGCGAAGACGGACACACCGCCAGTTTGTTTCCTTGTCATGGGCATGATGAAACGGAGTTGGTTCATGCGGTTCACCACGCGCCCAAACCGCCTGCAAACCGTGTGTCACTGAGTGTGAAAACACTGAGCGACAGTATTAATGTTCTGTTTTTAATTAGTGGTGCGAGTAAACATAAAGCAGTTAAATTGTGGCAACAAGGGGTTAATTTACCTGTCGCTCAGATTCGAGCTAAGAAAAACACCTTTATTTATATTGATCAATGTGCGTTAGGTAATTGTGAGCAAGCTTAATTGCTTATAAACACATCGAGACACATCCGTGTGTCTCGACTTCCTGTTTTTACCTTAACGCACCGATTAACTTCTTACTTTCGCTTTTAACGCCGCCACACGCTCCGCTGCACTTATCGTACTGGTCGCAGGCGCACTGGCTTGTTTAGCGCGAGCAACCATTTCTGCCATTTTGTCCGCCTGTGTAACAGGTTGTGCTGTAATTTCACGCACGGTTTTTGCAGCTTCCGCCTCAATTTTGGCTTTTTTGGCTATGTCCTGCAATTTTCGTACGGCGGTGGACTCTGCCCCCAATCCCTTTTTCAGATTCGACAACTCGGCTTGCCGTTCGGTTTTGAGCTTTTCTTTTTCCACTTGCGTTTCTGCCAGTTTCACATCACGCAAAGCTTTACCAGTGACACGGTCAAAATCGCTTAATTGCTGGGTTAAAATTTTCAAAATATCATCCAATTCATCTTTAACCGCTTTTGCTTCTACCGCTTCTTCTTCTTCCTGCACTAATTGGGCTTGTGATTCTTCAATTCCTGCAAAAAAATCATCAAACATCGTTTGTGAAATTTCTTGTCGTTCTAACTGCCCTACCATCACATCCAGCGTTGCCAAATACTCATTAATTTGCCGTTGTTTTACCACTACATCATTTTGTTCTTTGTCGTAATCATGCTTGGCGGCGGCAAATTTTTTCGCCACCTCTTGAATTTTTTCAGCTAACGCATCTCTATCAACTTGTGTGGCCGTTTCAGGGTCAAATGCAACCAAGGCTTCCACCAAACTTTCGCCAGCTTGATCAACTTGCGCACCGAATAACCGACCTAATAACGAAAATGTACCCATTTTTTTCTCCTAATGTGAGTTAAATAACTTTAATATTGCCTTGCTCCAACTTAATGGCAAAAATATATTCTGCCAAAGGAAGCTGATTTTCTACATCAATACGTTTGCCATTTCTGGAGGTGGTTGCCCAAAAAGCAACAATAAACTCCTCAAACGCAATACCTTCTAATGCCCGCGAATGCGGCATTAAATTCATTATTTCTCGATATTCACCTGTTGTGCCATTGGCATCAAAAATAACCGTTTCAACCCCAGTAAATGCGGGCATAAACGCTTCTTCAGCATCAACACGCTCATAGTCAACCCCGTCTTCATCCCCGCTTGCAGCAAGGCGTTTATCCACTTCTTTTTCAGCAAAAAACGTATATAAATCGTCTCGAGAAAAAGAATAACTTGCCTCACCGAGTCCTTCATCATTATCGCCACAGAAAAAGGCAATATCCCCTTCACCTTCGGGCGGCTCAGTAATACTGGAACAAAATAAAATCTCATCAATCTGTTCTACATTGTCACTGTCGGTCAACACTTGTAAAAACTGCCTTTTTTCACTGCCATCCCGATTAAAATAAAAGCGATAAATTTTTTTATCCTCCATCCCTTCTATTTTCATACTGGAGATGGCGGTTACTTTTAACATTTTCAAATTATCCACTGCCACATCAATCATCGCGCCGCGTGTAATCGCAGAAATGATGGGATTAATTTCAAACGTAATCGTGCTATTAAAGTTTATTTTCAGCGGTAAATGCGCATCTTGCGTGGTTGGCTCACTGGCAAATAATTTGCGAAAGTAAGAAAAAATATTCATTTGCACTCCCTAAAGTCTATAAATAGTGGCCGAGTTATTGCTTTTACGCAGCCAAAAAAACACCGCTACCCCACCGATGAGCAATAAAAAAAGGATAAAGCCTGAGCCACCCTCGTCTTTGCTGGATTTATCCGTCTTGTTATTCACAACAGGCGGGGGTGGCGTTGGGACTATTTGGGTGTTGGCGTTGGCGGTATTTGACTTATTCATTAACACTTGGGCGGCGGTTTGTGCAATGGCAATCAACTGTTGTTGGCGTTTGGCATCGGCAATTTGTTTTTCAATGGCAGCAAGGCGTTTTTCCAATTTTTTCGATTTCTTGCGCCCTGTTTCAATATCCAGTTTGTGTTTTAGGTCAGCCAATTCTTGTTGTAATTCGCCTGAATTATCAGGTGTAGGCGTAACAATCGCAGTGGTTGAGTCTTCGGTTTTTTTATTGCGTTCTTGCCAAGCGGTTTTAGCTTGATTATTTTTAGCCGTTCTTGAAAAAGCCGAATCGGTCGCGCTGGTGGTTTTTTTTGACTTGGAGAACGAATAACTGCTGGAAGAACTGGAACGATTTTTTGAAGAGCTGGAGCTGGAACGGGAACTTTTTGAGGAACTAGAGTGAGAGGAACTATCCCCTGTGCGGGCTTGTGTGCTTGAGGTAATGCCTAAAAAAATCGTGAGTAGCAGCACCACCCAAAAACTGGTGAGTCTTTTCATTGCATGATCCTTTTTTATCCAACGGTGTAAGGTGTGTCTATTAAAGCAGGATATTATATTTTTGCACATGGCTAGGAAAAAATATTTAATTTTTGCGGTAGACTTACACGATTAAACTTACCTAAAAAATTCGATATGGCAGCAAAGCTTAAATTTATTGATTTATTTGCGAGCATTGGTGGCTTCCATCTTGCTTTAGCACGACAGGGGCAGAATGCGTTTTTGTCAGTGAAATCAATAGCCACGCCGTTAAAACCTATCTTGCCAATCACCCTCTTGACCACGCATTGATGGCAGGTGATATTACTGCGGTTTCTGAGGCATCAATCCCCGACCATGACGTACTTTGCGCGGGGTTTCCCTGTCAGCCATTTTTCCAAGCAGGGCTTAAAAAAGGGCTGCAAGATGTACGCGGCTTGTTGCTGCATCTGCTTAATGAAACAAGTTAATTTTAACCGTTAAAAATGTTTTTATTATGCCATGCAAGAAATTCTTTATCAGGTGAATATCTATCCGGTAGTGTTATTTTTTCATTTGCATATTTAATAAAGAAACTTTGAATTGAAAAATCACTTTTTTTGGATAGTATTTTTTCTGACAATAAAATTTTATACTCCGGTGTTATGCTAATCAAACCTGTATCAAAAGCCTTATCATGTATGGCATTGAGGCAAATCCCATTTTTTGGATTTAATCTTTCCTGCTCATTTTTTGCCCAGGGAATAATATGGCTTGCAATTAATAAAGAAGCAATATCAATTCCGGTAATACAACATTTTTCATTATAAGATGCCAATATTCTTTGTCGAAAGCTGTTTTGATTAACCCTCGTTTTTATTAATCTCTCTTTTTCTTCACCTTTTAGCTTGTCAAATTCTTTATCGAGTTTTAAAATATCATAAACAGGTTTGTTTTGAAGTTCTGATAATATTAATGCGCTATCGTAAGATAGTTTTTCCCACTGATTAAAATAGACATTCCAGATTATTTCATCAAGCTTTCCATAACTTTCTTTGCCTTTATTTCCTTTTCTTTGTCTCTCATTATCCAAACTTGTAAAATTCATTAATTTGTAAGCAAGAGCCGCAGGAGTTCGTCCAATAATTTTAGCCAATTCCTGAATTTTCGGATTAGATGTTCCACTTATTTTATTATAAGGAATCTGCCAGTATAAATTTAAGGCAACAATTAATTCTTCTTTTTTCCACAAATTCATAAGTAACTCCCCAAAAGTTTTCGTACATTTTGTTTGATATGAGAAGTACAAAATCATGATTTTGTATTCCAAAATTTTTGCTTAACTATTTATTTTTTATTTATTTATAAATACTTGGTTTCAATTAATAAACGCAACTGATTTTTTAATACAAAAAATAAGTCCGCTATTTATACAAGAAAAAGTTTTAAAAGCCATTAATTGATGGACTTTTTTAAGAACAGTCATCCCCCTTCTTTCCAGAACAGCAAGGGGGATTTTTTTAGCTGCCGCTTTTAAGCTGCTTTTAAAGCCAGTGCTAAATCTGCCGCAGGTTCGCCGTTTGGACGAATATCAAATTTTTCCACTAAAATGTTCAGCAAATTCGGGGTTAAAAACGCTGGCAAGGTAGGGCCTAAATGAATCCCACGAATCCCTAGTGACAATAAACTCAACAACACTGCCACCGCTTTTTGTTCAAACCACGACACCATCAAAGACAACGGCAATTGATTGACTTCACAATCAAACGCGCCCGCTAACGCACTGGCAATTTTAATCGCCGAATACGCATCATTGCATTGCCCGATGTCTAACAAACGTGGAATGCCGCCGATAGTGCCGAACTCATGTTCATGGAAGCGGTATTTCCCACAACCTAGGGTCATTACGATGGTATCAGGCGGGGTCATTTCGGCTAAATCCGAATAATAATTACGTCCTGGCGCAGCTCCATCACAACCACCGATTAAGAAGAAATGTTTAATCGCTCCTGTTTTAACCGCCTCAATCACTTTATCCGCTACACCTAATACTGCATGATGACCAAAACCAACGGTCAGACTTTTTTCTTCCGCATCGTCTTGAAAGCCTGCTAAAGCTAATGCCGCTTGAATTACAGGGGTAAAATCGCCATTGCTAATATGCCGAACCCCTTGCCAACCGACAGGCCCTGCGGTAAAGATGCGTTGCCGATACGCCGCCGCAGGTTCAACTAAACAATTAGAAGTCATCACGATAGCTCCCGGGAAATTGGCAAAATCTGCGGTTTGATTTTGCCACGCGCCACCGTAATTGCCCACTAAATGCGGATAAGCTTTTAATTTGGGATAAGCGTGCGCCGGCAATAATTCGCCGTGCGTGTAAACATTAATGCCTTTGTCTTTGGTTTGTTCCAGTAAATCCACCAAATCTTTCAAATCATGTCCGCTGACTAAAATCGCTTTGCCTTTGACGTGTGAAATGCGCACTTGCCCAGGTTGTTGTTCGCCAAAATTGCCTGTATTAGCAGCATCCAACATTTCCATGACTTTTAAGTTGATTGCGCCTACTTCCAAACTCCAGCCTAATAACGCCTCAGCATCGGTGGGGTCGGTGGCAAGAAAATCCAGTGCATTTTCCAAACCTGTATAAACGCTTTCATCTTCATAGCCTAAAACGTGCGCATGATGGGCATACGCGGCTAATCCTTTAATCCCATAAATCACCATCGCCCGCAGTCCGACAATATCCGCACCCACGATGTCTGCATCTTTATCAATCGCCCCCCAACGGGCTTGCAATGCTAAATCCGCCTGCGTTGTGGCAGGAACCCATGCGGCTGCACCGTGCAAGGTTTCAGGGGTTATCCCTTGTTCAGCGGCGGCAGTTTCATATAAGGCTTTTACGCGGTCACGAATTTGCACAGCTTCTTGCAATAAACTAACAAAACGACTGGCAGTAAAATTCACATTGGTCAAGGTAGTAAACAACCCAAACAGCATAAAACCATCGGCTGCGTTATCGGTTTTCCCTAACGCCCGCGCCCGTTTAGCGTATTGGGCAATCCCTTTGATGGCATACACTAATAAATCTTGTAAATTGGCGGTGGTGCTGTCTTTTCCGCACACGCCTTTTGCTGTTACGCAACCATCGCCTGTGGCTGAACGGGTGGTTTGTTCACATTGATAACAAAACATAACAAGTCTCCTTTGAGTTAAGAAAAACAGACCACGCAGGTCTATTAGCTCAAAGAGTGCAGTTCCTGTGCCACAGCGAAACTGCTTGATTTTATTATTAAAAATAAACAGCACTGTCTAATTAACAACGACTATAATGCTGTCAATTTAACAACTTGATTGTCAAAATGACTACTGAGCCATTTTTCCACGCCTTTATTGCTATCGTGAATGATTTATCGCGTCATTTATCGACTGAAAAACGCTATCAACATCTCTTACAAACCTTACAGCAATTATTTCCTTGTGATGCCTGTGCGTTATTAAAATTAGAACCGCCCTTTTTAGTGCCACTGGCGATAGCAGGTCTGAGTGAAGATACCTTAGGTCGGCGATTTTTAATCAGCGAACAACCACGATTAGCTCATATTTTAGCGCAGCGTCATATTGTGCGATTTGCGGCGGATTCAACCTTGCCTGACCCTTATGATGGGTTAATCGAAAATACGGCTAATCAACTGCACGTTCACGATTGCATGGGCGTAACGTTATATATTGATGAACAGGCGTGGGGGGTGTTGACTTTGGACGCGCTGAATCCGCAAACCTTTGATGTGATAAATCATCAAGCTTTACAAACGTTTGTGAGTTTAACCGAAGCAACGGTGAAAGCGGCCAATCTGATTGTGTCTTTAGAATCGCAAGTCAAACAAGTGCAGCAAACCTTACCCGCTGAAACAACACGGGTCGAGATGCTAGGAAACAGCCCACAAATGCGCGCTTTGCAACAAGAAATTGCGGTGCTGGCACAATCGGATTTAGCCGTTTTAATCCTCGGTGAAACAGGAGTGGGCAAAGAATTGGTCGCGCAACAAATTCACAGCCAATCGAAACGGGCGCGGCAACCGATGGTGTATGTCAATTGTGCGGCATTGCCTGAAACCATTGCCGAAAGTGAATTATTCGGGCATCAGAAAGGGGCGTTTTCAGGGGCGGTCAGCGATAGGCGCGGTAAATTTGAATTAGCCAATGGTGGCACGATTTTTTTAGATGAAATTGGCGAATTGTCGTTAAATTTACAGGCAAAAATTTTGCGCACGTTGCAAAATGGCGAAATTCAGCGGGTGGGTTGTGATAGTTATCATAAAGTTGATAGCCGAGTGATTGCCGCGACGAATCGCAATCTGCAAAAAGGCATCGCAGAAGGGCAATTTCGCTCCGATTTATACCATCGGTTAGCGGTATA
Organism: Methylococcaceae bacterium; assembly: GCA_020048335.1. Taxonomy (GTDB): domain Bacteria; phylum Pseudomonadota; class Gammaproteobacteria; order Methylococcales; family Methylomonadaceae; genus CAIQWF01. The sequence continues at coordinate 7,655 of JAIFMS010000040.1, read as the reverse complement.
TCCGATTCAAGTTCCACCATTGCGCGAGCGCGGCAAAGATGTGTTGCTGTTGGCAGGGTTATTTTTGGAAAAAAACAAACAACGGTTAGCATTACAAGGGTTGCGTTTAGATAATGAGGCAAAACAGGCGTTACTCCATTACGATTGGCCGGGTAATATTCGCGAATTGGAGCATTTATTAAGTCGGGCGGCATTAAAAGCGATTACTCCACAAGGACGGGACAAGCGGGTGGTGAGTATTTTTGTGCAGCATTTAGACATTCAGCCGTTGTTTAATTCACCGCCTGTTGTTTCGCCTAGTGCAGTTTCTTTGGATGAAAGTCTTAGTTTTAAACAGCAGATTGACCAATTTTCCCGCCAATTAATTTTACAAAAACTGTTGGAAAATCAACAGAATAAAACTAAAACGGCGCAAAGTTTGGGGATTGATAAAGGGAATTTTTTTCGTTTGTTAAAACGTTTAGAAATTTAGCAGTCTGCTATTTCGATTGACGTGTTCCCAAACCTGGCGGACATTTCCAAGCAAGAGCTTGGGAACGAGATATTTTATCTTGGGCTTAATCCACATGACCGAGTTTTTTTAATCACATACTATTTGATTTATTATGGCAGAAGAAAATAAGCAAAATCCTTACAGCGAAGCCACTAAGTGGTTAAAAGAATTAGGGATTTATCTCACAGTCGTTACTGCAACCTTAGTGGCGGTTGCGCAATATCAGGAGAAATTGACTTCGCTTTTTCAAAACCAACTCGGTTTGGGTCTTGTGCCGGGGCTGATTTTGTCTTGGCTACTGTTGCTTGCGCCAGTATTGCTGGTGTTTGCCTGTCGCACCGTGCCGGCGTTGTGGAAAAAGCGCAACGAAAATCGCTTGATGCAGGAAGGCATCAAAGGCGAAGTGCGCTATCCCGATTATTTTCGCCTCACGCCGTTTGAAGCCAAAGACAGCGCGACGTTCAGCCGTGCCGACGGAATGCACGACAAAATTCTCGACTGGGTGCAAGACAGCTCACAATCGTTGCTGTATTTGACCGGACGTTCCGGCGTGGGCAAAAGTTCGATTGTGCAAGCTTGGCTGATTCCGCATTTGCAACGCGCAGAACCGGCGTATTGCGTGTTGTCGGTGCGCACCTTTAATGACCCGTGCAAAGCGTTGTTGACCGCGTTGACGCAGGCGAAAATTTGGCAACAACTGCCGCAAGAGCCTGATTTATATAAGTTATTGAAAAAAGCCAGTCAGAAAGTCGCGCCGCAGAAATTGTTGATTGTGCTAGACCAATTTGAAGAATTTTTGATTTTGCACGAACAAGCACAGCGCGTGACGTTCACCGCGTTGCTACAAACGCTGGTGGAAAATCCGTTGCCGAATTTGACGCTGCTGACCATTTTTCGCAGTGATTACAATGGCTTAATCGCGGAATTGCAATTGCCGCTGTTAAAGCAAAAGGAAAATTGGCAGGAAGTGTTGCCGTTTTCGGAAGCGGCGGCGCGGCGATTTATTGCCAAATCGGGGCTGGTGCTGAATCAAACCTTGGTGGAGGCGATTCTGCGCGAGTTGAGCGAACTGGAAGACACCGCCGGTTTGATTCGCCCGATTAGTTTGAATATGGTCGGGCTGGTGATTGAACGCTTTGCCGGCGGGCAATTGCGCGGCGTGGAAGTCGGGCAACTCATTCGCTCGTATTTGCAGGAATGTTTGCGGCATAAGGAAGTTGTTGATTATGCCGCGAAATTGCTTGAGCCGATGATTACCGCGCATGGCACGAAAAAGCCGATGTCGTTGGTGCAGTTGGCGGCGCAGTGTCGTTGTGAAGCCAACGTGGTGCGCGGGGTGTTGTTGCGCTTATTGCAGCAAGGGTTGGTGCGGTCGGTTGGGGACGAAACTTGGGAAATTGCCCATGATTTTGCCGCCGCGCAGTTGGCGCAATTGTTGCCGCGTTTGCCCAAGCCGGTGCGCTGGGCGGGGTGGGTGATGGGCATGGGGTTTGTGGTGTGGGTGGCGGTGTTTACGGTGGGGAAAGATTTGGTCGCTATGAATGCGCAAAAAAATTTGGCGGATGCGCATGTTTTGGTAAGTGAATCAAAAGATGGAAAAGGATATGAAATTAAAATTGAAGGTCATAACGAAAAAGACTTCACAGCTTTTTGGCGGCAATTCGATTTATTACAGTGGCGCAAACCTATTTTAGATTTAAAAATAAAATATAATGCAAATTTACAAAGTTTGCCGACTTTGGATAATATGCCACAATTAAAAGAGTTGGGAATTTTAGACAATCCGGAATTAAAAATTTTGCCTGCTTTAAATTTATCGCAATTAAAATATTTGTATATTGGTGGGAACTATTCCTTGCTTAGTGTACCTGTTTTAAATTTGCCGCAATTAGAATTATTACAGATTTATGGTACTATTGACTTACAAAGTTTACCTACATTAAATTTACCACAATTACAATCATTATCTATTAGTAACAATAGTAAATTAAAAAATATCTCTACTTTAAATTTACCACAATTAAAATTCTTGGAGATTAGAAGCAATGATAAATTACAAAGCTTATCGGATTTAAATTTACCCCGTTTAGAAAAATTAACGCTATCTGGTAATGAAACGTTACAAAAACAATTGCCGCAAGTTGTGAATGGACTTTATCATTTATCCATTTTATATCCACAAGCCATTTATATCCGTCGTGATGAAATCCCCATTAATCTTTCCCTTTTTATTTCGTTGCGAAATTTGCGATTAGTGTGTGTTAGTAGATATGAGAAAAAACGATTACTTGAGGCAGAAAAGTTTGCACAACAACGGCAGGCGGCAAAAATGCCGGCGGTGGAAATCCGAAAAGTTGGAAGTGATGACGAGTGCAAGTTGTAAATAGACCTTCCAGGTTTTTAAAACCTGGAAGGTCTGGAGCGAAAATTATGTCAAAAGAAATTCCTTTAATCAGCGGTCAGTATTACCACATTTACAATCGCGGCAATAATGGCGAAAACCTGTTTCTGGAAGAACGGAATTACGCTTATTTTTTTAAATTGTATATTCATTATATTTATCCAATTGCCGATACCTACGCCTATTGTTTAATGCGTAATCACTTTCATTTGTTGGTGAGGATTAACCCGAAGCTAGACCTTCCAGGTTTTAAAAACCTGGAAGGTCTAACCCCGCGCAATTATTCGCAAGCCTTTTCAAATTTTTTTAACGCTTATACCAAAGCTATTAATAAAGCCTATCATCGTTCCGGCAGCTTATTTGAAAAAAATTTCAATCGAATTCTTATTGATTCCGACCGCTATTTTATTCACCTCATCAGCTATATTCATCGCAACCCGCAAAAACACGGCTTTACCGATAACTTTCGCACTTATCCCTATTCATCCTATCAAACCATTTACCAACAAAAACACAGCCGTATTGAATCGCGCCAAGTCTTGCAATGGTTTGGCAATTTGCAAACCTTTGAAAAATATCATAAATTATTAGATGACAGCACTATTAGGCATTTGATTGAAGAAGATATATTTTGACAATAAAAAACAAAATTATCTGGGGATGCCAGACCTGACAGGTTTTAAAAACCTGGAAGGTCTAGGGTGGGCAGTTTACAACGCACTAATTTTAACAAACTGCTGCTGCAAATTTGCCAGCGAAGATTCTAACGCAACCAATTTTGCTTTTTCAGTTTCTAACACCTGCGGCGGGGCTTTTTCCACAAAACCAGGATTGCCTAATTTACCAACAATACGCGGCAACTCTTTCTGAATTTTTTGCATCTCCTTTTCCAATCGAGCTAACTCGGCTTGTTTATCAATTAAGCCTGCAATGGGAATTAAAATTTTCATTTCCCCCACTAAAGCAATGGCTGATTCAGGAACAATTGCATTTTTATCCAGCCAAGTCACCGATGCTAATCGCCCTAATTTTTGCAAATAAACATGATGATGGGTTAAAAACAAATGGTCTTTCACAGAGCCATTTTGGATTAAAACAGGTAACGGTTTGCTTGGGGCAATATTCATTTCACCGCGAATTTGCCGAACCCCTAAAATACATTTCATTAACCAATCAATTTCAGCAATCGCTTGGGTATTGATTAAACTGTCATCGGCTTTAGGATACGGTTGCAACATAATTGTGTTGTCAACAATGCCTACCAACGGCGCAACACGCTGCCAAATTTCTTCAGTAATAAACGGCATTAATGGATGCAACAGCCGCAGAATATTTTCCAATACCGTGAGCAGCGTTTTGCGTGTGCCACGTTGCAAGGTTTCATTATCTGATTGCAAAGCCACTTTTGTTAATTCTAAATACCAATCACAATATTCATTCCAAGTAAATTCGTACAGCAATTGTGCGGCCAAATCAAACCGATAACTTTCAATCGCTTCACAAGTGCTGGCAATGGTTTGCTGCAAACGAGCTAATATCCAATGGTCAACTTGTGTATAGGCACATAACGCCCCTGTCAAGCCGTTATCGTGTTCTTCGGTATTCATCAGCACATAACGCGCGGCATTCCACAATTTATTACAAAAATTGCGATAGCCTTCGCTGCGGGCAAGGTCAAAACGAATATCTCGCCCCGTAGAAGCAAGTGAGGCAAAGGTAAAGCGCAATGCGTCTGTGCCGTGTGCAGTAATGCCGTCTGGGAATTGTTTGCGAGTGGCTTGCTCGATTTTTTTCGCCAAATGCGGCTGCATCATCCCTGAAATGCGTTTTTCAACTAATGACTCTAAGTCAATGCCATCAATTAAATCAATCGGGTCGAGTACATTGCCTTTGGATTTGGACATTTTCTGTCCTTCCGCATCGCGCACTAAGCCGTGAATATAGACTTCTTTAAACGGCACTTGTCCTTGAAATTTTAGTCCCATCATAATCATGCGTGCGACCCAGAAGAAAATGATGTCAAACCCTGTCACTAACACGCTAGTGGGGTAATGTTTTGCCAATTCAGGGGTTTTTTCAGGCCAGCCCAAAGTTGAGAAAGGCCATAGCGCGGAGGAAAACCAAGTATCTAAAACATCTTCATCTTGGGTTAAAAGATAATCTGCACTTAAGTGATGTTTTTGGCGAATAGCCGCTTCAGATTCCCCAACATACACATTGCCATGCTCGTCATACCACGCAGGAATGCGGTGTCCCCACCAAATTTGCCGCGAAATACACCAATCTTGAATATTGCGCATCCATTCAAAATAAGTGTTTTTCCAGTTATCAGGCACAAATTTAATATCACCATTTTCCACCGCTGCAATCGCAGGTTTTGCCAGTGCATCGACTTTGACATACCATTGGTCGGTTAAAAACGGCTCAATCACTGACCCTGAACGGTCACCACGCGGCACCATCAATTTGTGGTCAGCGACTTTTTCTAGCAAATTACAGGCTTTTAAATCCGCCACAATTTGTTTCCGCGCTTCAAAGCGGTCTAACCCGTGATAAAGCAAAGGAATCAAATTGTATTCATCGTCGTGATTAGTGCGAATAGTGGCATCGGCGGTCAGGATATTAATCAAACCGCTGTGCGGTAAATCGGCAATTGCAGCAGTATCACGATGCCGTAGCCACACGTCATAATCATTAAAATCATGTGCGGGGGTAATTTTTACGCAGCCTGTCCCAAACTCAGGGTCTACATAGTCATCGGCAATAATCGGAATAAAACGTCCTGTTAAAGGAATTTCAACCAATTCACCGATTAAGTGTTTGTATCGCTCATCACTGGGATGAATCGCAATCGCCGCATCGCCGAGCATGGTTTCAGGGCGAGTGGTTGCCACAATCAAATGCCCTGTTTTATTCGATAAAGGATAGCGAATGTGCCACATGAAACCTTGTTCTTCTTCGGACAATACTTCTAAATCCGACACAGCCGTATGCAGAACAGGGTCCCAATTCACCAAGCGTTTGCCGCGATAAATCAGCCCTTCTTCATAAAGCTGGATAAAAACTTCTTGTACTGCCGCCGACATTCCCGCATCCATGGTAAAACGTTCACGCTCCCAATCCAGCGATGACCCCATCCTCCGTAATTGTCGAGTAATTGTGCCGCCCGATTGCGCCTTCCATTGCCAAATTTTTTCCACAAAGGCTTCTCGACCATAGTCGTGGCGTGTTTTTCCTTCCGCATTGACTAATCGTTCCACCACCATTTGCGTGGCAATGCCTGCATGGTCAGTGCCTGTCTGCCACAGCGTATTGCGTCCTTGCATTCTGTGATAACGAATCAATGCGTCCATAATCGTATCTTGAAAAGCATGACCCATGTGCAGACTGCCTGTCACATTCGGGGGTGGAATCATAATGCAATAGGATTGCCCTGCGCCTTGCGCAGCAAAATAATCGTTTTTTTCCCAATGGCGATACCAGCGTTGTTCGATTGATTGGGGCGCGTAAGTTTTTTCCATGAATGACTCGTGATTGATTATCTAGGTGTAATGGGGATATGTGTAATGGGGATAAGTAGAAGCCTATAAGTTATCATTTTAAAATCCACCCCAACCCTCCTTTACAAAAGGAGGGCGTACCCCCTTTTTTAAAGGGGGCTAGGGGGATTTATTTTGTCAACATTAACTCAATTTTATCTGAATACTGAAAAGGTAACGGTACATTATAACTAGACACCCCGACATCACCGACAATCCGATAATCAAGGGTTTTCTTAGCCAGTGACAGCCATTGCTGCCAGCCTTCCACCACATCAGCAATATTACTGCTCACATCGGTTTCAATATAACCATCCCCTAAGGCAGGAATCATTACCGCTTGATTATTAGACCCTTTAGCAAACGATTTATTATTGACATACAATTGATAATTAAGGGTTTGAATCGGTAAGGGAAACGCATTCGGATTTTTTATATAAAATCGTAAACGATAAGTCTGTTCACTCAAGCCCATCTTAATCAATCGAAAATCTTTTAAACTGACATCAGGCGTGGTTGGCATCAAGGCTGAATAAGCACTGTTGGCTATATTATTCGCACAACCTGTTAAGGTAAGGGTAAAAAATAAAATAAGTAAGGTGATAATCCGCATAATAGTTGCTCCAGAGAAAGTTAAAATAAAGGGTTAAAGGGCTTTGAGTTTTATATCTGCTTCGGTGGCTGTGCCAGTTCCTTTGCTGTCTTTACTATTTTGAATAAACAAGGCTTTTAAGCGTTCAAGCGCGGAGCGCAAGGTTTTATCCATTACCACTTGATTGCCAATCGACACAATCACTCGCGCCAGTTCAGGCATTTTGGTTTGGGTAGAAGCCAGATAAATCGGTTGCACATACAGCATGGAATGCCCCATCGGTAAAATCACCATCCGCCCGCGTTTTACTTCTGAGCCGTGTTGATCCCACAAGGTCAACTGCTCGGAAATTTCAGGATTTTGGTCTATCAGCGCGTCCACTTGTGCAGGTCCATTGACTTGCACATCTTTATTAAATTTAAACACGGTTATCTCAGGCTGATAGCTTAAATCACAGTTTTCTTTATTCAGCGTTCCTGCGATACCGACCATGCTTAAATTATCCCGTTTGACAGGGGTCATGGGATTTATCAGCACAAACTCTTCTCGTTTCATGCAGTGATTAAAATCCATTGTGATGTAATAAGGCAGCACAGCACGGTCATTCACTGAAGCAAATTGCCAGGTTTC
>JAIFMS010000055.1 GCA_020048335.1 Methylococcaceae bacterium | reverse complement strand
ACCCCATAGAAAAAACCGCCCTTCAGTTTCCAAAAGGGTGGTGGTTTTACTTATCCGCTTTCAATTACCAAACTTTCGCTTTGAATTTTTCATCATTACGAATAACCAACTGTTCACCCGTTTGTCCAATGATAAATAGACCTTTTTTATAAGCGTATTGCCCGACATTTTCAGGAATCACCATGCCAGTAACCGCACCCATCACGTTTTTATTAAGGTAAGCAGGTAAAACACGTTTCAATTTTTCCAACCGCTGCAAATGCTCATTGACATCATCAATGCTCAAATTGCTTTTGCATTCAATAGCGATAACATCGACCTCATTGACTACTAATAAGTCAATTTCAATCCCTTCACCGTTACGTTTCGCGCTGACGCTACGTTGTACTTCGTGAATGTCAATACCGCGTTCTTGAAACAAGCGCACCGCTGCCGGGTAAACCATTTCTTCGATAAACTCGCCTAAGCGATTGCCTAAACGACCTAAATCGGTGCTGACTTTTTCAATCCTAAACGACCTAAATCGGTGCTGACTTTTTCAATTTTTTCTGTCAGCTTTTTGTCCTGTTTTTCAGTTTCTTCCCGCATTTGCTGAAATCGTTTGTCAGTTTCTTGCCAGCGTTTATCAGTTTCTTGCCAGCGTTTATCAGTTTCTTGCCAGCGTTTATCAGTTTCTTGCCAGCGTTTATCGGTTTCTTGCCAGCGTTTATCGGTTTCTTGGAATAGTTTCCAAATGTCATCAAGGGTTGGGTTGGCTATGCTCATTATTTTTCTCCGTTAAGCAAAAAAACAAAAGTGTACCACATAAAAAAACCGCCCTTCAGTTTCCTCAAGGGCGGTGGTTTTAGGCATTTGTGCGACATTCTGTCAGGCTATTCCATATCGTTATGAAAATGCCCATTGATTAACAAGATGGTCTTCTCCCCAATCAATTGCACTGAAGTCACCAAACCCGTCATTCAACGGTAATCCAACAACCTGAAGTATCGTATTAACCCAACTCGCACAATTTCCTGAGTTCTCCCCCATAAACATATCTCTTCCACCAAGATCATATGCGATGTCTAAGGACGATTGTTTATAGTGATTAAAAGCGTTAATTAAATCAGTAGCTATACTATCACTCTGTCTATTAATTGGTATTTGCGTCATTTCAAAATTTTCGTTAGTCCATCCAATCGTTTTACCCGTAAGGTATTCGATTATAGCTTCTTTATCATTTGCTACAGTCTCTTTTGCTACAGTAGAACTACTATCACCAGTGCTGTATGCTTCTAGCATCCCATTAATTTTAGTTGCTCCGATTATAAATCCTTCTTGACCATTAAATAAATCTTCATTATTTATTGCAGTAGGATTACCTGTAATCCAAAGAAAATGATGATTACCCCCGCCAGTCAATGACAAATCTCGCGTACACCAAAATAAGCCAACACTGGGAGCAGGTACTGGTTGTGTTGTTTGTACTGGAGCATTACTAAGTTTTAATTGATAATCATGATTGACACCGTCATATCCAAAAACAACGGCAGCATATTGACCCGCAGGTAATGGTCCATGTTTCTCAATTTTAATACCTGAGTTATAAGGATAATTATCGCTTGACGGCGTGTTATTATACCATGATCCACCGTCTAACCAGCCTCGTGCAAAGTCGTAAAGAAAAAATCCAACGCCGCTTGAATCATTATCATTCCAAGACAGGCGAATATCAAAATTGCTAGGTTGATCTAAAGTAAAACCAACGTACTCCATATAGTCTCCACTCCATTGTCCAGTATCGTAATACGAACCGTAAATACTGCTTCCTGTAAAAGTTGTTACACCAGTGGCTAAAGATTCAGATAACCAATAATAACCGTTATCTGCTATATTGTAATTGTAGTAATTAGATGTAGCCATTTTCGTTCTCCGATAAGTTTTAAGTAAAAAAGTTAAGCGACAGGGTTGAGACCAACCAACTGTAAAACAGCCGCTTGGTTTTCGGTACTTTCGCTAAATTGTATTAGCACGTCACCTTGCGATATAGTTCCCCCATGTATAACAGCAACCCAATAGTTATAGCCGCTTGCGTCCGGCGCACGATGTAACACGTTGTTATAAACTTTCGTGACAAAGCTTTCTGCGGTGGGGTTTGAGCCATACATAGAGATAAATTCAGAGCTGTGCATAAAACCATCAGCGACAGTGTTTAATCCTTTACCGCTGTTCAATATGTTCGTCCAATAACTTAGACCACTGGCATCGGGTATTCTGTCAAACGCCGCTTTGTACATACGAAACGCTTGTCCATCATTTCCTGAAGGTTTGTAAGTCACTCCAGCAGGAAGCGAAGGAGCAGTCACCGTAAAATCATAAGTCATACTATTGTTCGATTCATTACTTTCGGAAACAACCCCATATATGTCTGCTTTAACTAAAAGTGAATGCACTCCCTGCGATAAATTATCAGCACGAATTATTGTCTTATCTGATAACGTTGCGGTAGTACCATCGATAGAAGAAAAAGATTGTGTTGTTTTAAGAACGCCATCTACATAAAGACCTACCGTAGTTGCTGGAACACTGCCAGTATTGTTTTGAAGAAAATTAACGGAGAATGATTCACCTTGAGCAACTGTCGATGGTGAAGTCCACAACCATACGAAAGATAAATCGGGCAAAGCCCCAGTTGGTGGTGGAGTAGGCGTGGGTGTGGGTGTCGGAATAGGATTTGTTGCAGGTGCAGTCACCGTAAAACTGAACGAGGTACTATTGTTTGATTCGTTAGTTTCTGAAACAACCCCATCCATGTCCGTTTTAATGCTAACAGTGTGCGTTGTGCCAATCGACAAAGCGTTGGTATCAATGGTTGTTGTATCAGGGGATTGCACACCGCTCGCTAAAGAAGTGTAAGGTTTAGTTTCTTTAAGAATGCCATCTATATAAACACCTACATTATAAGCAGATGCCGCGCCACTTCCGTTATTCGCATTTAAAAAATGAGCGATAAAAGACTCGCCTTGAGTAATTGTCGAAGGCGGTGTAGCCCACATACTGACTGTTAAATCAGATAGTACAGTTGGTGTGGGTGTAGGAGTTGGGGTAGGCGTGGGTGTGGGTGTAGGAGTTGGGGTAGGCGTGGGTGTGGGTGTAGGAGTCGGGGTAGGAAAACCCGGAAAACTAGGGAAACTAGGGAATGATGGTTGTGTTGCCATTTTTTATCTCCGAAAATTAATTACAGTTGTAAACGTTAAAGAATGAATCCTCGCAAAAACGATGACTTATCCACTTTCAACTTTCGGATGAAAAAAACGGCTTGACAAACGGAATTTTACGTTTAGCCTATTTTTTGACTTGACTTGACTTGACTTGACTTGACTTGACTTGACTTGACATAGCCGCTGCTCCCCAAATTATTTGACCGATAACTTCAGAGTTCAGTCTATAAGAAATCCCTGCAAAATAAAAGAGTTGAGCTAAAAAATAGTTAGAGGGCTAGTGTAAACAGTGGCGGAGTAAAAAATGCGGACAGGATTATTTTTTTCATTGTCCGTTTTCGCCCAGATTATGAAACTCCAACATCACAAAATCGCCTGTTTCTGTGTGATAACACACAAAGCGCGTTAAACTCGCATAATCAACTGCTACCGCAAAACGGTTTTGTTGGGGGATATTCAGCAACTGACAAAACAGGGTGCGAATTACCCCCGCATGACAAACCACTAAGACTGACTCGCCGCGAAATTCGCTGATTACTTGCTGCCACGCATCGCTCACACGCTGCTGAAAAACTGTTATCGTTTCGCCATGCGGCGGTGGATTCTGCTCGGGGTTTTGATAAAAAAGCGTTAAAGCGTCAGGGTCATGCTGGCTAATTTCAGTGGCGGTTTTTCCTTCCCAATCACCAAAATCAAGCTCTTGCCAAGCAGGGTCTATTTTTAAAGGCAACTGTGTTTGTTCACTCAATTCAATCGCAAAATTTTTACAGCGACATAAAGGCGAGCTAACCAGCTGTGTCCACGGTCTCGTTTGACTTGCCCAATAGCGCATTTGTTGCCAACCTTGCTCACTTAACGGGTCATCCGTGCGCCCGCGATAATACGTCCCTCCCGCTACCGCGCCGTGTCGCAACAAGTCAATCGTGGTTATTTGCATTTTCAACTTACATCACTTGCTGAACTTTACTGACCAATTGTGCAACTTCCTCTTCAATGCTTAAAACTGCCGCATTTTGTGGCGCGTATTCGACAACACCGCTGCGAATGCTGATAGTTTGATTTTCACTGGTTTGCACCGTTGTTTCAATGGCTAACGCGATAGTCCGCGCTAAGGCTTGCGCTTTAGGCAGCGACACGCCTGTCAATACCACTAAAAAACTGTCTTGATCAAACCGCGCGGCAAGGTCTAAACCATCACGCAAATTCTTTTTTAATACCGCAACCACATCCCACAAAACTGCATTATGCTCATGGACAGACAAGGCATTTTTTTGCACAAACTCAGCCGTACTCAAGAATAACAAGGAAAAGGGCGCACGATTGCGTCTGGAATTATCAACCTTTTCTCGCATACGCTGCCAAATGGCGGGCTTGGTCAATAAATGTGTCAACGGGTCGAGAGCCAAAGAATCTTTAGCTAAGGATTCTTGGGCTTCTAAACGTAACACGTTGATAATCCCTAACGAGCAAGCCAGTAATAAACCTAATATCCAAGTGAAATACCACATCACGCGCTCCTAATAAAAATGGTAAGGCTGTTGTTGAATTTGCTGTACCGTGACTTTGCCGCGCAATACCTTAAACACCCAGCGGGTGTACAGCAACACCATCGGTAAAAAAATCACCGTTGCCCAAAACATAATTTGCAGCGTTTTGTGACTGGAGCTTGCATCCCAAATAGTCAATGAACTGTTGAGCGAAATGTTGGAGGGAATTAAAAACGGAAACATTGACACTGCTGCGGTTAAAATAATCCCCGCAATCGCGCTGGCACTGCTGATAAACGCCCAGCCCGGTTGGTCTTTTTTAGACAACCAAATGGTTAAACCACCTGCAACAAATACTAAAACAGGAATTGCCCACAATGCTGGGATATGTTGATAATTATCGAGCCACAAGCCTTCGCCGCGTTTAACAAATTTAGCTAACGGATTGGAAACCCCATTTTCGTGAATCACCGAAGTAACGTGATAGCCTTCTAAACGAGTAACCCATAAACCTGCCAAGGCAAACGCCGCTAAGGTGACACTGGTCGCTAAAACCACCGCTTTTTTTGCCCGTTCTTGAATCGCTCCTTCGGTTTTAAGTTGTAAGAACACCGCGCCGTGCATGGTCAGCATAAATAAACTCACCACGCCTGCAATAAGGGAAAATAAATTGAGCAGTCCCCAAAAATCGCCTAAATAACTCATCCGCATATCGCTTTCCAGATGAAACGGAATCCCTTTGAGCAAGTTGCCAAAGGCGACTCCAAAAATGAGCGCGGGTACAAAGCCACCGATAAAGAGGGCTTTATCCCAATAATCACGCCATTGTTGATTGGGCATTTTGCTGCGATAGTCAAACCCTAAAGGACGCAGCCACAAGGCGAACAGCGTTAAAAATAGAGCGACATATAAGCTGGAAAAAGCAACCGCATAGGCAATCGGCCAAGCAGCAAATAACGCACCGCCTGCGGTGATGAGCCAGACTTGATTGCCTTCCCAAGTAGGTGCGGAGGCATTGATAATCACCCGCCGCTCGTCGTCTGTTTTACCTAAATAAGGTAATAACACCCCAACCCCTAAATCATAACCACCGCTCACCGCAAAACCTATCAGCAGTAATCCTAAAAATCCCCACCAGATACAGCGCAATGTTTCATAATCAAAAATCATAATCTGTTCACTCCTAAAAATTTAGCGACAACGTTATTCGTGCCGTAACGCTTCAATGGGATTAAGTCTTGCGGCACTGCGGGCAGGAAAATAGCCAAATACAATCCCGACACCTGCTGAAAAAAGCGAGGCAATCACGATAATATTGACATCTAATATAAACGGCACTTCCATCGAATCGGCAATTAACACCGATGAAATCAACGCAAGGACAATACCAACCAATCCCCCCAAAGTTGATAACACCACCGCTTCTACCAGAAATTGTAATAACACTTCACTTTCCAATGCACCGATTGCCAAGCGTGTGCCAATTTCGCGCGTCCGTTCAGTGACAGAAACCAGCATAATGTTCATAATCCCAATCCCGCCAACTAATAAACTCACCCCCGCAACCGCGCCTAACAGTGAAGTTAAAATTTGCGTTGTTCCTGTTAGCATTTCTGCAATTTGCTTGGTATCAATAATGAAAAAATCATTTTCTTCATTCGCCGATAAATGTCGCCGCTCACGCAATAGCCACTCAATTTGTTTTTGCACTTTTTCGGTGGAACGACCGTCTTCAACAGAAATTAAAATAGTGCCGATGTCTTGATTGCCTGCAATACGCCGCTGCATCGCCCGCAAAGGAATTAAGACCGCATCGTCTTGGTCGCGCCCACCGCCTACCGATTGCCCTTTTGCGGCAAGCAAGCCAATCACATTACAAGAGAGTTTTTGCAGCCGTATTTTGCTGCCAACACTACTTTGCCCTTCATAAAGCTCTTTCCAAACGGTATGTCCAATCACGCAATTCATCGTACCATTGCGTAAATCGCTATCGCTAAAAAGTCGCCCCTGTTCAAGTGTCCAATTGCCCGCCGTAAAATAAGTGTTGGTCACGCCTGAAACGGTACTGCTCCAGTTGCGATTGCCATAAATAACCGTCGTATTTTTAGAAGCTAATGGTGCAATGGCTTGAAGATGCCTAATTTCTTGCGAAAGTGCTTTCACATCCTCAATTGCAAATGCTTTCGCCCCTGTAATACCGCGCCCTCCAGAGCGCACCACTAATAGATTACTCCCTAAACTGGAAATTTGTTCAGAGACTTTAACCGTAACCCCGTTACCCACTGTGACCATAATAATGACAGCCGCAATGCCGATAACAATCCCTAAAATGGTTAAAAATGAGCGCAGGATGTTGCGGCGAATTTCGCGTAAAGCGAGCAGTAAGGCGTTCCAAATCATGGTATTTTTTTCGCTTGCCTCAAATTTTAGTGGTTAAACACAGTTAAGTAGAAATACATAAGTTATCAGGCAGTTACATTTTTAAATCCACCCCAACCGTCCTTTATGAAAGGCGGGAGTTTCCCCTTTTTTAAAGAAGGCAGAGGGAAGTCTCAATGCGCTACAATTGATAACTGCTGGAAAAATCATCCAATGCTGACAAGGCAAGACTGGCTTGGGCAGTATTTTCCAAGTAAAACGCATTTACCCCGACTTGGGATAAATAAAAAATTTGATCCAGCATAAATTGCCCAACCGCACGCAATTCACCCGCAAAGCCTGCCCGTCTTAACAGTTGCGCCCGCGAAAATAAACGCCCATCAGTAAACGCTGCAAAGCTCAGTTCAATCAGTGGCAATTGGCTAAGTACCTGACTAATCACCTCAAAATCATCTGCCACCGTTACCCGTATTCCCACTTTACCGCTGTGTTGTTGTAATTGAGCGTGGTCTTTTTGCCAACGCGCAAACGAAACGGTGATATTCCCCGCGACTAAGCTATCCTCGTCCGCACAATAGTGCCAATTATTTTCTGTTAGCCTTTTATCTTTAATGAGTTGCATAAACCTGTTCCTTAAAAGGGCTGATACCGACCCGTTTTACTGTATTTAAAAAAGATTCACCCTCCAAACGTTGGGCAACATACACCTCTAATAGCGTGGTAATGGCAGAAACAATTTTATCCTGTGCCACCGCAGGCCCTAACCGTTCACCGATAGCCGCTTCATTTTCTGAACTACCCCCTAAGGTAATTTGATACCATTCCACCCCTTTTTTATCCACCCCCAAAACGCCAATATGCCCAACACTTTGGTGCGCACAGCCATTCATACAGCCTGAGATATTAACTTTTATGTCGCCTAAATCGTGAATGTAATCCATATCATCTAAGACTTCGTTTAACGCTTTAACCACGCCAATCGAGCCTGCGTTTGCCAATGCACAAAAATCCAAACCCGGACAGCAAATAATATCCGTCACCGTGCCAATATTCGGCGTAGCTAACTGCACCGCCGCGAGTTTTTGCCACAACGGATATAAATCGGCTTGTTTGACATCCGCTAACACCAAGTTTTGCCGATGGGTGCTGCGAATTTCACCGAAACTGTACGCTGTTGCTAAATCCGCAACCGCGTGTAAATTTTCAGCGGTAATATCGCCAGGGGGGGAATCGGGGGCTTTTAAAGAAACAAACACCGCTCGATAGCCTGCCACTTTATGCGCTTGCGTATTAAATTTTACCCACGTTGCAAAAGCCGCATCGCTGGTTAATTGCGCACTAAAGGTTGTATCTACCGCTGCATCGGGTTCATAAGCAGGAAGTGGAAAATAGCCTTTCATTTCTGCAATTTGTTCGGCACTCAATTCCATGCTATTTTTGATAACTAGCCATTCTGCTTCGACTTGCTGGCGAAAGCGGTCAATCCCTGTTTCATTGACTAAAATTTTAATCCGCGCTTTGTATTTATTATCGCGCCGCCCGTAGAGGTTATAAATTCGCAAAATCGCTTCTAAATACGACAGCAAATGTTTTTTCTCTAAGAAGGGGCGAATTTCTGAGCCAATGACAGGGGTACGCCCTAAACCGCCGCCAACCAAAATCCGAAAACCGATTTCACCTGCGTCATTTTTAACCAAATGAATCCCAATATCATGAAATTGCGTAGCCGCTCTATCATGCGCTGCCCCACTGACGGCAATTTTAAATTTACGCGGTAAATAAGCAAATTCAGGATGAAAGGTCGTCCATTGGCGAATAATTTCACAATAAGGACGCGGGTCTTCAAGTTCATCTTGACACACCCCCGCTAAATGGTCGGTGGTCGTATTGCGTAGACAATTTCCACTGGTTTGAATCGCGTGCATTTGCACGGTTGCCAATTCTGCCAAAATATCAGGCACTTTTTCCAGCTGCGGCCAATTATATTGAATATTTTGCCGAGTACTAAAGTGCGCATAATTTTTATCGTACTTTTTAGCAATATCGCCTAATTTGTGCATTTGCTGGGCAGAAAGCAGTCCATAAGGAATCGCGACCCGCAACATCGGCGCATGGGTTTGTACATACAAGCCGTTCATTAAGCGTAACGCACGAAACTGGTCTTCATGTAGTTCGCCGTTTAAAAAGCGTTCGGTTTGACCACGAAACTGCGTCACCCGTTCTTCAATAAGTTTTTGATCGTCGCTGTTGTATTGATACATAGAAAAATAGTGAGTAAATGAAAGCAAATTAGACCCGATAGCACATCGTAAGTCCACAAGCCATTAAATGACAAAGCTTATTGTATAATGATAATATTGCGGGTTGAATTTTTTATTTGCTTTTTAGCTACTTATAATTAAAGAAAGGAGGTTACTTTGTTACGTTTATTCATTATTTTAGCATCTTTACTGCTGCTGCCTGATTTGGCAATAGCAGGTGAAGATAAATTTGGCAACCTAGGGCTAACAGGAACAGAACGCGGGGTTTATTGCGTGTTGATTTTCTTGGTCGCTTACGGTTTTGTGATGACCGAAGAATTTACCCACATGCGCAAATCCAAACCTGTGATTTTAGCCGCAGGGATTATTTGGGCGCACGTTGCCATTCTCGCCGCCCAAGCGGGAATTTCAACCGAACAATTACACGAAGCCTTTGAACACAACTTAAAAGAATACGGCGCGTTAATGTTGTTTTTATTGGTTGCGATGACCTATATTAATAGTATGGCAAAGCTCAATGTGTTTGAAGCCTTGCGCTCTTGGCTGGTGCGAAAACAATTTGGTTATCGGCAATTGTTTGTCATTACAGGGGTTATCACGTTCTTCTTATCCGCTGTTGCAGACAATTTGACCGCCGCATTGCTGGTTGGCGCGGTGGTTTTAGCGGTAGGCAAAGATAATGAAAAATTTATCTCTATCGGTTTTGTGAATTTAGTGATTGCTGCCAATGCAGGCGGGGCGTTTTGTCCTTTTGGCGACATTACCACCTTAATGGTTTGGCAAGCAGGTTATGCTGAGTTTTTTGACTTTTTCAAATTATTCATTCCTTCACTGGTGAATTATGCAGTGCCTGCGGCTTTTATGTATTTTGCCGTGCCTGATGTCCATCCAGAAGCCACGAATGAAGAAGCGGTTCAAATGAAAAAAGGTGCGATTGAAGTGTGTTTGCTGTTTGTTTTTACGATTGGTTTAGCCGTAAGCTTCAAACAGTTCTTACATCTGCCACCGTTTATGGGCATGATGACTGGTTTGGGTATTTTAATGGCCTATTCTTATGCCTTGAAAACTGTCTATCATGTAAAAGGCGAAGAAAAATTTGATATTTTTCAACAAGTGCATAACGCAGAATGGGACACTTTGTTGTTCTTCTTCGGTGTAGTGTTTGCCGTCGGTGGCTTGGGTTACATCGGCTATTTAGAACTATTATCTGGCACAATGTATGACGGTTTAGGACACACCACTGCTAACATTTTAGTCGGTATTTTATCCGCCATTGTGGATAATATTCCTGTGATGTTTGCGGTATTAAACATGAATTTAAACATGGACTTATATCAATGGCTGTTAGTTACATTAACCGCAGGTGTCGGTGGGTCTATGCTATCAGTCGGTTCTGCGGCAGGCGTTGCGCTGATGGGACAATCTAACCATAAATATACTTTTTTCAGTCACTTAAAATGGACTCCTGTGATTGCATTAGGGTATGCCGCGAGTATTTTTACCCATTATTTAGTCAATGGTTAATTCATTCTGTTCTTGAAACGGCGTTGAAAAAATTAAAAACCCGTGTCATAACTGACATGGGTTTTTTTTATTAACAGTGACAGGCAAATTCCAGTCATCAGTGCAATCGTTAAAAAGTTACAACTTGACAGTATTGCTAATTTTATTAACAATGACACAAGGTTATTGCTTAAGTTTACAAATAAATCGTTCAGTCGAGCCATGCAAAAATTGGGCAAGTTTTTAGTTCAATAGCCACTTTATCTCTGCAAAACTTAAAACTCAAATGCCGCCTATCATTCGACAACAAGGACTACAAGACTATCTTGTTACACTGCGGGCAATGCAAGATTTCACTTTGCAGCGTAATCCAACAACCGCCGATGAAATCTGGCTTATCGAACATCCCCCCGTTTACACCTTAGGTTTAAATGGCAAAAAAGAACATTTATTATCGGCTAATTCAATTCCTCTGGTGCAATCTGACCGTGGTGGACAAATCACTTATCATGGGCAAGGGCAACTGGTGATTTACACTCTGTTTGACATCCAGCGTCTTCATCTCAACATTCGGCAATTAGTCACTTTATTAGAGCAAGCCATGATAACCGCATTGGCTCAATACGGTATTAACGCTTATGCCAAAGCAGAAGCCCCTGGGGTTTATGTTTGTGAAAAAAAAATCGGTTCGGTTGGGTTACGGGTTAAAAAAGGCTGTTGTTATCACGGTTTAAGTTTAAACAATCAACTAGACTTAAGCCCTTTTGATGCCATTAACACCTGTGGTTATCCTGACTTAAAAGTAACCTCGCTTGCTGCTGAAGGCGTAACTATTCGCACAGAAGAGCTTGCCATCCCTGTTATTTCCGCCTTACTCAAAGCCTTTATATGACACACAGCAAAGCCCCATCGCGTTCTACTCCACAATCGCATCAGCGCAATGCGGATAAATTGGCACGCATTCCGATTAAAGTTGAAACAACGACCGCGCCGTTACGCAAACCGGATTGGATACGAATTAAAGTCGTTGCCAATCCAGAAATCAGTCGTTTAAAACAAACCTTGCGCCAGCAAAATTTACACACTGTCTGTGAAGAGGCAGCGTGTCCAAATTTAGGCGAATGCTTTTCACACGGCACGGCAACTTTTATGATTATGGGCGATTTGTGTACGCGACGTTGTCCCTTTTGTGATGTGGCACATGGCAAGCCACAAGCTCTAAATCCAGCCGAGCCTGAAAATCTGGCTATTACCATTGCAGAAATGGCGTTGAAATATGTGGTAATTACCTCGGTTAATCGAGATGATTTACGCGATGGCGGCGCAGGACATTTTGCCGCTTGTATTCAAGCGATTCGGCAACACAGTCCAACCACCAACATTGAAATTTTAGTCCCTGATTTTCGTGGTCGCTTGGAAAAGGCGATGAACATTTTAGTCGCCCAACCGTGTAATGTGTTTAATCACAATTTAGAAACCGTGCCACGCCTTTATCCACAAGCCAGACCTGGCGCAGATTATCAACAATCACTGAATTTATTAGCATTGCATCATGCCAGATTGCCAAGCATTCCAACCAAATCAGGCTTAATGCTTGGATTAGGGGAGACAACAGAGGAAGTTGTGCAAGTAATGAAGGATTTACTGGCGCATGGTTGTTCGATGTTGACACTTGGACAATATTTGCAACCCAGTAAAGACCATTTACCCGTGAAAGCCTATATTCATCCTGAACAATTTGCAGAATATGCCAAAATAGCCTCCGGATTAGGCTTTAAACAAGTTGCCAGTGCGCCGCTGGTGCGTTCTTCCTATCATGCTGATTTACAAGCACAAACACTTCTTTAAGGAGACATTTAAGATGATGTCACACAAAAAATTTTTAATCGGAACCTGTTTGTTATTATCATCACCTGTTATGGCAAAAACTTGGGCAACCGTTTCCAATCCAACTCAAGCCCAGCCGCGCGTTATTGGCAAGCCTAATAGTGGCTGTATTGCAGGCGCACAAGCCCTGCCATTACAAGGGGAAGGCTATTTGGTGGTTCACTTGGAACGGCATCGCCATTATGGTCATCCAAGCTTAATTCAAGCACTACAAACTTTGGCAAAACAAGCCCAGCAACAAGCCATCAACCCCTTACAGATTGGCGATTTAGGACAAGCACGCGGCGGGCCGTTGCCTTTTGGACACCGCAGCCATCAAACAGGACTTGATGCTGATGTTTGGTTTAATTTAGACCCCAACAGCTATGCCAATGCTAATGCACAACGCAGTAACATTCACCAGCCCACGATGCTAACCATTGATAAACCAGGACTGGATAAAAATAGGTGGACACAGCAACATACCTTAGTGCTTAAATTAACCGCACAATTGCCCGAGGTGGACAGAGTGTTTGTGAATCCATATATCAAAAAAGAATTATGTGACAGCGCAGGTGAGGAGCGTGACTGGTTACGCAAAATCCGCCCGTGGTTTTATCACGATGACCATTTTCATTTACGTCTGCATTGTCCGCCTGACAGCCCTGACTGTGAAAAACAAGCCGCGATTCCCGCAGGGGATGGCTGTGGTGCGGAATTGATAAGCTGGTTTGAAAAAGCCCCCATAGTTAAGCACACACCTTCCCCACCCCATCCTGTGATGCCTAAAGCCTGTGCAGACGTTTTATCTGCGCCTTAAGCCTCGCTTGTCTTGATTTAAGGAAACACCCTATGGCACGAAGAACCGAACACAGTGAAGCACAAATCAAGGCAATGGTGCTTCAGGCCGCGAAAACACTGGTCACAGAAGAAGGGGTAGGTGCGTTAAAAGTGCGTGAAATTGCGATGGAAATAGGCTACACAGTGGGCTGTATTTACAAAGTGTTTGACAATATGGCGGATTTAATTCTGCAATTAAAAGCGATTACTTTGGATGATTTAGCCGCCCAATTAGCCCAAATTCCCACTACTCTGCCACCTGAGCAACACTTGCTGGCGTTAATGCAAACTTATTTAGCCTTTGCAAGACAAAACTTTCATCGTTGGCAAATGCTCTCTACACAGCGGCTTACCCTAGAGCCCCTGCCTGTTTGGTATCAAGAAAAACACGCGGCTATTTTTCAGGAGGGTGAACTTTTTTTTCAACAGCTTGCTGGCAATACAACCGCAGCACAGCAACAACAAGCCGCCCGTATTTTGTGGGCAAGTGTGCATGGACTCTGTAGCCTCTCCATGACAGAAAAAGATAATCCAACCCGCACGGCTGAAATAGAACATGACGTATTACGACTAACGCAAAGTTTTATTGCAGGCTGGTTAGCCACCGTTTAAATTAATCCATCTCAGGAGCGTATTCTCATGGAAACTGAAAATCACTCAATACCTGCTTATTCACGCGAGCAAGCCACAGGTTTTCTGGAAAAACTTGGAGTACGCTATTATCAATATTTAGCACAAAGCGTAGGGACTGAAAAGTTTTCCGACCTTACCATTGATGATTTACCGCCTGATGATATGACAGAAACCCTCACCAACAGCATTACCCTATTTGCGGCGGTGATTGCTTTTGCGATTGGTGCTTTAACCACGGTGGTCTCTATTTGGTTTGAATGGAAATATCACGCCGCATTTAGCCCCGCGCTCTATTACACCTACTATGTCCTTGTTGTATTAGTGATGTTAGTGATTGAAATGGCGGTGTTATTTTGGCTTGGCTTACGCACAACCCACAGTTTAGCCTGTTTAACAGGCGACCATCGAATGCACCATTCCCCTTCCCTGCCTGAAATGGACAGCGTAGAAAATATTTTAGCCCGCGCGGCTTTAGAATTGCCTGACCCGATTGTGCGTTATCTGAACATCGACCCCCTCAAACACGTCCCAAAATCCAAGCTTTTGTTGGTTGGTTTACTGTATAAAGCCAAAGTTATTTTAAGCAGCTCGCTGGTTAATTTTATTTTGCTGAGTATTTTTGGCAAAGGCAGCTCGCGCTTAGGGTTTGCTTGGATTGCCATTCCCATTACAGGGTTGTGGGATGCTTATGTCATTTACAAAGTGGCACGCGAGGCACGGCTGCGTTTATTTGGCAATCGCCTTGCACACTTTATGGCAGAGGAAATTACCAAACCTGAAATGATGAATAACTTATCGGAAACAGTAAAAGAAGGTGCGATTCGTGCCATTGCCACGATGATGG
This sequence comes from Methylococcaceae bacterium, assembly GCA_020048335.1. Taxonomy (GTDB): domain Bacteria; phylum Pseudomonadota; class Gammaproteobacteria; order Methylococcales; family Methylomonadaceae; genus CAIQWF01. The sequence goes on along the minus strand of JAIFMS010000055.1, from coordinate 35 downwards.
TGTTATCACAAAACTATCATCCGAATATGTTAGTA
>JAIFMS010000001.1 GCA_020048335.1 Methylococcaceae bacterium | reverse complement strand
GTCTTAATCCCTTCTAAACAGGGCATTTATTCAAATTGTTGCAATTTAGCTTTATCCAACAATTCAAACCCGCGTGCGGCTTTGCCTTGCCCACGATTTGCGCGGATTTCAAATTGTGTTTTTAAATCCAACTCTGCCAAAATCAAAGTCGTAAACTCATCAAACAAATGATTAACACTCATGCCTTTGCTTTTTGCCAATTCTTTTAAACGTTGATGTTTTTGGTCGGGTAATCTCAAAGTCAACGCGCTCATAGAAAATCTCCTTGTAAAAACGTTTCAGGTGTCATCACTAAAACTTCAGGGAATAATAATTCACCGCTGTTTAAATCTTTAATATTGCGTGACACGATACATTGTGCGCCACCTGCCACCGCCAACTCAATTAAATGGTTATCTGCCTCGTCTTTCAAATTAGGTCGCCAACTGTAATAAATTTCTGTCCAGCGACAATAAGCCAAAAAGATGTCCAGCAATTCGTTACGCTCATTTTGATTTAAGTGGTGTGCTTTGAAAATGTCGGCACGATTAATCACATCAGTGTACTCAGCAAACAGAGCCGCCCCCATTAAGGGCGTGTGGTTTGTGTGCAAGCATGAGGCAATCACATCAGAACAAGCCCCCGTTCCCATGCAAGCACCGACAAAAATATTGGTATCAACGACAATAATCATGCGGATAAGGGTAGCACAATTGCCATCCAATTAGCTAAAGTCTCAATCCCTTCTAAACAGGGAACGCAAATCCCCCCGCCTACGGCTTCCCCCCTTTAAAAAGGGGGGTTAGGGGGGATTTAATCCCTTCTAAACAGGGCATTCATTCAAACCAATTAGCGCACTAATCGCTGCGGCAATTAAACGGTCTCAATCTCTTCTAAACAGGGAAGCCATTCAAACTATCGCTAATTCTAATGCCTCAATCTTTGCCCGTCTTAATCCCTTCTAAACAGGGAAGCCATTCAAACTGTTTCAAAAAAGGTTACGATATCGGCGAGTGTGTCTTAATCCCTTCTAAACAGGGAAGCCATTCAAACAAAAGGCTTTGATATCGGCGAGTGTACCGATGTCTTAATCCCTTCTAAACAGGGAAGCCATTCAAACACAGTTCTATTCGGAGCTTCAGCTCAAGTACACGGTCTTAATCCCTTCTAAACAGGGAAGCCATTCAAACCCTGCGCTTTCTAAATTACCGTTTAAAATCAATAAGTTATAAGCGCATTTTTGACCCATCAAATCGCCCTTTTAAAGTTAGCTTTTTTATCAATAAAATCAAAGAGTTAAAAATGACCATTGCCTACGCATAAATTTTCGTTTGAATGGCTGTGACAAAGGATGCCTTAAATTGATAAAGCAGGTCAAGTTATTTTAAAATTTGATACCGCCCCATCCCAAACGTTGTCTCCTTGCCAATATGCAGCCACTGCCCCGCTTGCAACATCTGCAAAAACGCCGACAAATCGCCATGCAAAACCACCCGACCCAACACCCCGCCCAAACTCATCGCCTGCTGCTGCCGATTGGAATACCGCTGCCAATCACACCAGCTAAAGTCTTTTTGAAAATCAATAGCTTGTGCTAAAGCCAGCAACTGAGGAAAATCGGGTGCGTGATAATTCTGCCCATGAAATTCCAATAACAAAAAATACCGCCGCACTAATGCACTTAAAAAATCCCGCGCGGTCATCTCACGGCTTAAAATTGTGCCTTGTTTTTGAATCCGCAGCGGCGTAACAAATTGCAAGGTTAAAGCGTCGGTTTGCGCTAACAACGGCGGCACACGCGCTTGATGTGCCTTGTTTTTGAATCCGCAGCGGCGTAACAAATTGCAAGGTTAAAGCGTCGGTTTGCGCTAACAACGGCGGCACACGCGCTTGATAAGCCTGCACCGCACTGCCTTCCAAAGCGTTATAAATCTCTTGCGCGTGCGGTTGGTCTGGCTCAACAATCACGTTTAACAACGTCGCCCGACTGCGTTCTTTGCCCAATCCCTGTTGCAACGCGCGTTGCCAAGCAAAAATAATCAGCGGTAGTTGCGCCATCGCTTGCCCCATCAGCACCATATTAAAACTCAACACTTCACCGACTTGATAAATTTTGTTGCCCAGCGGCGGCGGTTCAATGATGTAAGGGTTAGGAATATTATTAAATTTCTGAAAGTTTGATTCTTGCGGCGGGTGTTCAAATACCAAAGGATACGGACAACTGCGGTATAACATACAGCTTTTGCAGTCGGGCATTTTGGTCATGCAGCTTAAATGCCGCAGTGCGTGTCCAAATGCTCCGCGTAGCATCGAGCCGGAGTAAAAGTTCAAATGCAGCGGGGTTTCGACTTGGAAGTTGAATTGGAAACGAGCGAAAGCTAACATTGATGTTGCTCCTGACGCAAACGCACAATCACCGCGACATCCAAGCCAGTTGCTTGCGCAATCGCTGCATTATCCAACACCGTTAATAAATTTCGCGCCACTTCCAATTTGCCTTTCTGAATGCCTTCCCGTTCACCTTCAATACGCCCCGTCTCAATCATGCCGCGCGTTTTGCCCAGTTGCAGCCCTTGATAATCGTAAACCTCCAACTCTTCGCGCGTCCAGCGGTGCTGCTGCGCAATTTCATAGGCTTGTTGTAACGCTGCGGTATCAGCATTTTCAGGAATATGATCTAAATTATCCGCTTGTTGGATAAAAAACAGCCATTTATCGCTGATTGTTTCCAGTTCATGTTCTTGCTTGGTGAATTTCGGCAATTCGATAAAGTTAAATTCCAAATCTTTTAAATCGTGACTTTGATTTTCACTGTTTAAAATCAAATGCCGTGAGCAAGGCGCGGTATGGTTAAAAATGCAAAAATCCAAAATGCCTAAAAATATCACCGGTTTGAGCAAATGGTATTTTTCAGTTTTATCCAATTGTTGGCTATAGGCTTTGCTGCTGTAATACAGGGCGCGTTTGTAAAACGCAATTTCTTTTTCCACCTGCATTTCCACAATAAATTCGCGCCCTGAGCGGTCTTTGGCTTTAATGTCGAGCGTGGTTTCTTTTAAGCCTTCCAAGCGTGGCGGTTGATACGAGTTATTAATCTCGACATCGGCAATTGGATATTCCAGTTCTAATAATTCATTTAAGAATTCAATTAAAATGTTTTTATGCGCCTGATTACCGAAGATTTTTTTAAAAGCGATGTCGGTTTTGGGGTCAACGAATTTCATGGTTAGCCTTGTAAGGTTTTAAGCTGATCTTTGAGTTTTTTCGGCTTGCCCCAGACGTTGCACAAGGCGTTGCCGATGGTTAGTAACACTTGTTTATCAACGGCTGACCAATTTTCCGCCTGTTTAATCGCACGGGTTAAAGCTTGCCGCAATGTGCCGTTTGGGTCAGGATTTTTATCTTTGGCAAAAGCCTCTGTTAGCTCAAAAATAATCTGCTGTTCCGCGCTCATCATGGCTAATTGTGCGGTTCTAACCGCTTGCGCTTCAACTTGTAAGCGTTGTTTTTCAATGACCTCGGCTTCCTGTTGTGCTTTTAAGGCACGGCGTTTTTGCTCTTCGGCTAAAAATTGCGTCCGTTGTTCGCTTAAAGCCTGTAACTGTTGCTGCTTTTGATAATCTGCCGCCGCTTGGGATGTTAAAAATTGCGCAGTTTGGGTTAATTTTGTATTACCAATTTCGACCAAAACCCAACCAAAAGGTAATAAATCACGTTGTTGGTCTTTGTTATCGCCAGCGAGCCAAATTGTTGTTGTTTTCGACAAATATTTATCAGGATTGTTTTTTCCTGTCTTTTTGTCTTTACCCTGTGTAATTTTAATATGCCGCACACCGTTTAAAGTATTACTTTCCGCGCCACCATATTTACCAATTCTTAGTAAAAAAGCTTGATTTTGTTTTAAGGCATTGCCTAATTCACCTGCTAATAATTTTTTTAAACCATTAGCCCATTGATTATCCACATAATTAAGCTCAGGATGTTGAATTAAATCTAATTCTTTTAATAGATGTTGTAAGAAAAAATCATTACAAGTCTGGGCGATCTGTTTTATATTCCAACGGTAATTTAATTTTTCATCAGTTAAAAAATTGATATGAAAACTAAAACTACAATGACGATATGCTGGCAAACACTCCAGTAAGATAGGTATTCCATTATTTACTTTTGTTATAGCCCCTTCTTTTATTACTTTATTTTTCCTATTTGCTGCAAAACGGATTTCCAACCCATGCAACGCATCAGGATGTTGATAATTGGCATCACTGATTTTTAACAAGCGTAACGGATCATCAGTAATATCTCTATATTTCAATACATTTTCCTGCAATTGCCGGTTTGATGTTTTGGCTGGATGGTTTCCAGTCAATTTTTCTGGTAATGCTCTACCGTCATTTTCAGCATTCAACAAAGCGGTACGAATCGCGCCTTTTATTGAACTCCCTGCAAAATAAGGCGTATTGCTATAAGGATTAAAGGCATGGCGAGCAATTGCCAATTGATTATTGACCTTTTTACCACCGCTTTCATGTTGTGAGGTTTTGCCAATTCGTGAGAGATAAAATTTTTCCAACTCTTTCGAGACTGGCACGGTATGGGTAGCATAATTTTTTAACGGGTCTTTTTTCTTATAAATATCCCCTTGAATTTTTCTAATACTGTCTTCATCCGCTTCATTTGCTAATTTAACAAGATTATCTAGTTCGGTAGAATTTAAGCTTTTTAATAACGCTTCTTCACCAAAATGATGCAAAAATCCACCATCAATCACATAATTAGTCGGATAATAATCCTCCCCACAGCCAATATGCACAGGACTTAGGGTTGAAATACTGCACTGCACAGTTTCCATAAAAGGCTTATTCATTTTTCACTCCTAAAAGCACCGGCAATACTGGCGCGTAACCTTGATGAACCGTTTGTTCAATGGTTTTCGATAAGCCGGTTAAACCTTGTCCGGTAAAATGCTGTGGTGTCATTTTTTCAGGTGTTAAAACCGCAAACGGCGCGGCCATCAAGATTGGATTTTTAAACGGGCTGCCTTGGTGTACCGCCCTATCGCCATGCCGACCAAAGCGGCTAAACGTCTGATAATAACAGTTCTTAGAATTCCACTTTAAACCTTGTGGCGCACAGGCGGCTAAGGTTAGCCACGCATTGGCTTGAGCTTGTCCTTCGACTAGCTCAGGACGAATGGCATTATCTAAACTCACTGCAAATTTCCCTAGTCCACAGCTCGCCTCTTTACCATAACCGGTTTCACCGACCCACTGTAAAATATCCAATAAGTCATTGTTAGTAAAACAATTTTCATCTAAATCAACAAGCAAAGTCAGTTTAACGTTAGGGTGATACCAAAACGTTTGCCGTTGAAACGGCGCGAAGCCGTCGCCTGTTCCGGTTGTGCCACTAAGACGGTTTAAACTGTTGTGGTCTTGTGGTTCATCGCTGATTAAATAACGTGGCTTTTCATTTTTACTCTTGCATTTCCTTTTTTCATCATCAGAAAGAAAAGTGTTTACCATGTCTTCATCCGTTTTAGCTTCGCTTGCCCATTTTTTTAACGGCATGGCTAAAACCGATTCAGGAAACCACTTTGCCTTTTTTTGTTCTTTACGATTTTTAGCATCATCAGAATTAAATCCCAACAATTCCGCTGGCATTGCAGGACGGGCGAGAAATCCTTGTGGCAAAGCATCAGAAACCACCATAAACGGCTTATTTTCTGTGTAACCGGCTAATAATTCAGTCAATTTTGCTTCACCGTGTAAATGTAAAATTGCCCAGCAACATTGCCCAAACAAGGTATCGCCATGCAGCGGTGTGGCAAAAGCGGTTTTAGGAGTCAGGGTAAAAGTTAAGCGTTTCACTTAAACCACCTTGAATGGCTCAACCGCATCAAAACGGCTTTGCAAATCATCACCGTTCAATTGCAAATCAGTAAATTTGATTTTGCCATACCCGCGCGAGCCGCTACCGCCGATGCTGTCAAATTCCAGCAGTTTTAACCCCGCCAACACCGTATTCAAAAAATCCTCGTTCTGCCCATTTTTATCGGTTAAGACTTTGATATTCAACTTAAAATTAAAAAACACACCCGCAGGAACTCGTTCAATTTGACGAATACCGCCATTTACAGTAACACCAGTAATACGGTCAATCGTATTTTCCCATTTTCCTTCAGTATAAAGCGAATTTTCAGGGGTAATTTTTTCCCATTCCTCTTTATTCAAAGCACAATCCCAAAATGCCAAACGAGTTGCGCCAATTTCAGCGGCTTTTTTTTCATTTTTCGTATCACCCGCCATGCCAAACAATTTGATAATAGTTTCGGCTTGTGGTTTTTGTTGCTCTGACAACTTTTCTAAATCATCAATTGCAACAGGTTTTCCTTTAGTGATACCGACTAATCCCGCCCGCCATTCTAAAAGAGAACGCATTTTGCCTTTTAAACTTGAGCCGGGAATATAAGGCTGCCCTGTATGCGGATGTTTAATCACCGCATTATCAATGCCGCCGATATGCACTTCTTCATTACCCGCGCCAATATGCAAGCCGGTGAGTAATTCAATTTGACCGCTGATTTGTTGAATGTTTTTTAATTGCATGATGTTAAATCCTTAATTATTTCGGTTTATAAACTTTGTAAAAGCCCATAAACGCTTCAAAAAACAGTTTGAAGTTTGTAAATGTTGCCAGAGCTTTCTTTTTAGAATCCTCATTTTCAGGTTTATCCGGTGATTTTAATTGCCCTAAACAATGCCGAATTAAATCAACAAAATTTTTATCTACCAAAGGTTTATTTCCACCTCGCCCGTTAGCATAAGCGACTTTAGCATTAATCATTTTTATTAAGGGTAAATATTCAAAATATTGTTCTGGATTTTTAATTTTTTTATCCCACATTAATACCTCGTCGTAATATTTACGCAACTGTGAGGATTTATTTCCATCTTCATATTTAGAAATTCGATAAGCCATTTCATCGGCTATTTCATCAAATAAAAAGACTTCCTCACCTTTAATTTCTGTTTGAAGTTTTTTAAAATCAATTAATGTTTTCAATTGGTCAAAAGAAATAAATCCTAGATTTTTATTAACACTAACTCTATTTTCATTTTCTTTTGATGAGTTCTGATGAGCCATAATAATTCCTTAAGCTTGTTTGCGGTGGGTGTAAAGATGGGCGTGTAAGGTAATTTGATAACCGTGTTTTAATTCTTGAATGCCTTTTATGCCTATATCGTGGGTTAATTCTGCACAAGCACGTTTTTTAGCGTCTTTTTCTAAACCTTTTTTATTCGCAATGGCGCGATAAGTGCGGTAATACAATTGTGACCGCCACAGCGCGTTTTCAGGTTTAGTGTTATCGGCTGCCATGTTGGTTAAACGCAGTAAACTATAAATATAAGCTGTTGATAATTCATAACTTTCTCGTAAAGTTTCTAAGCGGTCATAACGGTCTGTGGTTAAGATTTCAAATTCTTGCCAACTGACGGTTTGTTTAAAACACGTTACGGCATTTTTACCTTCGTATTTTTTTGATTGCTCTAAGGCTTCTTCGGCAATTTTCGCTAATTGGTAAATCGGAATTTTCGGTTTCATGACCGTTAACCCCGCCGAAAAATGAATCTGCTCATTCACCACATAACGACTAAATTCTTTTCTTAATTCATTAGCCAAATCCATTAATTGATGCCAAGAGCCTAATAAAAAGAAATCATCGCCACCGGCAAACACGATATAAGTATTTTTGTATTTGCTTTGGCACAAATAAGGCAAATACACCGCAAAGAAGTTATTCACTTGTCGCGATAACGCCGCCATTTTTGCAAAGCTTTGTTTCTCCAAACCATTTTGAAAAATTGCCCCTAAATTATCAATATCGCCTTTTAAAACGGCTAAGGCTTTAATCCCATACCAATGACCGTCATTTTCAAGATTGACATCCTCTAAAGCTAAATGATTCAGCAATTTAGGTGCATTAATTTCTACCTCGTCTAAATCCTCATCATTTAAAAACTTCAGGTATTTTTCATCGTGATATTCATCTTCGGCTTTAAAATACGGCACATAACCGCTGATATTACGGCGGGCATAACCATTCCATAAGGCAAAGGTTTTACTACTGGCTGGACTAAAATCAAATAAGCGGCGAATATTGCCGCTTTTAACGTCTTCACTAAATTTACCGCGCAAACCTTCCGCTTCGACAAAATGCACCGTGTAATTAAATAATGGAATTTTTAACGCATTTAGCCCATTAATTGTATGCTTGCTGATAATTAACCGCTGTTGCCGAATTAACCAACTACCAATATTAATTTGGTCTTGGGCTAATTGGCTGATGTTATCTTTATTAACGGCGGGAGCTTTATCATTTAGCTGACAAACTCCGAATTCATTGTTAAAACTGTCTAAATAATTAGCGAATACTGCCGCTGCTGGTTTATCACCACACAAATCAAAATGCTGATATTTACTGCGTTCTAATTTTGCGTGTAATTTTTTCATTAACGCATCGAAATTTAGAAAATCATCACAACTTGCCGCGTGCCACGCTAAACCTAATCCCGATTGCCCATAGCTTTGTGTTAAAAACCAAGCGTTAAAGGTTTGTTGCAATTTTTTTAATTCAGATTTCGCCTCATCCGTATTTGGCGCAACAATTAAAAATTTGCCAGCGGCGTTAATGATTTGACTGGTTGCAGGTAGTTCTAACGCTTCTAAGACCGCTAACGCCGCACATTCGGTAATCAGTGACACATAAAACGAGCGACCGCGTAACAGTTTCGCGGCTTTTTTGGTGCTATCGCCGCCGTGTGCAAAAATGAAGTTTTGAATGCCGAAAAAATCCGCCTGAATCAATAAAAATTTCTGCGCGGTTTTGTCGCTTAATGCTGAATCGGCGTGCGTTTGCTGATAACGCCATAAAGCTGTCGCAATCGCGGTGGTGGTTTTGGCATGGTCATACAACGAAACCCCTGCGGCAGTTGTTGCGGGAATATTATGCGTATAAGTTTGCAGGCAGCTATCAAAATGGTCTAACCACAGCGGTAAATTTTGTTGATGTGAGGTTGGAATTTGCGCTAAAGCGGTTTCAAACTGTTGCCATAATTGCGTGTAGTTTTCTCGATAGGCTGTTGTTTTAATAGGAAAAATCGAATCAGGCGTTAACGGCGTGAGCGGATAACAATAGGTTTCTTTCGCTTCAGGTCTCTTTTTATTTTCATCGAGATGGATTTGCGCAAACAGGGTGAAATGTTGGGCATTGCTGTTTTTGTCAGCATTCTCTAAACCTGTGGCTAATTGATGGGCTATTTTTAACAGCGCGTCATCAAGTTTCATCGCCTTACTGGATAAAAAAGCCGGTATTTCTGCGTTTGCGCGTGCTGCAAACGTGCCTATCGCTTGTAATAAGCCGCTTAGGGCAATTTGGCAAGAATGTTGTAAAAGGTGCGGGTGGTTCATGCAAACTCCTTGGGCTGTGGTTTGTTAGGGAAAACTATAGCAGAGCGGGTAGAACGTTTGCCACTGTCGCATAAAAAATAACTTGACCTGTGCCGATGACTTGGGGCATTGTGTGTTTGCCATTCAAACGCGCCCTGTTTAGAAGGGATTAAGACTTTTACTTCCTTAAATTTTATTTAAAAAACTTTTCTGTTTGAATGGCTTCCCTGTTTAGAAATCCCCCCTAACCCCCCTTTTTAAAGGGGGGAAGCCGCAGGCGGGGGGATTTGCTTGCCCTGTTTAGAAGGGATTGAGACTTTTGACATCCGGTCAGGGTAAAAAAAATAGAAGTTTGAATGAATGCCCTGTTTAGAAGGGATTAAGACTCAATCAACTCGCCGCATTGCGCTTGGTTTGTATTTGAAACACTTCCCTGTTTAGAAGGGATTAAAAACAAAAGCCCGTTAGTTTTGAGCTGACGGGCTTTTTTTATGTCTGAAAATGCGAAATGCTCTATAATGCGCCTATCCAATCTTCCCATGAGATAAGCCCATGAAAACAGTGAATGTCAGCAGTTTAAAAAACAATCCAAGTGCGGCGTTGCGGATGGCGCATAACGATTTAGTGTTGGTCATGAACCGAAATGAACCCGATGCCTTAATGGTGGGGCTTAAATCATCCAACATCATCAATATGCCGGGGGTACGTTTGGCGTTAGCAACCGCATTACTCAAAGAGGGCGCATTGTCCTTAGCCCGTTCTGCAAAACTGGCAAATTTACCTTTGGCGGAGTTCATCAGCCATATTTCGCGTTTGGGGATTCCTGTGATTAATCAAACGGCAGAAGAAGTGCTGGAAGATAGGGACACTTTAGAGCAATGGTTAAAACAGGCTTAAGCTGACATGGCGCGGATTGTGGTGATTGATGCCAGTCCTTTAATTGGCTTGGCAATCGTGGACGGCTTAAAATGGTTGCCGCCGTTGTTTGGCACGGTTTTTTTGCCCGAATCGGTAAAACAGGAAGTGTTGCCGGAAAAAGAAGTTCCGGGCAAACAAGCCATTGCACAGGCAATCGCCGCAAGTTGGCTGCAAATTTGGCCTGAGCCGATAGAGCCGTTATTAGAAATTGATTTGGATGCGGGCGAAACCGATTGCATTAATTTGGGGTTAAGTCGTGCCAATGAAGTGTTGCTGATTATGGATGAACGCACAGGTCGCGCGGTGGCGAAAGAAAAGGGTTTGTTTGTGACTGGTACGGCAGCCATTATCGGTCAGGCGAAAAGGCAGGGACTGATTTCTTCCGCACGGGCGGTGTTTGAAAAGTTACACGATTCTGATTTTCGTATTTCCACCGCCGTTATCAATCAGATATTAGCAAGCGTGAATGAATAAGCAATATGCTTGATTGAATTTATAGCTTTAAGTCATTCAAACCCGCCCTGTTTAGAAGGGATTTTTCTCCCATTTTTAGAAGGAGTTGTGTAATGAAGAAAATATGGTTAATAATCTTCCTGGTATCCCTATTAGGAGGATTGGTTACCAGCTGTGGCACAGTTACAGTAGGTAAAGAACCTAATTGTCCACACGTTGGCATGGTCTGCTAAAAATATTCCCTGTTTAGAAGGGATTAAGACGATTAGCATCCGTGCTGTTGAGGAACGACTGGTTTGAATGGCTTCCCTGTTTAGAAGGGATAAATCCCCCCTTTTTAAAGGGGGGAAGCCGCAGGCGGGGGGATTTGCTTGCCCTATTAGTAATCCTACTGGCAGTGCTGGTAGTAGGATGTGGGCGGGGACGACTCAAGGAAGGCGTTGAACCTCCAAAAAATGATACAACTACTCAAAAAGAGTAATGTTTGAATGGCTTCCCTGTTTAAATCCCCCTAACCCCCTTTAAAAAAAGGGGGAAGCCGCAGGCGGGGGGATTTGCGTTCCCTGTTTAGAAGGGATTAAGACCCCTAAAGGGGGAGGTGTATGATGAAAAACTTAATAGCAATCATCCTGCTGGCAATAATGCTAGCAGGATGTAAAGGGGGCATTGTGGTCGAAACTGACCACAATGCCTCCTCTCATGGCTCAGGAGAACACTAATCCCCTGAGCCAATGTTTAAATGGCTTCCCTGTTTAGAAGGGATTAAGACGAAGGAGGTGTATGATGAAAAAGCACATATGGGTAATTCTGCTGATATTATTACTAACAGGATGTTCTCAAATGCCCACCTCATCAAAGCCAGAGAAATCTGGAAATGGTGATGAGATAGAGAACGGGATTCGTCCTAACACTTAAAACGAAAAATGAGTTTTTTAGTATTGCCACCAACAGATAAAGACACTTGTCTTAAAGCCTCCTGAATGGCTACAGAATATGGTTTGAATGAATGCGTTGTTTAGAAGGAATTAAGACTATGATGAAAAAGTTAAGAATAGTACTCCTAATAATAGGAGTACTAAACCTCCTTGGCTGTGGTACAGTCAAAGAGGTAAGGGACTCAACAATCTGCCCAGTTGGGCGGATCGTGTGTCAAATTCAACCACCTAGTCCCGTGGGCTAGGCGGTTTGAATGGCTTCCCTGTTTAAATCCCCCTAACCCCCTTTAAAAAAAGGGGGAAGCCGCAGGCGGGGGGATTTAGATTTTTAAAGCATAAAAAAACGGCCTCGAAAGACCGTTTCTTTTTAACGCCGTAAACTTAGCCTTTCATTACATCGCAACCGCATTTTTTTGCGCTTTACGTTTGCCTAAACCAACTAAGCCAACCATTGCAGAACCAAACAACCACAGTGCAGATGGAATTGGAGTAGCCATCATTTTTCCACTGTATTTGTTATTAGAGTCCTCAAATACAGCAACTATATCTTGGTTACTGGTTTTTCCAAGTGGATTGTTGCTGTCAATTTTTCCAGAATGTGGATCAATCCATACAACACTATTAACGCGGGCGGTATTGTTACCTAATACAGCCATATAGCCATCATACGCTGTTTTGATTGCACCAGTATCCAACAGTTCAAACTTATTCTCATAAATTTGTTTCCAAATTGCTGCTTGGAGTCCAGATTGTTGGTTTAAAGTTGTCGCGGTACTGGCTTGATTTGTCATCAGCCAAGCAACTTTTCCAGCATTGTTGATTTCGCCTCTATCTGAGATAACCCCATCAAAAGAAGCGTCTGCTGTGTACGCTTTATTACGACTAACAGGATGAAATAAGTCTATACAGTAAGCAAAAGACAATTTTAAGCCATCCAAAGTCGCGCCTTTAGTAACACCAGCAGAACCTGAAAAACTGCCAAAATTACCCGCTCTATCAGTTACAGTTTTCCATGAACCGTCAGCATTTTGAAACTTGACCTTCATGTTACTACCGATATTACTACCCATATTAAAACTTAGACTATTGACTGGAGCAGCCATAGCCACTCCATCCATCACACACATTGCTAACCCAATGGCAGGAATAATATGTTTTGCTTTCATTTTACTTCTCCTTCATAAAAGTGCAATTGAACCCTGAAATCTCTTTTTCATTTTTTTCATCACCTTGATTCAACGACATAATTTAAAATTTTAGAAGATTTGATTGTAAGCTTTTAGGACTTAAATATCTACAAAAATTAATTGACAAAAAGCAGTAAGTAGTGATTCTAAAGTTATCAGGCATTAAAACTCCTTTAAAAAAGGAACTCCCTCGTTTGTTATAAATCCGTGTGATACAAAATCCCCACACTAATATCATCGCCACTGCCTTTGTGAGATGCCTCTTCTAACCAATCGGGCAATTGCTCTTTCACCCACAACAAGCCTTCACTTTTAATCAAGGCAACAATATCTAAAACGGTTTGCTCAAAATCAGCATTACTGGAATAGGCATTGCTGTAGCCATCGGTGGATAACAGAATACAACGCGGTAACTGCTCGTTGAGTAAGGGATGAAAACAACAGCGAAAATCAAACCACGGGGTTTTGCCGCACAGCGACGTGGTTTCATTGCCTAATAAGCGACTATCTGCCGCCATCGGACGATGAATGTGTTGATTTTCTTCCACCACCACAATATCGCCATCACCTAATTGCCAATACAAAATACACTCAGGTAGCAACATCGCGACTAATAAAGTTGCGCCAAAATATCGGTATTTGTGTTCGTTATTTAAGTCGGGTTGCCGTAAACAATATTCATCGACTTTCTCGCGCCAACTGCGCACAATCGCTTTGGGAATATCATTTTCAGCCAAGCGTTTAATTTGTGTCAGGGAAAAGTCCGCCGGGTTTTTAAAGGTTTCCTTCAGCACTGTAATCGCCGCTTTCACCGCAAATTTTGCGCCAAAATCGCTGTGGGTGTATTTTTCGCCGCCGTGACCATCCGCCACTGCCATAATCAGCGGCAATCCTGATGCGGCTTGATAATGGCGCAACGCATCTTGATTGGGTTTGTGATGTTGCAAATGCGTTGCCCCCAGCACACTGCTGCTAATCACTTGCCAACTGGCTACCATACATCCGCCGCATCGGTAATCGTGACAACAGGCATCGGTGGAATGGGAACATTTGCCACGTTTTGCAATTTTGCTTGACTGGCAGGCGCTGAGGCAGATTTTAAAACGGCGGTAGAAACCCAACGAATATAACGGACGAGCTGCTCGGCATTATTAGCTTGCAGCGGTTTTAAATCAGGATGATTAATAAATTTTTGCAACACATCGTGGTCTGCATCATCGCCAATCGCGATTCCAATTCGCACGGCTTTTTTTCCCCACGGTAACGCCATTAACTGCGCCAGACCTGCTTCAAAATCATCGGTCGGTTGTCCATCAGAAATCAACACCAACACAGGCGGCAAGGCACGGTCACTCATCGGTGGCATTTTTAACTGCTCTGCCACTAGCGACATGGCGCGTCCCATGTCGGTTAAACCATCAGCATCTAAATCTTCCCATTTAAAATCAGCCACGGGCGTTGGCTGTTCAAGATGCCACTGTGCCGCATCAGAAAATTTCACCGCTCGCACCAACACATTGGCATAGGGATTTTCTTGTGCAACCCCTTGCATAGCGGGAATTGCTTCACGAATCGCATGATTTAACGATTGAATTTTATCGCCTGCCATTGAGCCTGAGCAGTCGGTAATCCAAATAAAATGCAAAGGACGAGTTGCTAATGCACCGCCTGGTCGTCTTTTTTCAATGATTTTTTCAGTTTTGCTCATTGTTACTCCATGATGTTTATTTTCTGGGTAAAAGAGGGGGGTTGAAATCAGTAAGATTAACTCAAAAATAAATCCCCCTAGCCCCCTTTAAAAACGGGGAAAAGCCCTCCTTTGGTAAAGGAGGGTTGGGTGGATTTTGCCCCTTAAACAGTGAGGATAAAATCACTGGCGGCAACAGTTTGTCCTACCAACGTCACCACCGCCACCGCAGGACTTGTCCCTGTGCCATCACTGTCATAAAAAAGCGTTGCCTTGCTGGGGTCAAAAATCAATCTATCAGTTGCTGCCGTTGCCACGCCACCCGCGATGCTAACAAAATCGGTCGCGACTGAAAAGCCTGTTCCTGCGCTGGAAGTTATGCCAGTAAACTCGCTCAGTTTTAATACCAGTTTGTCCGTACCCGATTGAAAGTCGCTGATGCTATCGCCTGCGCCGTTAACCAGTGTGGCAGTGAGGCTAAATTTATCGGCACCTGCTCCGCCTGACAAACTGTCTATCCCTAAACCACCCGATAAGTTGTCATTGCCACTGCCACCGATTAAGGTATCCGCACTGTTTGTTCCTACGACAGACAGTTTACCTGTAAAAGAGGTGGCATCGACTTTTACACCCGTCGTCGCGGCGGTGATTTTAGTGAGGGTTAAATCCGTATCGCCGGTTACTTTTACAACTGAATTATCCACTACCGATAACGCCGTTACACTATTGATACCGCCTGCTTTGCTACTGACTCCTGTTGAGGTGAGAGCAATTTGGTTGGCAACCGTCAAGGTCAACGCTGAAATAGTGGCACTCGCGCCTGAACTGTTATCCAAAGCAATTGTACTGCTTAATTGCCCCGTTTGAGTGGCAAGCGCAATGCTATCATGGTTTTGGCTGTTATCAATGAGGACACTGTTGCTTGCGCCCACGCCTGTGAGTGTGGCATTGGTCGTTGTTGCGGCGATGCCTATATTTTTTACATTCGTCAATACGGTCGCATCAAAAACGGTATTGTTGCTTGCCAATGACAGCCATTCAAAACCGACCGTACTATTCAGCGCGGTATAAACCGCTGGGGTAAAACTGCTATCGCTCAATTGCAACACATCAAATAGCCCTGAGCCGCCATCTAATTGCGCAGCGGAAGTCAAACTTGCCAATTGGTTGGCAGACAGAATTAACTTGTCATTGCCCACACCGCCTTTAAAGGTAAAACCACTGAGCAAACTGTCTGCACTCAGATTGATTTCTACATTCCCCGTGGCGGCACTGGCATCCAACCCCTGTAATGCAGTCGGTGTTTGAGTTAAGCGTAAATCTTTATCACCTGTTATCGTTTCTTGAGTGATAGTGTCGGTATTGACTAAAGTGATGCCGTTAAAGCTGCCAATTGAATTAATCGTTAAACTGGTTGCAGTTTCGCCTGATAACAATAAGGTTGCATTGGCATCTTCTTTGCGCCCAAAGCCATTTAACAGTAACGTCAAACTGCTATCAGTGCTAGAAGGCTCCCACACTTGCCCCACCGCCGTTGTGCCTGTTGCTGTTCCTAGTTGCAACGCAACGCCATTGCCTGTTTTGATGGTAGGTAAACTGGTTGCTGTGGCGATATTGGTATTGGCTTGACTGATTTCCACCCGGCTCAAACCAGTTATTTTTGAGGTGTCCAGCACCGTGCCAGCAACGATAGCAGGATTCACAAATTGCAGTATTTCTACATTTAAAATGGTATAGGGCAAGGTAGCCATATTGGCAGTCCCAAATAGTTTTAAAGTGTCAATACCAGCACCGCCATTAATTTGATCGGAAATATTGATATTATTAACGCTGGCACTAAAATCGCCCACGATTAAATCTGAAAAGGAACTGCCAATCATATTATCGGTTGCGGCGGTCAATACAAAGGTGCTGTTATTTAAGGCGGTTGTTGCAAGAGCTAAACTGGCACTATCGGTGACAGAGCCTAGCATCGTTACCGATTCCTGATACGCCGAACTGCCCAAGGAATCAACCCCTTGCGCACTGGCTTTTGCACTATTTAACCACGCTTGGCTAAAAGCTATTTTGTTGCGTAAGGTCGTTGCAGCAAGCGCGGCGGCGGTTAAATTTGTTCCCACTGTGCCTTGGGTCGGGTCAAAATCCAGCACGGCTTGTACAAACCCTGCCACCATTTCGGTGCGGGACAACACACTGCGGGAAATTAAATCTGTCCAATAAGCTCTGCCCGCGCTGTCGCCTGCAATTCCCAATATATTGCTGTAAATTTTATCCACATACGCTGCATCGGATAAGTTGGTTGGAAAATCGGTATTCCATTGCGGGTGTTTGGCAAACGCGGCTGCAACCGTATTTAAGTTAGTACTTTTTGCCCAATATTCATACCCTGCTTTATCGGGCGCTCTTTTGTAAATTGCGGCATATAAACCGAGAACGTAATCACCGAATGTTGATGCCATGTTATTGAGCCTCGTAAATTCACTTGAAAAGTCAGTGTCTAATAAAAAATAAAGGCTACTTACCCAAAGACAGGCTTATTTTCAGTAGCGACTGTTCCAAGCATAGTAATAATTTGATAAATTTCAAATTTATAGCGATTATTTAGTGACTTAACAACAGCGTTTTACCCCATTCCATTTTCGTTCCAACTCGGCTTTAAAAAAGGCTTTCCTACTTAAAGGGGGCGCGTTTTCAGCGGCGTGATGCTGTTGCCAATGCTGTAAATAACGCTCATAGTCATCATCGCCTGTTAATTGCCGCACTACACGAATTATTTTTTTCACTAGCTTCAACACGTCTTTTCCCAATTCTCGCTTTAAAATGACAGACACTGATAAATCGTTACTGAAAAAATGTCAATGGAATAAACAGCGGCGGTTATTATTTGGCTAACCCTATTTGATAAACTTTTCAGTCGTGTGACAGTGGCGATGTTGCGTAAAAACGTTTTGTGGGAGGATTTGAATGCTAAACAAAACACTGTTGTTAGTGTTGCTTTTCTGCACGCAAGCGGCTTTTGCCACCTTATATAAATGTAATGAGGCTGGCAAAATTCATTATCAAGATAAACCCTGTATGGCGTTACAAAAGCAAGCTATTCTTTCGTTACGCCCTCTTCCTAAAATAACAGCAATTCAATCCAATAATGCCAGTTCTCAGGTCATTGAGCGTGATGCACACGGCAGGATTAAGCGGTCTGCCAAAGCCAAACAAGCTTTTAAAACAACCCATCCCTGCCCTGCAACAGGACAAAGCAAGGGCGCGTGTGCAGGGTATGTAATTGACCACATTCAACCGCTTGCCTGTGGTGGAGCGGATGAACCTGAAAATATGCAATGGCAAACCGTTGCCGCAGGAAAAGCTAAAGACCGTTGGGAGCGCGAAACGTGTCAGAATAGACCTTGAAAAAACGAGGAAAGCGATTGCTTACCCTAACTTGTTTAACTGATTTTTTTTCAAAATGAATTTAACTTCGACTTATTTATTAAGAATTTACTAGCATATTAGTTTAGAATAATAGACCCACTAACTGAAACGTATTGCAGATTTTACGCAGCGTTATTTTAAATGTGTATTGTCGAGGTCATCGTATGAATAAAAAACTTCTTACCACTAGCTGGAGTGTGGCATTACTCCTCGTGTCTGCCACAAGTCAGGCACTTACTCAACCTCCTTCTTCGACGAAGATTGCAACAGGCGCGGTGGAAGAGGTCTGCCCTGATACAACCTCCCCTGAATGGCGGGCAGCACAAGTGATTGACGGGGTAAAAATTCAAGAATCCTTACTGTGTAACCCTGACAATCCTTACGACATTGCCGCGTTTGTCAAAGGTACAAACAATGTCTCAATGGAAACATTGATGAATACCCAGCTTGCCGCCGACGCGCTTACTTTGGGCAGAGACCTTGATGGTGATGGCGATCCTGATGAGATTTTCATCAAATTAGAAGTGGCAGAATTAAACGGACATTCCCCCGATGTGGCTGTTCCGATGACAACCTTTGATATTGCCCCAGGGATTCGTCCCACATTTTGGGTGTACGCGCCAAAAAGTCGTGATATGTCCACGGATAACGTTTACAGCACAGCGGCAAATCCTCTATTGCGTGTGCCATCGCCAACCATTCGAGTTGAGCAAGGTGACACAGTTTGGATTACCCTAGAAAACACCCATTATTTACCGCATTCTATTCATTTACATGGCATTGACCATCCTTACATGGATCACAGTGGCGAAGGCAATGATGGCGTAGGGCAAACCAGCCACATGGATGTGATGCCAGGACAAAGTAAAACCTATGTGATTAAACCTCGGCAAGCGGGGACGATGTATTATCATTGCCACGTTCAACCGCATACCCATATTCCAATGGGCTTACAAGGCATTTTCGTGGTTGAGGAAAACCGTCCCAATAACTGGGTACAAACCTTTAATGTCGGGGCAGGACAAGTGCGCCATCCTTCGGTTGCGGTCAGCGAAAAATATGCCCGCGAATACGATATGCACTATGAAACCGCAGATAAATCGTTGCATGAATTAGCCAGTAAAGCCAATGACCCGCGTTTGACCAGCAAACATTTAAACCACGATTACAATATCACCGATTCTTCAGATAATTATTTTCTACTGAATGGTCGCTCCTTTCCCTATACGTTACGCGAGTCATTAGTGCAAATGCAGATGGGTGAAAAAGTGAAATTGCGTGTGTTTAATGGCGGCACAGAATCCATTGCGGTGCATTTACACGGTCATAAACCTACGGCCACCCATTACGATGGCGTTGATAATGGCGAAAAATCACATCTAACCCGTGATGTTCACGCCATTTCCCCAGCGCAACGGCTGGATTTAGAATTAGACGGCACTAACGATGGCTTGCACAGTTTCGGTGAAGGGGTGTGGATGTTCCATGACCATGTTGAAAAAGCGTTCACTACCAATGGCATTGGCGAAGGCGGCGATATTAGCTTGGTAGTGTATAAAAAATTCTTGAATGCAAAAGGTATTCCTAGCTTACACGGGATGGATTTATCGCCTTATTTCACTAAAGAGTTTTGGCAAGGCAAATATCCAATTTGGCAAGATTATGATAAATGGCAAAGTCTAGGTGTGCCAGGTACAGAAACCGTCTTGGCGGCTCAAGCAACCATCGTTGCCGCAGAAAAAGCGGCTAAAGAGGCCAAAGAAGCGGCTAAAAATGCGATTGGCACCACTGGTACACAAGGCGCGGATGACTCTGTCGGCAACTTGTTTTATGGGCTTTTCATGGGGCTGTTAAGCTACTTTTTAGTGATAAAACGCGAACTGATTTTCAGCCGTGTGCAATCTATGTTAAAACGCCCTTCTTAAATCCTTTCCTATTAACCGCAAACCAAAACCTGACAAGGCTTTAAAGCTTGTCGGGTTTTTCATTTAAACGAGAAAAAACTATGTCTGAACACGATTACAAAATAGCCGACCTGTCCTTAGCCGATTGGGGACGCAAAGAAATTAACATTGCCGAAACTGAAATGCCAGGGTTGATGGCATTGCGGGCGGAATTCGGTGCGGCGCAACCGTTAAAAGGGGCGCGAATTGCAGGTTGTCTGCACATGACCATTCAAACGGCGGTGCTGATTGAAACCTTGACGGCTTTAGGCGCGACTGTGCGTTGGTCATCCTGCAATATTTTTTCTACCCAAGACCACGCGGCAGCGGCGATGGCAGCCGCAGGCATTCCTGTGTTCGCTTGGAAAGGTGAAACTGAGACCGAAGCTGAATGGTGTATTGAACAAACTATTCTTGGTAAAGACGGTTGGCGACCCAATATGATTTTGGATGACGGTGGCGATTTAACCGTGATGATGCACGACAAATTTCCTGAACTGATGGCAGATGTCAAAGGTTTATCCGAAGAAACCACCACCGGCGTGTTGCGTTTGTATGAGCGCGTGACAAAAAACACCCTGAAAGTGCCAGCATTTAATGTCAATGATTCGGTCACTAAATCAAAATTCGACAACTTGTATGGCTGTCGTGAATCGCTAGTCGATGGCATTAAACGCGCGACTGACGTGATGATTGCTGGAAAAATTGCGGTCGTGTGCGGTTATGGTGATGTGGGTAAAGGTTGTGCGCAATCGTTACGCGGCTTGGGTGCAACAGTATTAATTACAGAAATTGACCCGATTTGTGCCTTGCAAGCGGCAATGGAAGGTTATCGCGTGGTGACAATGGAAGAGGCAGCACCATTGGCAAATATTTTTGTCACTGCGACAGGAAATTTTAGCATCATTACCCATGAACACATGAAACTCATGCGTGACCAAGCGATTGTGTGCAATATTGGGCATTTTGATGCGGAAATTGAAATCGCGTCATTGCGTCAATACACTTGGGAAAACATTAAGCCCCAAGTTGACCATGTTATTTTCCCCGATGGCAAACGCTTGATTATTTTGGCAGAAGGGCGATTGGTGAATTTAGGTTGTGCGACAGGTCATCCCAGTTTCGTGATGTCAAATTCATTCTGCAATCAAGTGTTGGCACAATTGGAATTGTGGAGCAATGCGGCAAGTTACGAAAACAAAGTGTATATTTTGCCGAAAAAACTGGATGAGAAAGTGGCACGGGCGCATTTGGCACAAATTGGCGTGCATTTAACGCAATTAACGCCAGAGCAAGCCGCTTATATCAATGTGCCTGTGGAAGGACCTTATAAACCTGACCATTATCGTTATTAATTTTTGTTAGGAAGTAGGTCGAGTTTTAAGCTCGACTTACTTATTAGCAATAAAACTTTTTAGGTAAAAAAATCACATGAATACGACATTATTGTATGAACAGGATTTTTATTCATGGATTCAACAGCATATTGTTTTGCTTAAGGAAGCGCGTTTTAATGAGCTGGATATTAATCATTTGGTTGAGGAATTAGAAGATATGGGCAAAAGTAATAAACGCGAGTTGGAAAGTCGGTTTATTATTTTGATTGCCCACTTATTGAAATGGCAATATCAAGTTGAAATGCGTAGCAATAGTTGGCGGTGTTCAATTATTGAACAGCGAGTCAGTATTAATTATTTGTTAAAAAAAGTTCCCAGTTTAAAAAATGCCATTTCCGAATCTATTGTAGAAGCCTATCCTGATGCGGTTGAAATTGCAGTTGCAGAAACAAAATTACTTATTTCAACTTTTCCAACAGAATGTAATTATGCAAAAGAAAGTTTATTGAATTCTGAGTTTTATCCTGAAAGCAATTAGAAACTCGCAGATTCAAATTTATTTTTTCTTAATTCTCGCAATTAATTGAAGTGAAAAATGAGAATTTATTGGGGCAGGATATAAAACAAGCGTTTTTTATTCCGTTAAAGCAGGCAGCTTAGTTCATAAAATTTGTGAGTTCTGAATTTTACCAATACTTGATGGCAAAACAAAGATAAGGAAGGAATTGTGGCAATTACAGCAAATACAGATACTTTACTTAAACAAGCTCCGATGACAGCAACAACTTATCTCATTGAAGCAATAAATGAAATTCTGGGGGGATGGTCATGCTGAAAAACATCCTGAGCTTGTAGCTGCATTTATACAAACCTGTGCAATAGATTTTCGCACTTCCCTAACTGTTAAAGCTATTGAAGAAGCTTCAGAATCTATTATTGGTGAATTAAGTAAAGTTACCAAAGCATTAGAAAATAAATAAGTTTTAAAATGACCGTAATCTAGGAAACCGACATCATTGCATAAGCAAACGAATAGGTGGAGTATATCAATCTGTCGGTCAAAGAACCAAAAACTAACCCCCTAAGCCCTCCTTTTTTAAAGGAGGGTTTTGCCTACAACTCTGCTTCACGCAAGTTCGCGTATTTCAAAATCATGGCTGATTTCTACACCCCCCCGACTGAGCATAATAGAAGCTGAACAATATTTTTCAGCTGATAATTTTACCGCCCGCTCAACCCCCGCTTCTTTTAAATTCCGTCCTGTCACCACAAAGTGCAGATGAATTTTACTAAACACACTCGGCACTTCATCAGCTCTTTCAGCGGTTAATTCTGCCACACAGCCAGTCACATCGTGGCGACCTTTTTGCAAAATATCCACTACGTCATACGACGAACAGCCGCCCACACCAAGCAGTAGCATCTCCATCGGTCGCAAACCCATATTCCGCCCACCGTGGTCAGGAGGGCCATCCATTACCACAGAATGACCGCTGCCTGATTCGCCTAAAAATAGCCGTCCGTCTACCCATTTTACCGTTGCTTGCATTGCTTTTCCCTGAGTTGAAAAAACATAGAATAACACAAAACAGGGCTATTTTAGTCTTTGCTAATTTAGTCTGTTTTGGATTTTAAACAGCTTCGACTACACAAATTACGCCTTTTTTTAAATTTTATCCCGCGCCCCGTGCAATCAAACCAATGTCACTTACACTTGCTAGGCTGTTTTACGCTATAATCTGTGGTTTTTATCGTCATCTAAACAGAGCATCGTGTCTAATTTAAACAACGATTTAACCACTTTTCAAGGCTTGATTCTCGCGCTACAAGAATACTGGTCAGCGCAAGGTTGTGTGTTACTGCAACCCTTAGATTTAGAAGTCGGAGCCGGCACCTTTCACCCCGCCACCTTTTTACGCGCCATCGGCCCTGAGCCTTGGAGTGCCGCGTATGTACAGCCTTCGCGCCGTCCCACCGATGGACGGTTTGGCGAAAATCCCATGCGTTTGCAGCATTATTACCAATACCAAGTGATGTTAAAACCCTCGCCGGATACTATTCAAGAGCTGTATTTAGGTTCGCTGCGGCATTTGGGCTTGGATTTGCTCGAACACGATATTCGCTTTGTCGAAGATAACTGGGAATCTCCCACGTTAGGCGCATGGGGCTTGGGTTGGGAAGTGTGGCTGAACGGCATGGAAGTCACGCAGTTTACTTATTTCCAGCAAATTGGCGGTTTGGAATGTCGTCCTGTCACGGGTGAAATTACTTACGGTTTGGAACGCATCGCCATGTATATTCAAGGTGTAGAAAGCGTGTTTGATTTAACCTGGGCAAATACCCCGCAAGGTAAAGTCACTTACGGCGATGTGTATCATCAAAATGAAGTGGAAATGTCGGCGTTTAATTTTGACCATGCCAATGTGGAATTTTTATTCCATTGTTTTGATACTTATGAGCAGGAAAGCCAAAAATTAATTGCGGCGGGTTTGCCGTTGCCTGCCTATGAAATGGTATTGAAAGCCTCGCATACCTTTAATTTGTTGGATGCGCGTCATGCGATTTCTGTCACTGAAAGACAGCGTTATATTTTGCGGGTGCGGAATTTAGCGAAAGCGGTGGCGGAAGCTTATTATGCGAGAAGGGAAGCATTGGGTTTTCCGATGTGTAAATAAAGGAATTTAATATGATTTTACAATCTATGAAATATTGTCGGTTTCAAGGCGAAAGAAACGAATGGGCTATTGAAGGGAGACCCATAAATGATGAGTATGGACAAGAGCTAACTTTTGAACAAATTAATCTCATTGTTGGTATGAATGCTTCAGGAAAAACCAACTTTATTAGTGTTATTCGTCAAATATCGGATTTAATTTCGGGTGAAGTCAAACTTTCTAATTTAATTTACGATACTGCAAATTATGAATTACATTTTAAGGAAGGTCAGGATAATATTCGTTACCTTTTAAATTTTAAAGAAGGAAGGGTTATTCAAGAAACTTTTGAAATTAATGGAGATGAAAAACTCAATAGAGAGAGGCAAGAGTTGTATTATGAGGAAATAGGCAAAAAACTTTCTTATGGACGTGAGGATACTATAGTTGCCTTGTCAGAGTCGGATTCTAAACAACAACCTTTTTTTGAATCTTTACATCATTGGGGAAAAAATCTCAGTCATTATAAATTTGGATCAACGTTAGGAAAAGATACTTTAATTAAAGACATAAATCTTATTAAAGAGGATCAAAACATTAGTCTAAAAAATTCTAATGACGTTACTTCAATATTCATCAAAGGTAAGCTTGAATTTGGAGATTCTTTTGTAACGGCTATTAAAGATGATATGAGGCTTATTGGATACGCTATTAGTGATATAAATGCAAATCCCTTAAAATTTATTCCCGTATCGGGGTTTGGATTAAGCGTACAAGAAGAAGAATTAAAAGATACTACCGATCAACGGGAAATGTCGCAAGGTATGTTTAGAGCTTTATCTTTAATCATCCAACTTAACTATTCATTGATGAGCAAAACACCTAGTTGTATTTTAATTGATGACATAGGTGAAGGTTTAGACTATGAACGATCAACGTCTTTGATTGATTTGATTATAAAAAAATCCGAGCAATCGTCTGTGCAAATTATTATGACAACGAATGACAGATTTGTTATGAATAAAATCCCTATTAAATATTGGACAGTGATTAAACGAACAAGCAATAAATCGCTCTTTTATAATTATAAAAACTCTAAAGAAAATTTTGATGATTTTTCTCTTACAGGACTAAATAATTTTGAGTTTTTTGCTACTGATTTTTTTGTTGATGGCTTTGAAGAGTATGTAAAAGATGTCAAATAAAAAAATCGCAATTTTTGTTGAAGGTGAAACAGAAGCTGAGTTTATAAGTAAACTCTTACAAGAAATTGCGGGACAACATAATATTTCAATCACCACAGAAAAGTATCAAGGTGGAAAAAATACATTAAGAATAGCTACTCGCTTGTCTCAAATCATTCGAACTTCAACACAATATGAAGCTTGGATATACATAAGCGGTACAGATAATCGAGTGAATTCTGACATGGGCGACCAATCTAATTCTTTAATTCCCAGTGGATTTATCAAAGTTATTGGCTTAAAAGATTTGCGCGGTGATAACAGGAAATTATCTGATTTGCCTAAAATGGAATTAGCCTCAAAAGTTACAGAAAAAAAATGTCACCCCTTGTCTGCTCATATCATTATTGCTGTCATGGAAATTGAAACATGGTTTTTAGCAGAAACTAATCATTACAAAGATATTGATACTAACTTGACAAAATCCAAAGTTATAGAAAATATATCAATTCTTGGATTTAACCCTTATGAAGAAGATTTAACTTTAACAAGACCTGAGCCTGCTGAAGATTTACATAATCTGTACAGTCTAGTTGAAA
>JAIFMS010000157.1 GCA_020048335.1 Methylococcaceae bacterium | reverse complement strand
TCTAATAAAATGAGAAAGCCTGTAAAAACAGTTTTCTTAACATATTCAAATGGAATTTTTCATTTTAGAGAATACGCATTTGAAAATATTAATTGTTATAACTCTATACAACTCATTAAGCAAAAGAAATATATTATTAGAGAGGAGGATATTAATACTGAAATCATTCAAAAAATACTCCATGAAGCGACAATAATAGCAGAACCAGAGATTTCTTTTCCACAAGCAGACTCTTTTGAGCGCGTTATAAACTTATGTGAGCAATTAAATAAAAATAAGAGCTTAGGAAAAAAATATATTACACAACTCTATAATTTTTCTGATAGACAAACCGATTATTATACAAATGCAGGTAGATACTTGGGATTGATTTATAAAGATAATAATGAAAATTATCAAGATGATAAAATTCGCTTTTCTTTAACTGAAAATGGAAAGAAGTTATTTAATTTATCAATATCAAACCGACAATTAGAATTTGTTAAATTAATTCTTTCCCATTTAGCTTTTAATAAAGCATTAAGTCTTTATTTTGACAAAAATTCTCCGCCAAGTGAAAGTGAGGTTGTGAAGATAATGAAAGAATCTGGATTATATAAAGTTGTGAAAGATTCTACATTTGAGCGCAGAGCCTCTACAATTTCGGGGTGGATTAAATGGATTTTTGGACTTATTCAAGAATAATGCAATAGCGCATCAATCGCAACATAAGATTTCACCGCGTTTTATGCGCACTATTTTTTAAGGTAACAATATGCTTAACGTACTCAAAACAGAAATGGTCATGGATAATTCGCATCGTTTAGTATTATCGGATGTGCCTTTTGCCGCAGGTGAAAAACTATTAATTTTTATCACCACAGAAGCCGTTTTACAAAATAAACTCGCCAAATGGCAGGCATTATTTAAAGAAACGCAAAGCTTGCCGCAATTACAAAACATAACCGAAAAAGAGATTGAAGCAGAAATCGAAGCTTATCGCGCAGGATTATGAGAGTTATTAATGCAGTGTTTTGTTAGTTCCTACAAGCCTATAAATTTTTAAGCAACCAAAATTACATCCTTTTCATCCCAATTCACACTTTATCGGAGTCCATCGTGGAAACAAATACTGTACGCACACAAGTTGTGCTAAATAAAGACATCGTCGAACAAGCTTTGCAAATTACGCACCTTAAAAGTAAACGTGAATTGCTGGATTATGCGTTACGCGAGCTGATTCGCCGCGAAACCCAAAAAAAGTTATTGGAATTGAAAGGCAAAATTCACTGGGAAGGTGATTTGGAAGCCTTACGCGAAAATCAAACGTTATGATTCTTGTCGATACCAGCGTTTGGATTGACTTTTTTAATGGAAAAGAGCTACCGCACGTTGCAACACTTGAAAGATTAATTGCTCAAGAAGCCGAGATTGCCATTTGCGGTGTGATTTTGACAGAAGTTCTACAAGGCATTGCCAATGACAAAGAACATAAACTCACACAAACGTATTTACAAGCTTTAGTGATGTTGGAAATAAAGGACGCTTTGTGGCTGTATGCGGCTGAAATATATCGAAATTTACGCAAAAAAGGACTGACTGTCCGAAAAATTAATGATTGCATTATCGCAGCAACGGCTTTGCACTATGATTGTTTGCTGTTACATAACGACAAAGACTTTACCACCATTCAATTGCATTATCCGCTGAAAACGAAATTTTAACGCGATAAGCTGCGCTTGTTAGAGGATGCTGCTGACGTAAGCAAACGCATCAACCGTAAAGAATTTGCACATCCTTTTCACTGGACTTTATTATTTACACAATTGAATTTGTGCAGGCTTAGAAAAAAGCAAAATCAGCTGCCGTAATTGCGCCGCTATGCAAGGCACTGGCGCATAACGCATAAGCAATCCCACTTTCTTTTAAGGCAAGCACATCGGCTTTATCACGAATCCCGCCTGAGGCAATCAGCGTTTTGTTTTTTCCTAACGCTTGATATTTTTTCAGTTTTTCACTATCAACCCCTAAACCGCTGCCAACCTGCACTAAGGTCATAATAATAATTTTATCAGGCCACAAACTGGGGTCAGTAAACAGACGCGCCGCGCCTAAGGGCTGGTTGGCAAAATCCAGCGACAAAACAAAGTTTTTTTCAAATAAAGCCAACGTAGGCAATTTTTCAGTGCTGTAGCTTTCACTGCCTAACACCGCTTGATAATTGGAAAAACAAGATAAAAAATGCGGCTGGGCTTGATAACCGCTGTCTATCCAAAACGTAAGCTGTGGATAAGTCTGTAATAAGTCCTTGAGTAACGGGGTGTTATTGCCGTTTTGCATAATCGCATTTAAATCGGCAATATAAACTATTTTAAATGGCGCAACGGTTAAAAAAGCATTTATCACCTCAACAACCGCTGAACTGGCACATAATGGCGATTGAATCGGGGCATATTGAGCGCGTAAACCAAGTTTGGCATGAACCACAATGCCATCTTTTATATCGAGAACGGGGATTAATTGCATCACAAAACAACGGGGAAACGGTAAGCAAAGTGCTACAATAGCACGTTTTTTGCCTTAGTTTAGTTGCAATGAAAATTCTGATTTTTGAATATCTGTGTGGTGGTGGTTTTTCGCAACAGCCGTTGCCGCCCAGTTTAGCCACCGAAGGCAGATTGATGTTACACGCTTTGCTTGCTGATTTTGCGGCATTGCCAGAACATGAAATCATTATCATGCAAGACTGGCGTGAATCTTCCAAGGCGTTACCTGCAAAAGTCAGCGTGGTGTGGGTCAGCGCACAACAGCAAGCGATGAACGTTTTTCAACAAATTCTGCCAAGCTGTGATGCGGTGTGGTTGATTGCCCCTGAAACCGCTAACGTGTTATTTGACTTTGCCCAACAGGTTGAAAAATCAGGAAAATTAGCATTGTCATCGCCGTCCAGCGCGATTGCAAAAACCGCCGATAAATGGCTAACCTTTCAATTGTTAAGCGCACAGGGCATTGCAACCGTTGCCACGCAGTGTTTAATGGACTATGACGGCAGTTTTACGGGCGCGACGGTGGTTAAAAGTCGTGATGGGGTGGGCTGTGAAAACAGTTGGTTTTTTGCAACTGCGCAAGCGTTAGCGGTGCAATTTTCTCAAATTAAACAACCCGATAATGCAATTATTCAGCCTTATCTGGTCGGCGAGGCATTAAGTTTATCGGTATTATTTAAAAAAGGAATCGGGCATTTATTGTGTGTGAATCGCCAGAAAATTCAGTTGGAAAATCAACAGTTTCGCTTGCTGGCGTGTGAAGTAAATTGCCAAGCAACCGCGCCTTATCAAGCCTTAGTGAAACAAATTGCCGCCGCCTTACCTGATTTATACGGCTATGTTGGCATTGATTTGATTCAGCAAGACAAAAAATTATGGGTGCTGGAAATTAATCCCCGTTTAACCAGCTCTTATGCAGGCATTGCCCCCGCATTAGGCATCAATGTTGCTGCGGCTGTTTTAGGGCAGGGAACTGAACAATTACAAGCAACTTCAAATCAAGTGGTTAAAGTCACCCTTGCACAGGATAGAGAAAATGACGTTTAACGTTGGCTGGGATATAGGTGGGGCGCATTTAAAAGCGGCATTGTTGAATGAAAAAGGGGAGGTACTTGCGATTTATCAGCAACCTTGCCCGTTGTGGCGCGGCTTGATTTATTTAGAACTGGCAGTTAAACAAATTTTACCCTTATTGCCCACAACGATACGTCATCACACGCTAACTATGACCGGCGAATTAGTGGACTTTTTTGTCAGCCGTGATGCAGGGGTTGCGGCGATTATTCATACGATGCACAATTATTTACCGCAACAAACGCTGTTTATTTATGCGGGAAAACAAGGGATTCTTGCCCTAGAAAAAGTAACAGCGCAGGATTATGAGGATATTGCCTCAACCAATTGGCTAGCCAGTGCATCGGTTGTGGCACAAAAAATACCGACTGGGTTATTTGTCGATATTGGCAGCACGACCAGTGATGTGTTGTTATGTCAAAATCAGGCAGTGCAAGCGATGGGTTTTACCGATTCTCAACGTTTGCAATCGCAAGAACTGATTTATACAGGGATTGTGCGCACCGCGCTGATGGCGGTCAGTCAAAGCGTTTATTTTCACGGACAACCGACAGGCTTAATGGCAGAATATTTTGCCACGATGGCGGACGTGTATCGCTTAACAGGGGATTTGCAGGAAGCACACGACCAAACCGAACCTGCCGATGGCGGCGAAAAAAATCTATTTGCCAGTGCCAAACGTCTTGCACGGATGATAGGACAGGATTTTGTAGACCTTGAGTTAGCGACCTATCAGCAACTGGCTTGTCAATTCAAACAACAGCAAAAAGCACAACTGCAACAAGCTTGTTTACGCCAGCTTTCCAGAGTGTGCGCGGTTGAGGAAATTTATTTTGTTGGCGCGGGCGTTGGGCGATTTTTAGTCCAGGAAATTGCAGCGGATTTAAAACTGCCTTATCAGAATTTTAGCGACTTTTTCCCCACTGCCCTAACCGTTTCTGAAATGACCATTGCCGATTGCGCTCCTGCTGTTGCGGTGGCTGAATTAAGTCGCACTTTCACTTTATAATCTTTATTTATGTCAGCTTGCCAATTTCTTCAATACCGCTTGCCTTATTTTGCCGACAGTGCGCCACTATTTGCCCAGATTGCTGCACAACCTTGGGCGATTTTTTTAGACAGTGGCTATCCCTATAGCCAACAAGGGCGTTATGATATTTTCAGTTGTCATCCTAGCTGTACTTTTGAAACAGACCGCAGCGCGACAAAAATCACCGCACAAGGCAAAACTTCTTTTTCTAAAGAAGACCCTTTTCATTTAGTTAAACACCATTTACTCGCAACAGGGCGCACTATTTTAACTGAGCTGCCTTTTCATGGCGGCGCGTTAGGTTATTTTAGTTATGACTTAGCCCGCCGTTTAGAAAAATTGCCTATTTTAGCAAATGATGCAGAAAATATTTCTGACATGGCAATTGGTATTTATGATTGGGCGGTGATTGTTGACCATCAGCAACAGCAAAGCTATTTAGTCGGTTGGGATATAGCCGATGCCGCTTGGCAAGGGTTAATTGCGCAATTTAGTTGTTTGCCCGCAGTCACAAGCACCGACTTTTTTCAAATTACTTCCGCCGTGCAGTCAAATATGAGTGCCAGCGATTATGCGCGAGCGTTTGAAAAAATTAAGTTTTATTTAACCGAAGGCGATTGTTATCAAATTAACTTAACCCAACGCTTTGCTTGCAGTTGTGACGGAAACCCTTGGCTTGCCTATCAAGCGTTGCGTAAAATTAATCCCGCGCCGTTTAGTGCTTATCTGAATTTACCGCAAGTGCAGATTTTAAGTTCTTCACCTGAGCGGTTTTTAAAAGTTCGTACAGGTGAAGTGGAAACAAAACCGATTAAAGGCACACGCCGCCGCCATGCAGATATACAAATAGACCAACAGCACATCACCGATTTACAAACCAATCCCAAAGACCGAGCTGAAAATGTAATGATTGTGGATTTATTGCGCAATGACATCAGCAAACGCTGCACGGTTGGTTCGGTTCATGTGCCAAAATTATTTGCCATTGAAACTTACACCACCGTGCATCATTTGGTCAGCACCATTAAAGGACAATTAGCCGAAAATCAACACGCGCTGGATTTATTGCGCAGTTGTTTTCCGGGTGGCTCAATTACAGGCGCACCGAAAATTCGCGCGATGGAAATTATTGAAGAAATTGAACCGCATCGGCGTGGGGTGTATTGTGGCGCGATAGGTTATATTGATTTTAATGGCAATATGGACAGCAATATCGCGATTAGAACTTTTGTGCATTCTGACAAAACTATCCGTTTTTGGGCAGGCGGTGGCATTGTGTACGATTCGGTCTTAGCCGCTGAATATCAGGAAAGTTTTGACAAAGCGGCGGCATTATTGCAGTTATTAGAGCAATTTAATCCGCTTGGATTTTCTAACCCCCTCTTAAAAAGTTAAAGCGTAAACGTGGTTATTTTGAATGTGGTTGCTTTTTTTAGGTATAATGTTGCTTTTAGACAACAATTTTATGTAACTTAAATCATGATGCTAAAAAAAATACACACCGTAGCCGCTTACACACTTTGTTTTTTCAGCTTAACGGTTGCCACAGAGTGTGCAGCAAATGAAACAGGGTTAGCCAGTTATTATTCTAATAAATTTCAGGGCAGAAAAACCGCTAACGGTGACCGATATGATAAAAATAAATTAACCGCCGCGCACCGCACTTTACCAATTGGTTCACAAGTGGAAGTGGTGAATTTACGAACCCACGATTCGGTGATTGTCACCATTAATGACCGAGGCCCCTATGTAAGGCGTTTAGCCATTGACTTATCCTATGCCGCCGCGAAAGAAATTGGCTTAGTGCAAGCAGGAATTGGCAAAGTGGCAATAAACTTAGTGAATATTGATAAAGAACCTGAGTTTGAAGAAAAAACTCCAGGTGAGCAATTGATTGAAATAGCCCAATTGGCAGACTCGGAAGAAGTGTTGGAAGCAGAAGAGGAGCTGGTTTTACCCGAAGAGTCAGTCGCAAAAAAATCAACGCATTCTCATAGACGGCATCACGCCCACCCTCACAGAAAACACTAAGCACTCATAAATTTCTAACTTTTAAAAAAGTCTTTTAAAACCAAAGGCATAGTATGACGACCCAATCTAAACTCATAACCCATTATTACGATACGCTGGTGGTTGGTGCAGGCGGTGCAGGATTACGCGCTACCTTAGGGATGGCGGAAAAAGGCTTAAAAACCGCGTGTTTGTCAAAAGTTTTTCCCACTCGCAGCCACACAGTCGCTGCGCAAGGCGGTATCAGTGCTGCTTTAGGCAATATGGGCGAGGATGATTGGCGGTGGCATATGTATGACACGGTAAAAGGCTCAGATTGGCTGGGCGACCAAGATGCCATCGAATATATGTGTCGCGAAGCAATTCCTGCCATTATCGAATTAGAGCAATACGGCGTACCTTTCTCACGCACTGACGAAGGCAAAATTTATCAACGGGCTTTCGGTGGCATGACCACCCATTTTGGTGAAGGCACGGCGCAACGCACTTGTGCAGCAGCCGATGTCACAGGTCATGCGATTTTGCACACTTTGTATCAGCAAGCACTTAAACACCAAGCGGAGTTTTTTGTCGAATACATTGCCTTGGATTTAATCATGGACAACGGCGAATGCAAGGGCGTGTTAGCGTGGTGTTTAGAAGATGGCTCATTGCACCTGTTTCGAGCGCATAGCACGGTGTTAGCTACAGGCGGTTATGGACGCTGCTATTTTTCCTGTACCTCCGCCCATACCGTCACAGGCGATGGCAATGCGATGGTGTTACGCGCAGGCTTGCCGTTGCAGGATATGGAGTTTGTGCAATTCCATCCCACAGGCATTTATGGCGCAGGCTGTTTAATTACCGAAGGTGTGAGAGGGGAGGGTGGCTATTTAACCAATTCCGAAGGCGAGCGTTTTATGGAACGCTATGCCCCGAATGCCAAAGATTTAGCCTCGCGTGATGTGGTTAGCCGAGCGATTATGGTAGAAATTTTGGAAGGGCGGGGCGTAGGCAAAGACAAAGACCATGCTTTTTTACATATCGAACATTTAGACCCCGCGATTATCAAAGAACGCTTACCTGGTATTTCCGAAACCGCGCGGATTTTTGCAGGGGTGGATGTGACCAAACAACCGATTCCCATTTTGCCCACCGTGCATTACAACATGGGCGGAATTCCCACCAATTACAAAGCCGAAGTGGTCACTTTAAAAGACGGCAATCCTGATGCCATTGTTCCTGGTTTAATGGCAATCGGTGAAGCGGCGTGTGTGTCCGTTCATGGCGCGAATCGCTTAGGTTCAAATTCGTTACTGGATTTGGTGGTGTTTGGACGGGCGGCAGCATTGCGTTGTGCGGAATTAATCAAACCCCGCACCGCGCACAGTTTGTTAAAAGCCGATGCGTGTGATGCAGCATTAGCCCGTTTTGATAAAATTCGTCATGCCAAAGGAACGCAAAAAACCGCTGAAATTCGGTTGGCGATGCAAAAAACCATGCAAACTCACGCGACCGTTTTTAGAACAGGTGATGTTTTGGCAGAAGGAATAACCCAATTACAACAGGTGCGCCAGCGTTTTTCGGACGTGCAAGTCAGTGATGATTCGTTGATTTGGAATACCGATTTAGTGGAAACCTTAGAATTGGATAATTTGCTGGCACAAGCCACCGTCACTATTGCCGCCGCCGCTAATCGCACCGAAAGTCGGGGTGGTCATGCGCGAGAAGATTATCCTGAACGCGATGATGAACATTGGTTAAAACATACCTTGACTTGGTTAGAAAACGAGCAAGTGCGCCTTGATTATCGCCCCGTTCATCTTTACACGCTGACCGATGAAGTGCAGGTTATTCCACCAAAAAAGAGGGTTTATTAATGGCTGAATTTGCTTTACCGAAAAATTCCCGTTTGCAAGCGGGAAAAGAATTTCCCCCGCCTGCCACAGCAAAACGCCTGAAACGTTTTGAAGTGTATCGCTTTAATCCTGATACAAACGAAAATCCACGCATTGATGTGTATCATCTGGACTTGGATGAGTGCGGTGAAATGGTGTTGGATGCGATTTTAAAAATCAAAAATGACATCGACAGCAGTTTAACTTTTCGCCGTTCCTGCCGCGAAGGGGTGTGTGGCTCGTGCGCGATGAATGTCAATGGCAAAAATACCTTGGTTTGCACGAAAGCTATCAGCGACTATGCAGGGACAATTAAAATTTTCCCGTTGCCGCATTTGAGTGTTATCAAAGACTTAGTCGCAGATATGAGCCATTTTTATGCCCAATATGCGTCGATTAAACCGTGGATAGAAACGCAAACACCCGCGCCTGCTGACAGAGAACGCTTACAAAGTAAAGAGGAACGGGCAAAATTAGATGGCTTGTATGAATGTGTGCTGTGTGCGTGTTGCTCAACCAGTTGCCCCAGTTATTGGTGGAATAGTGAACGTTATTTAGGGCCTGCGGTGTTGTTGCAGGCTTACCGCTGGCTGGTAGATTCGCGCGATGAAACTACGGGCGAACGCTTGGATGAGTTAGAAGACCCGTTTAAAGTGTATCGTTGCCATACCATTATGAACTGTACCGATACTTGTCCGAAAGGCTTAAATCCTGCCAAAGCCATTGCAGAAACCAAAAAAATGCTGCTGCTCAGACAACAGGGTTAAAGCGATAAAAACACATCCTGCCCTCCTTTACCAAAGAAGGGCGCAGATTTACACCTCCCCCAGCGTTGCCTATGTTAGCTATTCAATCTTATCTCGACACCGTTGCCGTTCACTTACAAAGCGGCAATGCCACAGAACACACTTACCGCCCCGCCTTGCAGCAATTGTTAAACGCGCTGTTGCCAGATTTTCGGGTGACTAACGAACCGCGCCGCTTAGAATGCAATTCGCCGGATTTTGAGGTCGCACAAGGCGTTGTGCCTGTGGGTTATATCGAAGCGAAAACTATTGGCGTGGATTTAGACAAAACGCAAGAATCTGAACAATTAGTGCGTTATTTCAAGGCGTTGGATAATGTGATTTTGACCGATTATTTGGAGTTTCGTTGGTATGTGAAAGACTTTGAGAGCAATCATTATCAGGCGAAAATCACCGTGCGATTAGCAGAGGTGGAAGATAAAGGAAAATTAAAACGCTATCCTGAACGGTTTGCTGAGTTTGAAAATTTGCTAAAAAACTTTATTGAAGCGCAATCTATCACTTTACGCAGCCCTGAAGATTTAGCTGAAAAAATGGCGTATATCGCCACGCAAATGAAAATTTCCATTTTGGAGGGGTATCAAAATGAAGATAAATTCGGCAAATTGCATGGGCAATTGGATAGTTTTCGCAGTGTGTTGATTGACACTTTAAAGGTTGAAGAATTTGCCGATATGCTGGCGCAAACCGTGTGTTATGGGTTGTTTGCGGCAAAGTGCAGTCAAATTCCCCATAATCAAATCCCCCTCAATCCCCCTTTAACAAAGGGGGAAGTATTTGCCCCCGTTTTAGCAAAGGGGGAAACAGAAATCCCCCTTAATCCGCCTTTAGGAAAGGGGGAAAATCAACAACCCCCCTTTTTAAAAGGGGGAGCAGGGGGGATTTCTTTTTCACGCCTGACTGCGATTTTCTTTGTACCAAAAACCAATCCGTTGTTGCGTGATTTGTTCAATCAACTGGCGGGTGTGGATTTGGATGACGGTTTGGTGTGGTTGGTTGAGCATTTAGTGAAAGTGTTAAATCATGCCGATATTAGCGCGATTTTGGCGGATTTTGGCAAACGCACTCGCCAAGAAGACCCAGTAGTGCATTTTTATGAGACGTTTTTAAAGCATTACAACCCGCAAGTGCGCGAGATTCGCGGGGTTTATTACACGCCTGAGCCGGTGGTTTCGTACATTGTGCGTTCTATTGATTGGCTGTTGAAAGATAAGTTTAAATTGAAAAAAGGTTTAGCGGATGAGTCTAGGCTTGAAGACGGGCTGCATAAAGTACAAATTTTAGACCCTGCCACTGGAACAGGTACGTTTTTGTATGCGGTGATTGCGCATATTCATTCACAAATAGCTAAAAAAGTTGCAGGTAGTTGGTCGGATTATGTCAGTCAGGATTTATTGCCGCGTATTCACGGATTTGAATTATTGATGGCAGCTTATACGGTTGCGCACATGAAGCTGGGTTTGCAGTTGCAAGACTTGGGTTATGATTTTAAAAAAGACGAGCGGCTGCGGGTTTTTTTGACCAATACCTTAGATAAAGCCCATGAAATGCACGAACCACAAATGGCAAAATTTTTATCCGATGAGGCAAATGCTGCCAATACCGTTAAACGCGATACGCCCGTGATGGTGATTTTAGGCAATCCGCCCTATTCAGGACATTCAGCTAATATGGGCGAATGGATTAAAGAACTTGTTCACGACTATAAAAAAGATTTTCCTGAATTGTCAAAACCTGCACAAGGTAAATGGTTACAAGATGATTACGTTAAATTTATTCGTTTTGCCCAATGGCGCATCCATAAAACCGGACATGGGATTTTAGGGTTTGTCACTAATCACGGTTATTTAGATAATCCTACCTTTAGGGGAATGCGCCAAGCCTTAATGCAGGAATTTGATGAAATCTATTTAGTGGATTTACACGGCAATTCTAAGAAAAAAGAAAAACATCCCGATGGCTCAAACGATAAAAATGTATTTGATATTCAGCAAGGGGTCGCGATTGGGATTTTTGTTAAGCATCAGAAAAAAGACCTTCCAGGTTTTAAAAACCTGGAAGGTCTGGCGAAAGTCTATCACGCGCATTTGTATGGAGAGCGCAAAACTAAATATCAATGGTTAGAAGAAAAGGATATTAAATCGACCGAATGGACAGAATTAACTCCACAAGCACCATTTTATTTATTTATTCCACAAAATAAAGATGCCTTACAAGAATACCAAAACTATTATTCAATTGCTTATGTTATGAATATAAATGGCGACCCAGCACCTGGAATTGTAACGACTCACGATGAATTCGCAATATCATGGACAAAAATAAAATCAAAAGAAAAAGTAGAATCTTTATTAGCAACTAAAAATGAAATCGAGGCAAGAAATCTATTCCGTTTATGCAGTCAAAATCAATGGAGTTATGAAAATGCTAAGAAATATCTTTCAATTGAAAATTGGCAAAAACAAATTCACCCAATTCTATATAGACCTTTTGATATGCGATGGACTATCTATAATTCTCACGTTGCAGTACACCGCCGTGAAAGAGTTATGCAGCATATGCTAAATGGTAATAATTTAGGCTTATGTGCTAATCGTCAAGTTAATCGAGAATTCCATCATATATTTTGTAGCAAGGAAATTATAAACGATTGCACAGTATCTAATTTAACAAAAGAACGTACTTATTTATTTCCCCTTTACCTATATCCAATAAAAATTAATGATTTAGTTTCGGATAACGAAGAACAAAAAACAGAACGCAAAGCTAATTTTTCTGAAAGTTTTATTGAAGACCTAAAATCTCGTTTAAGCTTAAACTTTATTATTGAAGAGAAAGGTGATTTTGAAACCACGATTAGCGCACTCGATGTATTTCATTATATGTATGCAGTATTTCATAGCCCAACTTATCGTGAACGTTACGCTGAATTCTTAAAAATAGATTTTCCGCGACTGCCTTTAATCAGCGATAAAAACTTATTTAAACAATTAGCGGATTTAGGCGAGCAATTAGTTAGCATTCATTTAATGAATGCAGATATTGAAAACGATAGCTGTTTTAATATTTCAGGCGATTGTATTGTTAAAAAAGTCGAATACAAAGATAACAAAGTTTACATTAACAAAACTCAATATTTTGACAATGTACCCCCCGAAGTTTGGGAATTTCACATCGGCGGTTATCAAGTAGCGAATAAATGGCTCAAAGATAGAAAAGAGCGAAAATTAAGCACGGGAGACTTAGAAAATTATCTCTACATCTTAGCCGCGCTGGAAAAAACCCAACACCTGATGGCAGAGATTGATGAAAAAATCCCCAGTTTTCCCTTGTGTTAAATTTAAACCCAGATAAAGCAAGAGCCACATCTGGGCGGTAATTAGCGTGCCGCTCGCTCCCGCCGCGCTTGTTTGGGGTCACACAATAAAGGGCGATAGATTTCAACTCTATCGCCCGCTTTTAACGGTTTGTTTAATGCACACACTTGACTAAAAATTCCTACTGCGGGTTTGGAAAAATCCTCCTCTGGAAAATGTTTAGCCATGTTCGATAAGGCAATCGCCTCTGCAACCGTTGTGCCTTCTGGGACTTGCAAGGCAAGAATCAGTTGCTTTGTTGCGGTGGCGTAAGCGACTTCTACCGTGAACATCGTTTTAAGCATAAACCTGTTTGGCACGTTCCGTAAACGAGCTGACCATCGTGTTACAAATTTGGTTAAACACCGCTCCAAACGCCAATGCAGCTAATTTTCCTGACATTTCAAACTCTAAATCTAAGGAAATTTTGCAAGCATCCTCGCGCAACGGCATAAAATTCCACATTCCTTCCAAAGACGTAAACGGCCCGTTGAGTAAACTGATATAAATTCGCCCACCTTTGTCAATTTTATTGCGGGTGGCAAAGGATTTATGAAAGCCTGCTTTGGCAATGACTAATTCCGCTTCAACTATTTCAGGGCTGCGGCTGAGAATTCGGCTACTACCACACCAAGGCAAAAACTCAGGGTAAGCTTCAATATTATCTACTAAATCAAACATTTGCTGCGCGGAAAATTTAACCAACGCACTTTTCTGTACGACTGTCATTTAGATAACTCCGATGACGTGGAGAAACACTAAAAACACCGACGTGGGTGCAACATAGCAGACTAAAAATTGCCAAACTTGATAAAACAGCGGCTTGGATAAAGCCAATTCTGTTTCACTATGCTGTTGTTTCATTATCCAGCCTGCAAACAGGGCAATGCAAAATCCACCGATTGGTAACATAATATTGGAGGTTAAATAATCCAATAGCGCGAATAAGTTTTTGTCAAACAAGGTAAAACTTGCCCAAACATTAAAGGATAAAGCAACACCAATCCCTGCTAGCCAAGTGATTAAACCAGACCAAATGCAGGCGGTATAGCGGCTTATTTTACGGCTTTCTACCAACCATGCCACCGCAGGTTCAATCAGAGAAATAGAGGAAGTGAGGGCGGCAAAAAACAACAGTAGGAAAAACAACACCCCAACCAACCAGCCGCCTGTCATCGCGCCAAATGCAATCGGTAAAGTTTTAAAAATTAACCCAGGGCCATCCGAAGGCGTGAGTCCATTGGCAAACACAATCGGAAAAATGGCCAATCCTGCCAATAAGGCAACACAAGTGTCTGCCCCTGCAATAATGATGGCTGTTTTGGCAATGGAGATTTTTTTTGGTAAATACGCGCCGTACACCATAATCGCCCCCATCCCTAAACTAAGCGAGAAAAACGCTTGCCCCATCGCCGTTAAAATCACATTGCCTGTTAATTTACTAAAATCAGGTTGAAATAAAAAAGAGAAACCTTGTGGATAATAGCCTGTGGTCATGGCATAGCCGACCAGTAAAAACATCAACACAAATAATGCAGGCATTAAAAACCGAACTGCTTTTTCTAAGCCGCCTTCTACGCCACGCACGACAATTGCCATCGTTGCTGCCATGAAAACCGTATGCCAAAACACTTGTTGCCACGGGCTGGCAATTAAACCTTCAAAAAGGCTTGCAATTTCGGCGGCATCACTGTTGATAAAATGCCCAAAAAAGGCTTTGCCCGTATACGCTAATGCCCAGCCTGCAACAACACTGTAATAGGCAAGAATTAAAAAACCTGCAATGACACCCAGCCAGCCTAGATAATGCCAACGATTATCCGCCCCTGCTTCGCGGGCTAATTGCTTCATGGTATTGACAGGACTTTGTTTGCCGCGCCGCCCAAGCATGATTTCTGCCATCATCAAAGGAATTCCCATGACTAGCACACAGAACAGATAAACCATGACAAACGCGCCACCGCCATTTTCACCGACGATATAAGGAAACTTCCAAATATTTCCTAAGCCCACCGCTGAACCTGTTGCCGCTAAAATAAAAGCAAATCGTGAAGACCATTGCCCATGTTGTGATGTTGTCGTTTCTGCCACACAAACCCCCATTCCTGTTATAAATGTA
>JAIFMS010000022.1 GCA_020048335.1 Methylococcaceae bacterium | reverse complement strand
TTGATAATCGGGCGTGAAAGGGTGGCATTAGGAAAACCCGCCCCTGATATTTTTTTACTGGCGGCACAAAGATTGCAGCAACCGATTACCCGCTGTTTAGTGTTAGAAGATTCAGCGGTGGGGATTGCTGCTGCACAAGCGGCGGGGGCAATTGCGGTGTTAATTCCTTCAACGGCGGCGGTGGCTAAAATGCAGTTTGAATCGGCGGTATGGCTATTTGCGGATTTAGCCGAGGTTGCTAGGCAGATTGTATTAAAGTGAAAGTGCAAGTTAAAACGCTCAGATGAAACGAATAGGTTTAACTCGATAGCTTTCATTGGCTAGTGTCTTTTCAACAAGGCAATGATTTCTCTTAAGTTTTCGATTTCACGCTGTTGCAGGGCACAACTTTATTAAGAAAAAACGGATGCTGATTTTCATAATCACCGATAAAAACGCCTAACGCATCCACCAGTCGCGCCAGCGGATTATTTTCATTTGCCCCGCCTGCATCTAACAAGGCATTTAAAATTGCAACCGCGTTGTCGTAATCCTGTTCACTGAGCAACGGATAAAGCGGGATATTTTCACATAACCTATTGTAATAATTGAGAATTTCATTATAAATAGGGCTTACGGTTTCCATTGGTCGTACTCCTTATGGGTCATAACGGAACGAATATATAGCGTTTGGGTATTAAAATGTATCGCAGCAATCAGACGGTAATGATTTCCGGCAATATTGAAAACGTAATAATGACTCACTTTATCAACTGAGTTAAACAATTTTTTCAGTTCCGCATAAGAGTTAATCGTTGGGATGTGGATTTTTCTGCGCCATTCTTGCAATGGCAGATTTGCTTGCGGGTGCAAATAGGCAAAGTCTTGTAAGGCTTTGTTGCTGATAATGCGCATTAAAACATATCCTGTTTAAGTCGGTTTGTTTTCCAAAAATGTGATGATTTTTTGCTGGTCGGCTATTTTTTGTTGTAACAAGGTGATTTCACGCTGTTGCAGGGCAAGTTCTTTGTCTTTTAACTCAAGCATCAATTGCAATTTTTCATTTTCAAATACCACTTCTGCTTCGGAATTAAAAATATGACAGTCATTATTATTGCCACCGTGATTAGTGCCAATTAAATAAATATTTCTTCCATCTAGTGGAATTAGCTCAATTAAATCTACCTCAAGAATTTCGGCGATTTGTTCCAATTTTGGAATATACGCTTTCGTTTCTCCCCGTTCAATTTTTGAATAACCATTGACGGACATATTTAATTTTCCCGCCATTTCTTCTTGTGACCAATGTTTAGCTTCGCGCAGGGAACGGATTTTTTCGTGAACTTTCATAAATCACCACTAATTGGGTAAAAGACAACCACTGTTTGGTGATTGTAACAAAGTTGTTTTTAGATAAAAATGTGAAAAACTAGCTTTCAATTTTAAATTAACGTAATAACAAGGACTTTTCTCATGTTTATTGACTTCGATTCTAAAAAAATTGCTTTATTTCTTGGAGTTGCATTATTCACCTCGCATGTTGATGCGGCAAGACCCGAATTTTCAGGATACCTTCGCAATAACGAAACTAAATTTGTAAAATTCATCAAAAATAATATCGGTAAGGATGTAAATTTAACATTAAGTTTTGAAGAAAATCCTTACGACTATAAAGGCGAACCAGATTTAGCTCTTTGGTATACAGCTAATGTAGGATTCTTTTTTCATTGTGCTGGCTCATGGGATAATCATACTGGATACGCAGAAAAAGGTACACTCTCTGGTATTTGGAAAATATCGGATGTTAAAAAATTAGGTGGGCAACGTCATTACACTTTAATTTGTGTATAACTAACTCGTAAAGCGGAACGCGATAAGATGCGCTTCGTTCCTCAGCACATATATGGACTCCTCGATTATTGCAAGCAAATTTTCCAATTTTAATGTCACCCACAGAGATCAAGATTGCAGCCATATATTCGGTCTCTTAACAGAGGTTTTAATACCTCAGGACTCCTGATGAATCTATCCGCTTGCTTTCGCCCAAACCATATATGCGCTGAACAAAGGGAAGCGCATCACCAACGCCTAAAAACAAAACCGCCCTCGGCAAAAACCAACGGCGGTTTTTTATTGCCCGCTATTTTGTCTGATAAAATGTTACAATAATTTTTTCAAACTTGAGTAAAGATATTATGCAAGCCATTGAATTTAAAGCAACTGCTTATCAACATACGATTTCTATTCCAAGCACTATTCCAGACGGGGCAACTTTTCGGGTGTTGTTATTGCTGGATGATGTCACTGAAAAAATACAACCGCAACCTGATTTAAAAAAACTGTTAGCCCATTTAACTGACAATTTAACCGAGGCGGATTTACAGCGTTCAGATGAATTAGCAAGGATAATCGAATGGGATATTTGATAGACACCAATATTTTGTCGGAATTACAAAAAGAACAGCGATGTCATCCGAATGTGCAAAAGTGGTACAACTCCGTCAATGCCGAACAACTCTTTTTATCTGTATTGGTTATTGGCGAAATTCGACAAGGAATAGAACGTTTACGACATCGAGACCCTGTGCAAGCAAATGTGATTGGGCAACGTTTAGTGGCTGTAAAAAGAGTGATGCAGGGGCGAATTTTACCGATAACTCAAGCCGTTGCTGAACGTTTTGGCTATTTAAATTCGCCTAATCCATTGCCCGTTATTGATGGACTATTAGCCGCAACTGCACTAGAACATGATTTAACCTTAGTAACCCGAAATATCAAAGATGTTGAACGTTCTGGTGTCAAATTGCTTAATCCGTTCTTGTTCTAAAAAACCAAAACCGCCCTCGGCAAACACCAACGGCGGTTTTTTTATTGCCAAAAATTGACAAACACCTCCATTCTAATTACATTAGCTAGTCTTAGCCAATCAAAAAGGAATTGCTATGCAAGTCAATATGTTAGAAGCTAAAAGCCGCCTCTCTAGCCTTGTCGCGGCTGTCGAAAACGACGAAGAAGTCATTATTGCGCGTAACGGTGTACCCATTGCCAAAATCATAAAATACACACGCTCGAAAATAGCATCACCAGGTAGCTGGAAACATAAAGTTTCA
Source organism: Methylococcaceae bacterium (assembly GCA_020048335.1). Lineage (GTDB taxonomy): Bacteria > Pseudomonadota > Gammaproteobacteria > Methylococcales > Methylomonadaceae > CAIQWF01. The sequence continues at coordinate 11,852 of JAIFMS010000022.1, read as the reverse complement.
TATACGACAGAATGGAACAGCACGGCTACAAACGCAGAAATAGAACAGCTATTTCAAGGTATCAACAATGAAACTGCTGCTTGATACCTGTATTGTTTATGACTGGTTAATGGATGAAATGACAGATGATGACTGGATAAAACGAATTCAAACCGAAGGTGCAATGGTCAGTGCCGTGTCTGTTTGGGAAATGGCGATTAAAAATGCGTTGGGAAAATTGCCTTTGCCTTCTATAGAGATTGCGCAAGAAATTCAAGCACAAGGATTTAGCTGGCTGAACATTACACCGTTTCATGCGCAAACTGTGCTTGAGTTAGCCGATTATCACAAAGACCCATTTGACCGTTTACTCATCGCTCAAGCAAAATATGAATCATTACAACTAGTTACCTACGATGCAATTTTTCGTGCTTACCTTGAAAATAGCGCGATTCTTAAAAAATAGCACCTAGCATGGGCTAAAGTAGGTTGCGTAACGTAAGGAAGCCCAACGTTTAAACCGACTTTGTTTCACTCCGCCGCAATCTACAAAACAAAACCGCCCTCGGCAAACACCAACGGCGGTTTTTTTATTGCCTTGCATTTTTATTAATCCAACAACCGCGTTTCTAAAATTTCCTTAAACTTGCGCAAAATCGCAATAATTTGCAATAATTCGTCCGCTTCCGTGCAATCATACGTTTTTGAAATACAATAGGTTCTATTCTCCAGCGTGATGAAGTTCCAAGACCTACCAACCACATAACAACCATAAACAGGTTTGGAGTTTTGATTAATTTCCTGTGCAATCAACATGGCTTCCAAGACTTGCGCCAAAGGATTGCCGTAAGGATTTGTTTGGCGTTTATATTCTTGAAAATGAAAAAAGGGCAATTCTGGGGTATCCAATATCCCTTTAGCGACCATGAAATCTGTTTTTACTTTTAAACGATGCTCATCAATAGTCGCTTCAAGAGTACGTTCAAAATAAGGTTGATAGTGTTTTTCGTTATTTGACAGATTAGCCAGCCGGATAACAAACGCAATAAACCACATTTTCAAATCCTCTTCCTGCCAGCCATCTATTTTTTCTTGTGCATCGGCTAAAATCATGTCGAAGAGGTATTGCTCATTGGCATTGAGCGTTGTTTCACAGGTTAGCCATTCTTTTAATAACGGATGCGCATAATTACCGACTAAACGATTTAAGTCAAAAAGTTTAATTAATTCAGCTTCATTGTATTGTTTTATCTTTTTTGCCATCATTTTTTCCAAACTAAGTTAAATATCCAATTAATCTAATAGCCGCGTTTCTAAAATTTCCTTAAACTTGCGCAAAATCGCAATAATTTGCAATAATTCGTGTGGTTTTGTACTGTCATAACCATCAGAAATACAATAGGTTTTTTCAGTTAGCACAAAAAACTCCCAATATTTTCCGCTGATTGTACAACCGTATAAGGGTTTGCCATTATTATTGATGTGCTGTGCGCATAATAGAGCTTCTAACAGTTGTGCAACGGGGTCGCCATTGGGGTCGCGGTGTCTTTTCCATTCTTGAAAATGAAAATAGGGGACTTCGGGAGTATCTAAAATGCCTTTAGCGACCATAAAATCGGTTTTGACTTTTAAAAAATGCTCACCAATAGTGGCTTCAACAACGCGCTCAAAATAAAGCTGATACTGTTTTTCATCATTGCTTAAATTAGCAATCTGCAATATAAAAGCAATAAAGCGCATTTTCAAATCTTCTTCATGCCAGCCATCTATTTTTTCTTTGGCATCTGTCAAAATAATATCAAATAGATATTGTTCATTAGAATTGAGTGTTGTTTCGCAGGTTAGCCATTCATCAAGTAAAGGGTGCGCTTGATTACCCACTAAGCGTTTTAAATCAAAAAGTTTAATCAGCTCAACTTCTTTGTATTGTTTGATTTTCTTTGCCATTGGTGTGAGTCCTTAAAATGTTACATAAAAAAGGGGAGCAGCAAGGTAGGCCGTATGAAATGCAATGAAATACGGGAAAAACGTGCATAATATCTACACCTTTCCTGTGTTACGCTACACACAGGCTACAAAAAACGCATCATTCATAAAACCAAACCGCCCTCGGCAAACACCAACGGCGGTTTTTTATTGCCCAACTCTCAATAAAATCATATTATATACGATATGATAAAAATCGTTTTAGACACCAATGTCATCGTAGCAGGGCTGCTGGGTCAACAAGGAGCTTCTCATCAACTGCTCAAATTAATAACCTTGCAGCAATTTGTGAATATGGTTTCTGTGCCGTTGTTTTTAGAGTACGAATCGGTGTTAAAACGCTCACATCTTATTGAACAGCATGGTTTAACGCTTTCAGAAATAGATGTTTTACTGGGCGTGTGGGCGAAATATTGTCAACCTGTCCGTTTGCATTATTTGTGGCGACCGCAGTTACGCGACCCGCAAGATGAAATGGTGTTGGAAACAGCGGTGAATGGCATGGCACAGGGTATTGTCACCTTCAATGTGAAAGACTTTTCGCCTGCCATTGACCGTTTTAATCTCGAACTTTACACGCCACCACAATTTTTAAATCTCTTAAGGAGTCAAACATGAGTCAATATGCGTTAAGACTGCCAAACTCACTGATGCAAGCGGCGCGTGATTATGCAGAGCATGATAATACGTCCATGAATCAGTTTTTTGTTGTCGCCATTGCTGAAAAAATCGCCGCTTTAAATACGGAACAATTTTTTCAAAAAAAAGCGGCTCTTGCTGACAAAGACGCTTATTTTCAAATACTCAGTAAGGTAAAGAAGGGTGTTTCACTTTCAGAAGATACAATAATTTAACACGCCACAACTCAAAACCGCCCTCGGCAAACCAACGGCGGTTTTTTATTGCCTGTTGAAAATATTTTTAAAACCCCATAAGAGACTCTATTATCCCATTACAACATCCGCTATCCTGTTAAAATTCGATTTAATTAATCCTCAGTTCACAGGAGAAAAATATCATAAAATTATCACCATTGAATCTGGCAGACGTAGCGGTAAGCCGTGCATTCGAGGTTTAAGAAGAACAGTCTATGACGTATTGTCTTGGTTAGTAGAGGGAATGAGTTATCAAAAAATTATGGATGATTTTCCCGAATTAACATTGGAAGATATAACTGCTTGTTTATTATTTGCAGCCAATAGAGAACGCCATTTAGTCAGCTCATAGGGTTGGCTAAAGTAGATTGCGGTAAAGCAAAGACCGCTTAAAAAGTCATTTACGTTATAACGCAAATAAGTAACGAGCCATAAATTTTAAAAATATCACATCACAGAATGACCGTGACTAATGATTTTCACTGTACTCTAGCCACCTGCACAAAATACTGCTTTAATACCACTTAAGCTTTAAAAAATAATAAGTAGGCTTTAGTCTTAGGAGGATACAGAATGAAAAAAAATGCCTTACAAGTAGTGACTCTCAGTTTTTTATTTAGTCCTTGTGCGTTACTTGCCGCTGAAGAATATACCTTAGACGATGAAATAGCCTATTTACACGCCGAATCCTTGCTGGATTACACGGTTGTTTCCTCTTCAAAAATGGCACAAAAATTAGCAGATGCCCCCAGTATTATTTCCGCTTTCAATGAAGCAGATATTAATCGCTTAGGGGCGCGTACACTAAGTGATGTATTGCAAACTGTGCCTGGAATGCAGCTCCAATTCAAAAGTAATGGGCGGCAAAAAGTGTGGGTTCGTGGCGTGCAATCTGAATTTAACCAAAAAATTCTGATTTATTTAGATGGCGTACCTTTCCGCGATGTCTTCGGCGATTTTGCCATTGATGAGGAACTGCCTTTGGAAAATATCAAGCGGATTGAAGTCATTCGTGGGCCAGGTGGCACTTTATATGGCGCAAATGCCTATTCAGGAGTAATTAATATTTACACCTATCAACCGGGTGAGAAAAATAAATACCGAGCCAAACTGCAATATGGTAATCAAAACACCCGCTCGGCGTATTTTGCCGCTGACCAAGACATTAAAATTGCCAAGGTGTTAATTGATGGAAAAATAATGCGCTCCAATGGCACAACCCCCGAATATGATAATAAAGGCAATCCAAATCATCGTTCTCGTGAACAAGGACTCAACTTTGTACGCTTAAAAACAGGTTTTTTTGATAATGACTTAATTGTAACAGGCTATTTTGGTGAATATCAGTATCAACGCGCTGATTTACCTTTTATAACAGACAATAAACGTAGCCACCGCAATCTTTATTTTGATATTGCCTATCAACATTCTTTTAATGAACAATTTAGTATTGAACACAAGCTTAATTATATTTGGCGCAATCGCTTTGAAAATGAAAATAGCTTTACCAAAAATTCAAAACAAATTTTAAGCCTTTCTGATAATTACACTGACAAAGTTGAATTATTTAACAGCCGTAATTATTTAACCTATAAAGCAACAGAAGATAATACGCTGGTAGCTGGTTTTGAAATTGAACATGACCATTTAAGTGGTCATGTTGTCAATAATCTCACTGGAAAAACAACCAGCTTAATTCTTGACCCTTATTATCAAGGCTTAGGCTTTACCAATTACAGTGTTTTAATCCAAGATACGCAACGTTTTTTTGATAACAAATTAACCCTGACCGCAGGGGCGCGTTACGATGCGTTGCAATTGTTTAAAAATCAATTCACCTATCGTTTTGGATTAGTTTATAACTTTACCCCGCAAATTTTTACTAAATTATTATACGCGACGGCTTATCGTTCACCGACAACAGAAGAAATCAGTCGTGCGCCAGTTAATTTTGCAAGACCTGAATCCGAATTGATAAAAACAATTGAAGCCCAACTGGGTTATCAAAGTAAAGCCGCAACTTATACCTTAACCGCCTATCATAATAAATTAAATGGCATTATTACCCGCAATACCGATGCAACTCTCTTAGCGAAACATCTTAATTCCAATAAACAATCTGTCACAGGACTCGAATTTGAATCCAAGTTTATTTTTAGTGACAATTTTAATGGCTTTTTAAATGGCACGGTTTTTCATGCGCGCGATGAAACAAATTTGCAACCTACACCCTTATTGGCAAATTGGACGTTAAGTTTTGGTTTAAATTGGCATCAAAAAATAGCCATTGGTGAATTGTTTTTAGATAATAATGTCATGGTATATGGCAAAAGACAAGATTGGTCGGCGAGCGTTTGGAATACGGGTCAGCAACAGCGTTACCCAAACAGAATGGCTAGTTTTAGCAATCCTTTTGCTATTTGGAATTTAGGGCTGCATTATGAAATTAAAGAAAGTGTTGCCAAAGGATTAAAAATAGGTCTGTCTATGCACAATGTCACTGATGCGATTTATTATTCCCAAAATTTCACCCTCCCTGCTGCCAATAGTCCTGCTAGTTTTGATAATCAATATGACAGACGACAATTTGTTTTTAGCTTAGATTATTCATTTTAAGCCCTGATGTTACGCAGTCGCCTTTCTATTAGCTTATAAATTAATATAAAATGCGTAACATCAGTAGTAACACAACACTTGAAAAAGTGTCTATTTATTAGTCATCTGTATTTCTAATATGGCGAATATCTTGCCCTTTCATCATATACACTACATACTCACTGACATTACAGGCATGATCGCCAATTCGCTCTAACGCACGCGCAGCCCATAAAATATCCAACGAACGGGTGATATTGCGTGGGTCTTCCATCATCCGGGTAATTAATTGCCGCATAATGCTTTTGTATTCCCGATTGACATTTTCATCTTGCGCATTAATATGGGCTACCTCATCGGTACTCATTCGTGCAAACGCATCTAAGGCAGTATGCAGCATTTCTTTAACCATCTCGGCGATATGCTGTAATTCATAATACGAATCTGCATTATCCGAATCGTTTGCAATGTGAATTGCCATTTGTGCAATGCGTTTCGCATTATCTCCCACTCGCTCAATTTCAGTGAGCAATTTAATTACCGCAATCAGCAAGCGCAAATCAAATGCGGTTGGCTGTCTTAAGGCAATAATATGAATACATTCTTGGTCAATTTCTGTTTCCATCGTGTTGACAAGATTATCTTGTTTGATAACCTGCTCTGCCAATTCCATATCGCCCTGGGAAAAGGCTTTTACAGCTAGCTCAATTTGCTGCTCCACCAAACCGCCCATTGCCAATACTTTCTGGCGAATATCCTCAAGCTCTTTATTAAATTGCTGGGAAATGTGAAGCCCTATTTTAGTATTATCCATCGATTATCTCTCTTATCCGTAGCGTCCAGTAATATAATCTTCAGTCTGCTTTTTAGCAGGGTTGGTAAATATATCATTTGTACTGCTAAATTCAATCAACTCGCCCATGTACATAAAGGCCGTATAATCTGAAACCCGTGCCGCTTGCTGCATATTATGGGTAACAATCACGATGGTGAACGTTTCTTTTAGCTCGTTAATTAACTCTTCAATTTTTAAAGTAGAAATGGGGTCTAAAGCCGAAGCAGGCTCATCCAATAACATTACCTCAGGCTCAATCGCAATCGCACGCGCAATCACTAACCGCTGTTGTTGACCACCTGACATTCCTAGCGCGTTGTCTTGTAAGCGGTCTTTTACCTCATCCCACAATGCCGCACCGCGCAAAGATTTTTCTACCACCTCATCCAAAGTACGGCGGTCATTAATCCCTTGAATCCGCAAACCGTAGGCAACATTTTCATAGATAGATTTAGGAAACGGATTGGGTTTTTGAAACACCATTCCAACCCGCCGGCGTAAATCCGCTACATTCACGGATTTGGCATAAATATTTTCGCCGTCTAATAAAATTTGTCCATCAATTTTCACGCTATCGACCAAATCATTCATTCGGTTAATACTGCGCAATAGGGTTGATTTACCGCAACCGCTTGGCCCGATGTAAGCGGTGACTTTTTTCTTAGGCATTTTCATATTGATGCCAAAGAGTGCCTGTTTTGCGCCATAAAAGAGGTTTAAATCTTTTACTTCAATGCAGGTTTGTTCATTGGCTAAGTTTTGTTTTTGTCCCGTTCGAGTTAGGGAATTGATGTCAATCGCATGAGTGCGGGTTTGTTCTGTGGTCATAATTGAGACTCAAAGGTTTAAATTTTATGTTTGATACTTTTCATTGTAACTATCAAACTGCTTCATCATTTATTAAATACTGCCGTAAAATATTTGCCAACACAGGGCTGAAAGGTTCAAGCAAATTTTCTTTCGGTTGTTTTAAATCTTCAAGCATAATACTGAGTAACATATCATCTTCTAAAAATGGCAAATCATCTGGCGGCACACCTTGACAGATAAGTATTTCAGCAATTAATTGTTTTCTAGTTTCTTTTAAACTTCGATTATCAAGCCTTAATACTTCAATAGTGGTGGTTGCTTTAGCTGTTTTACCTTTCACATCACCAGAAAGAAAAAACTGTAATTCTGTTTCACATTCAGGCATTAGCGGTGTTAAAGGTAAATCTTGGCTTTTATGTGCGTTATCACATTGCTTTTTTGTAGTGCAAGAAGCCAGAATATTTGAGAAATCTAATTCTTTAGTATGGTCTTTATCACGCGGAATAAGATGTTCATTCATACTGTTATTTACATCAATTCGTTTACAACAATAAGCACATAATCCTAATTGGTCTTCAATATTTTGTTGGTTAATTTTTTGTCGCGCTATTTTTCCAGAGTTATCGTTTAAATCATCATACCGATATAATTTCGGATTTTTGCGTTTCCATTGTGCTAATTCAAGCGGTTCTTCACTTTTGCTGATTTTGCGCATGACGTAATTCCATTTTTCGCAATAACAACCGCGCTTTAATTAATTCTAAATTATCAGAGGGTATTTGCCTTTCCAATTCAGCGAGTTTTTGTTTTGCACTATTTAAATCTTGCAATTGAATCGTATTGAGTAAATCATCCAATTGCTGTTGAATTTGCGAATTTCTAATTTCTGCATCCATCCCTTGCAATAAAACCATATTGACATCCATGCCATATAAATTATCTATTTGGTTCACTTCACCATCATTTAATTCGTAAACCAATAAATTAGGGCTATCACTAATCACTGCTGGTGAATGGGTAGTGAGAATAAATTGGCAATTGGGAAATGTATTTTGCAAATTCTGCACAATTGAACGCTGCCATTTGGGGTGCAGGTGCATGTCAATTTCATCAATTAAAACAACACCTTCACCATGCAAAGGATTTTCTAATGCAGGATTCATCATCGCCAAGCGACGGGCAATATCTCCGACTAATGCCATTAAGGATTTTTCACCTTGGGAAAGTTGTAATATATCCAAAGGTTTATCTTCACCTTTTTTATCAACTAACATTCTTAAACGGGGTTTGCGTTGGATGCGTAAATAAGAAAACTCAGGGATAAAAGAGCTGATGGCTTTACGAACAGTCTCCAATTGCTTATCAACTGGGAGTTTTTTCCAAAAATCCAAAGGGATTCCGATACTAATAGTCGTCCACTGGCTATCGTCAAGTGGATTTTCTAATTCATCAGGTTTATCCGCCGCTTTTGCTTTACCAAGTGTATCAATGAGATAACTATTTTTTATTTCACTATCTACATCTTCCCTATCCCTAAACCATTCAAAAAAACGCCGAAAATCTACGCCTTGAAGCGAATTATCATAACCATCTAATTGTTCAAAACTATGTTTTGTTCTAATTTTTAAAGGAACATCTAATACAGCTCGTTCAACGGGATAATAAATAATCAAAGGAAACGAAGCGTTATTATTTTCAGTAAATTGAGAACGATAAATATCGGCTAATTTAGTCGTATCGGTTAATGAACTTTCGGCTTTGCTTTTCTTACCTTTCGCCGTTTTTGCTAATGCCCACTGAAATGCTTTGCCTTGTTCTTCAACTGTTAATGAAATTTGCGCAAAATTAGTTCCATTTGAAATATCCAATTCATTAATTGGGCTACCACTTCCTCTCTCGCGTTCAATTCGCGCAACAAGCCAACTTAATGACAACGCCAAAGCTTTTAGAATAACTGTTTTTCCCGCGCCATTATTGCCAATAAAAACCGTGACGTTTCCATGCGTTTCATTTTGCGGGGCAAAATCAATTAACAGCTCTTCAAAACGCGCAAAGTTTTTTAATTCCAGTTTTTTAATTTGCATATTTACAATGGACAATCACATTAATTTTCCAACGCTTTATATTTTTCACGCAAGTGATTCCGAATACTGATAGCCGATAAGTTAAGTCCAATAATCACCATTACCAATAACAACGAGGTAGCGTACACCAAAGGTCGAGCCGCTTCCACATTTGGACTTTGAAAGCCCACGTCATAAATATGAAACCCTAAGTGCATGAATTTTCTATCTAAATGAAAATACGGAAAATTGCCATCTAGCGGTAAAGTCGGTGCAAGTTTGACCACCCCCACCAACATTAACGGCGCAACTTCACCCGCTGCCCGCGCTACCGCTAAAATTAAACCTGTCATAATCGCAGGGCTTGCCATTGGTAAAATTGTGCGCCACAAGGTTTCCGCTTTGGTTGCTCCTAACGCTAAACTGCCTTCTCGAATCGCCTTGGGGATTCGTGACAAGCCTTCTTCGGTTGAAACAATCACCACCGGCAACGTCAATAAAGCGAGTGTCAAGGAAGACCACAATAAACCGGGCGTTCCAAATACAGGGGCTGGCGCAGATTCGGGGAAAAACAATCTATCAATATTGCCACCTAAAATGTACACGAAAAAACCTAAGCCAAATACACCATACACAATCGAAGGAACGCCAGCTAAATTATTTACTGCAATCCGAATGAGCCTAGTGATAAAGCCTTGTTTGGCATATTCACTCATATACACGGCTGCAATCACGCCTAAGGGTGTGACAATAACCGCCATCAGCATCACCATCATAATCGTACCAAAAATGGCTGGAAAAATACCGCCTTCGGTATTTGCCTCGCGTGGGTCATCGCTGATAAATTCGCCTACTTTTTCCACATAATGTTGCATTTTTTCCCAAACAGACATGGCGTTGGGTTGATACAGCCGCACTACTTTTGCCAAAGGAATTTCAAGTTCATTACCACTGGCTTCTTTTGCAACCAGACTGTTTAAGGCGATTTTCTCGTACAATTGCTTCAAAGTGATTTGCAATTGTGCATAACGGCTTTCATAGTCTGCCTGCTGTTTGGCAAATTGCTGCTGCGTTGCGGCGTTCCACTGATTTTTTAGCTGCAAGCCTTTTTGCTTTAAGCGCAACTGCTCCAAACCATAGTTAATTGCCCCTACTTCACTTTGCTGCATGGTTTCAATTTGCGCAAAAATAGTTAAAGCTTCGGTCAATTTTTGTTGAGCGACTTGTTCTGCTTGTGACCCACTGGCAATCACCTTGCTTTGTTCTTTGACAGCGACAATGTGACCGTAAAAATTCCCCCATTCGCGCCGCTCAATCACTGTCATATCAACAGGATAAGTAGTTTGTTTAATTTTTTGTGCTTCTATCCAGCGAAAGTCTAAGCCTGTGGTATCACGATTGCCTGTTTTAATCAGTTTTTGAATCAAACTGCCGCTGCCATCGGTGATTTTATACTGTGAATCTTTGGCTTGTTGTGCCGATAACACGGTGGTATCGACAATTTCACCCACAATTGTGCTGGGTTGTGCGCCATCTTGATAGCGATATTCTACGACTTGAGCGGGCCAAAAATGTCCCAAACCACGCACAGCCACCAAACTAAGCAAGCCGACAACTAAGATAAGACAGGTACTCACGGCGGCGGCGTTCAGCCAGACCCACGGCTCGCCGCTTTTAAACCATAGTTTAATCATAATGAGCTATATTTTTGACGGAGACGCTGCCGAATGATTTCAGCGAACGTGTTGAAAAAAAAGGTAAAGGTAAATAACACTAAGGCGGCTAAAAACAACACCCGATAATGAGTGCTATCAACTTCCGACTCGGGCATTTCCACCCCAATATTGGCAGAAAGGGTACGCATCCCTTGAAACACACTCAAATCCATCACGGGCGTGTTGCCTGTTGCCATTAACACAATCATGGTTTCGCCAATGGCTCTTCCCAGTCCTATCATAATGGCAGAAAAAATCCCAGGACTTGCGGTCAGTAACACCACACGCACCATTGTTTGCCAAGGTGTTGCACCGAGGGCTAATGAACCGATAGTCAAATGTTTAGGCACACTAAATATGGCATCTTCTGCAATGGAAAAAATAGTGGGAACCACGGCAAATCCCATCGCTAAACCGACAATTAAAGCATTACGTTGGTCATAACCAATGCCAAATTCGCTATTGAACCAAACCCGTAAATTACCGTTAAAAAATACGGCTTCGATTGGGGTGCTGATAGCAATAGCTAACCACGCACCAAACAAAATCACGGGAATTAAAATCAGTGCATCCCAACCTTCGGTGAGTTTCTGGCGGGTTTCTTTGGGGATAAATTGCCAGCCATAAGCAAAAATAATTACGGTTAACGGCATGACCATTAAGACTGAAAACAAGCCTGCTAAATGTAATTCGATAAGCGGTGCCAGCCATAAACCTGCTAAAAACCCCAAAATGACCGTTGGCAACGCGCCCATTAATTCAATCCCCGGTTTTACATAACGGCGCATCGTAGGGTGCATAAAATAGGCAGTGTAAATGGCCCCCATTAAGGACAACGGTGTTGCCATTAACATTGCATAAAAAGCGGCTTTTAAAGTACCAAATACTAACGGCGTAAGGCTCATTTTCGGCTCAAAATCATTGCTTGCCGAAGAGGATTGCCAAATATAATCAGGTTTGGGATAGCTTTCATACCACACTTTTTGCCAGAGTG
>JAIFMS010000086.1 GCA_020048335.1 Methylococcaceae bacterium | reverse complement strand
GGTTGTTAGAAGTTAGAGTGCGTCCTTAATCATTAGTCATTTTTTCAACACCTAAATTAAAACGTTGATAATCCAGACAAGCGATGGTAGTTTGTCTTTTTTTGTATCTTTAACCGCGTACGTTGGGGTGAGCTTGCGAACCCCAACATTCTCACACACTCTCTTCCTTACTCCAAAGCTACGCGAACTTTTTCTCGTTCCCAAGCTCCGGCTTGGGAATGCCTACCTTCAAGCTCTGCTTGGGGGCATTTACTCATCAAGCTGAGCTTGAGTAATATGCGTTCCCAAACTAGAGTTTGGGAACGAGATAAATGCGCAGCGCGGTAGGTTGAGGTGAGGTACGAACCCCAACAAAACAACACCTTATTTAACAACCAAGCCTAACTCAATGTTCCAGCGGAGCTTTGCTAGGCTTACTGGCTTTTCAATGGATACGCCGCATTGAGAAGTTTAAACTCTAAATTTAAGCGGCAAAATGGGAGGTTTAAATGTCTTGGGACAGTTATTTAGATAATTTGTGCGCTCAATCAAATGATGCCACAGGAAAAGCACATTGTGATAAAGCGGCTATTATTTCGCTGGATAGTGGTGCGGCGTGGACTTTGCCGAATCATCCGCGAGGTATTCAATTATCACTTGCGGAAGGGCAAAAAATTGCGCAAATGATGAAATCAGGCGATTTTAGTTCAGCGCAGGCAAATGGGATTGTTTTAGAAGGTGTGAAATATCAATTTTTGCGTGAGGATGGCAAAGTCGCTTTTGCAAAAAAGAAAGATCATGGCGCAATAACGATACAAAAATCCAAAAGTGCAGTTGTGATAGGGCATACGGCGGAAGGTTGTCAACAGGGAAATACCAATAAAGCAGTGGGCGTTATTGCAGATTATTTAGAAAGTGTCGGTATGTAACAAATAGACAAAGGTGGGTAAAAATACTTATCCGACTTTTATTTTTTAAAACAATAAGTTACAGCATTAGAGGAAGATTGAGAATGAAAAAAAATAAACGGTACTTAGTGGCTGGACTTTTAAGTCTGGCGTGTATTTCACAAACGGCAGTGGCACGACCCAACAATGGTGAAGTTGACCCCAGTTGCCAATTACCCAATAAAGAAGACAGTTATAAATTGGCGGTGAGTTGGCAGCCGGCGTTTTGCGAAACGCATCAGGGTAAACCGGAATGTAAAATCACCGACAGCAAAGTTTATCAGGCATCTAATTTTACTTTGCATGGCTTGTGGCCAAATAAACAGGACTGCGGGGCAAATTATGGTTTATGCGGTCAATACAAGCAGCAAGTGAAATCTTTTTGTGATTACGCGCCAATTCCGATGAAACCTGACACAGTACAACGGTTGGGGGAAATTATGCCCAGTGTGGCAGAGGGCAGTTGTTTAGACCGTCATGAATGGTACAAACATGGCACTTGTCAAACCGCGTGGGATGCTGACCATTATTTTGACACAGCGGTGCGGTTAGTCAAAGAGTTTAACGCTAACGGGATTGCCCAATTTATGCAGAAAAATATTGCCAAAACCGTCACAACCACTGAATTTTTAAACGTGGTGGACAAGTCGTTCGGCAAAAATGCCAGCAAACGCTTAAGTTTAGGCTGTGATAAACAAGGTCGGTTAGTTGATGTGTTTATTAACTTGCCTAGAGAGATTCCAGAAAAAGCTGCATTAACAACGTTGATTCAACAAGCACCAGAGAGTTTTAATAACCGCTGTGGCAAAAGTTTTATTGTTGATGCAATCGGTTTTGGGAAGGTTGAGGCTAATTAAAAAAACAGCTTAACTCTGTGCAGGGACACCGCCGTATGTCCCTGCAAGATTCTTTTAATCTGCATACTTTTCTGCTAAATGTAACAACACCAATACCGCACCCGCTCCCCCGTCTTTTGCCGAGGCTGAACAAAAAGCCTGTACATCCCGATGTTGCCTAAGCCATTGATTTAAATTGTTTTTTAAAACAGGATGACTGTTTTCGGAGCGGTAGCCTTTGCCATGAATAATGTGTACACAACGGCAACCATCTTCGACACAATAATGCAAAAAATGCAGCAATTGTTGTTTTGCTTGTGTACTGGTTAAACCATGCAAATCCAATTGTCCATCCGCACCGTAATAACCTTGGCGCAAGCGTTTTAACACATTTTTTGCCAAACCAGGTGACAAAAAACTCAGCGTGTCTTCAGCCGATAAATTATTACAGGCATTATGCGTTTGATGTAATTTTTCAGCTAAATCAGGCTGTTTTTCTCGCGGCACGGGTTTGGGCTTTTTATCGGCACACAATAAAATTGACGTGGATTCGATACGCTTGACAGCACCGATAGTTTCACGAAATAACAGCAAGTCTTCTGTCGAAAGTTTTTTTTTCTTCACGGTGACGATGGCTTATAAGTTTTTTTGCTAGAATTGGGCAATTTTATAGTTTTTTTAAATTCAGGGCTAATGTAATGCGGATTTTATTAAGTAATGACGATGGCTATTTAGCACAAGGCTTACTGACCTTAGCGAGTGCTTTAGCCGAACACGCCACTATTCACGTTGTTGCCCCTGATAGAAATCGCAGTGCGGCAAGCAATTCTTTAACGATTGAACTGCCTTTGCGTACCCACACGGGAGAAAATGGCTTTGTGCGTGTTGATGGCACACCCACAGATTGTGTGCATTTGGCAATTACGGGCTTACTCGAACACGAGCCTGATATGGTCATTGCGGGGATTAATCACGGGGCAAATTTAGGCGATGATGTTCTGTATTCAGGTACGGTTGCCGCCGCGACGGAAGGGCGATTTTTAGGGCTACCTGCAATGGCTATTTCACTGGCTAGCTCTGACCCACAGCATTTTGCCACAGCCGCTCATGTGGCGGTGACATTAATGCAAACTATCGTAAAAAATCCGCTTCCGAAAGATACGTTACTCAATGTGAATGTGCCTGATATTCCATTGGCACAGTTAAAAGGCTATCAAGCTACCCGCTTAGGACAACGCCATAAATCAGAACCTGTGATTAAAGCCCAAGACCCGCGCGGACGTACCCTTTATTGGGTAGGTCCACCGGGAAGTGAGCAGGATGCGGGAGTGGGTACGGATTTTTATGCGATTAAAACAGGGTATGTTTCGATTACACCCCTGCAATTGGACTTAAGTCGTTACGATCAATTGGAAATGCTAACGGCGTGGCTACCTTAAAAAAACAACAGCCAAGATTAATAAAGTTAAATCGAAGCTCTAAACTTTTGCACCAATGGTGCAAAAAAACCTTGAATACTACTTTTGATAAAAGGGGTTGCTTTTTCAGGTGAACCTGAATTAAAAGGTGGCGCGGGGTCATATTCAACCTCAAGCTGCACAGCCTGTGCATAGCTTTTTCCACGCAACGCGGCAATGATTTCCAAGCCAAAATCAACCCCTGCCGTTACTCCGCCGCCCGTAACCAATCGTCCATCCCAGACCACACGTTGTTTTACAGGAATTGCGCCAAACTCAGGTAATATTTCCATTGTTGTCCAATGCGACGTGGCTTTTTTTCCTTTCAAAAAACCCGCTTTGCCTAACAACAAACTGCCCGTACAAACGCTAGTGATGTATTTAGCAGTGGCGGCTTTTTCGGCAATCAATTTAATTAAGCGCGGATTTTGCATCGCTTTTAAAGTTCCATCTGCCCCCCCTGGCACAAAAAAAACATCAAGTTCCTTGGGACATTGGTCTGCGGTATGGGTGGGAACAATCGTTAAGCCATCGCTGCTGGTGATAGGGTTTAAATCATTTTCAGCCGAAATTAAATAAAGCGTCACGCCCATCATAGAGGCAAATAGATATTGAGGCCCTACTAAATCTAATGAGGCAAACCCAGGGTATAACAGCATAACGATATGCTCCTGCCCCATCATTTTAAAGCCGTCTTCTTTAAGATCCGCAAATGCTTTATGCGCTTGCTGCGACTGCATTTGCGCTTCTTCTTTTGTTAAAAAATGAGTCAAACTGTTTTCTTTAGCCCCTGTTTGACCGCTTGATAAAAAAGCCCCGAGTCCGCCTAAAAAGGCAAGTTGAGTAAATTGACGGCGTTTCATTTTTGCTCCTTAATTTAAAACTTGGCTGAAAAAGTTGCATAAGCCGATGGGCCTTCTGACGGAACAACACGCCCACCAAAAAAATTATAGGCTTGGTAATAACGTTCATTGCTGAGGTTTTTTACCGTTGTTGCCACTCTAAAGTTTTTATACTCATAGGCAACACTGGCATCAAACGTATGATAGCCACCGACTCTGAACTGATTATTGTTTGATAAATACGCTTTCCCTTGTGCATAAACACCGCCGCCAATACTTAAGCCTTTCAGCATCGGTTGTTGAAAGCGATAATTAATCCAAAGTCTGCCTGAATCTTCAGGAACTAAGGGTACACGATTGTTTGCAGGTACGCCTGCTAAACTGTCCGTAAATCGAACATCGGTGTGTGCATAGTTGGCAAGCACACTTAACGCCTCGCTTGCTTTCCAAGTCAAGTCGGTTTCAATACCGCGCGAACGCTGTTGTCCTGCCGCTTTTGAACGACGTTTTAAATCCGCAGGATCAAGAACGGCCACGTTGCTTCGCTCAATTTGATACCCTGCAATTTGTCCTGACAGTTGATTGGCAATATCAAACTTTAACCCGCCTTCAAAGGTTGTGGATTCTTCAGGCATTGGCGCACCAACGAAATTGACAAAAGGCTGACCTCGCATCCCTTCACTGTAGTTGACAAATAAAGCGTATTCTTTGGTTATATCAAAAACAGCCCCGACACGCGGTAAAAAGCGGGTTTTACCACCATTACTATCCAAACCATTGGTTGCATTTTTATACGCAATACCCACATGACCGACCCTGACACTGGTTAATAAATGCAATTTATCATAGATAGTGCTTTGTAATTGAACATAACCCCCGTAAGTAGTGTTGTTGACGAACATATTGTCAACAGCTTTACCCGCAGAGCCGTAAGCTGGAAAGGTTATCGGTACGGGTTTACTTAAATCAACCATCCCCGCCCCCATCATCATCGCACCCATATTGACATCCATATAGCCTTTATCTTCAAGTCCGCTATAGTCTGCTCCAATTAACAAAGTGTTTTTAGTAAACGCCCAATCAAACTTTGCTGTGGCATTGCCTAAAAAACTCAACTCATCCTGTTTTTGTGACAACGCTGCATTGTACAAACCCCATGAGTTACCCATAAAAGGTTTATCGGCGGCAAATCCGTCCGCGCCTGCAATAGATTGTACTTTTTCATTAAACGATGAGTTTGCATAACGGGCTTTCAGGTTGACCGACCATGTTTTGTTGAATTTATGATCCAGTGTCGCCCACACGCCATTAAATTCACTTTTACTATCGGGTGTATCGGTTGGGCCAAGATAAGCGGTTCGCGGAATGGTAAATTTGCCTGTAATGGTTCCTGTGGCGGGTAACCCTTGATATTCAGGCTGACTCCAACGCGACAATTTACCTTGCAATGTAAACGTTGTTGAATCGTTATTGGTAAACGTTAAGGTCGGATTGATGTTGTAACGCTCTGTTTTGACATTATCAAAATAACTGCCACTGTTGGTATATTCCCCTGTAAAACGGAATAAAATATTTTTATTGATGGGTTGATTAATATCCACATACGGCTGGTAAAAATCGTAACTTCCTACTTTAAAGCCTATTTCACGCACGGCAGTCGAATGCGGCAATTTGGAAACGGTGTTGATTACCCCACCGACAGGTGAGCCAGAACCCCCACTGTAAAGAACCCCATTTGTGCCTTTCAATACTTCAAGGCTTTCAATATTGACCGTACTTTGTCGGTCTCCTGGATTGTAATACTGGGAAAAGCCATCAAGCAGTTGTTCGGCACCAAAACCACGAATGCGGGTCGAAGTGTCACTTGAGGGAGTAAACACGGTATTGGTCGGCACAACACCGCTGACATTGCGCAAACTTTCGGTGGTGGTTACGGCTTGTTGGTCATCCAGCAAAGAGCGTTTAATCACCTGAATTGACTGCGGGGTTTCCATAATTGGCGTATCTGTTTTAGTACCACCTGAACTATTTTTCGCCGCATAATCGCGCTTATTCTCTTTAGACTGTGCCGTGTCAACGACATCGATAGTTTCTAACGTTGTTACATCAGCTTCACTGGCAGCTTGTACAGTAATGGCATTGCCAAATAACAAAGCCAACGAGATGCAGCTTAATTTAAAAGGGGGGCTAATAAGCATAAAAACTCCTGATTTTTGTAAGATTTAGGCACAACTTAAGCTGTCTTTATCTTGCTAATAAAATAAATTGAATGTTTCAAGCCAGACAAAATTTATCTAACCACTTGTTTTACCTTACTGTTTTTCTGAGGAGACAAAACCATTGGGGTATGCAAAAATGACCACACGGTCAGCTAGATAAAATGTCAGTTTATTGTTTTAAGCGGTAACTTGAGAAACAACAGCACAGCGTGATAAGTAACAGCACGAACTTAATGTAACCTTTCGTTGTTAACACAATCCAGCGGGGTGTGTGTTGAAAGTTAATTGGCTTTTGCGTAGGTACTTGCGCTTGTTGTATTAAAGATACAACGTTGTACAGAGGGGGAATAAGCAGATAATATGCCAATTTAAAATACTCTTTTAAATCAACTTTTTATACAGGACATTCATTCTTATGTAGCAAAAAATAGGTTATATCACCTAATTTTAGTCGGCGATTTAACTAAGCTACTATGAAAATTTAGCGGGTATTCCATTGGATTTCTGATTCTAGTAAATAATCGCCCAGTTCATTATTGACACTATCAAATTTTAATCCATAAAAACTGCGATTTCGGATTAACTCACGCACAATTTTAGCGGAAATTTCAAACTTTCTATTACTATTAAAAACCAGTGTGAGGCGAAAACTTCTGTTACTATTCAATTTCTTAGGCGAGGCAATTAATCCCCCTTTGCAGCTAATATCAAGGAGCCGCACCCGAATGGAGCGACTGTGACTAAATAAGCTGTAAGTGCCAAAAATATCGGCCTGACTAATAAAAGCACTAATATCCTTGCGAACATAGCGCACTGTTTTGCGTTTGTTTTTTGCAAAATCGCCGTTAATATCAAAAATTTTGTCATCAAACAAATGACTGTCATCAATATCTGGAATAGATAAATGAAATTCTTTGTGTTGAATAGGGGGTAAATCGGACATAACAGTTAATCGCTCCAGCATGAATCAATGTTTATCTTTTATTGGTAAAGCAACTCGTCACGGTAAGAAAGGGGCATTTTTTCTTAAAATCCTCTAAAATTGAAATTAAATTATAAATTGAGTCATTGACAATGAAAACCAGTTTAAGAAGTGTGCTTTGTAGTGGGTTAATCAGTTTGTTCGTTTTATCACCACCAGCTATTGCTGCAAAGGCGGTGCTTAAAACAGCAGCCAAGGCAGTGGTTGAAAGTAAAGCTCAAAAAACAGCCCAACTGATAAAAATTGTCTATTTTACCCAAGAACAAGCCGTTCCTGCGGCATTATCCAATCTTGATGCTTTTATTGCTAATAAAGGATTGCCAGGTGCGCAATTGGCTATTGATGATAACAATACCACGGGGCAGTTTTTGCAACAAAATTACCGCTTAGAGACAATTATTGTCCCGCTAAAAGCCAATCTTGTGCAAGCCTTCCAAAAAATCAGTGCCGATACCGCGTTTGTGCTGGTCAATTTACCTGCGCAAGCCTTAAATCAACTGGCTGATTTACCTCAAGCCCAGCAAAAATTGTTGCTGGATGTGGCAACCACCGATGACGCACTGCGCAATGCACAATGCCGCGCTAATGTTTTACATTTATTGCCCAGCCGAGCGATGCGAGCTGATGCGTTGGCACAGTTTATGATGAAAAATCGTTGGACTAACTGGTTTTTAGTGATAGGCGCAACCCCTGAGGATAATTTTTATGCGCAAGCAATTAAGCGGGCAGCAAAGCGGTTTGGCATGAAAATTGTGGCAGAAAAACGCTGGCAACATACCTTTGATACGCGCGGGACAGAACAAGCGGCGGTGCGGGTTTTTACCCAAGGGGTGGATTATGATGTGTTAGTGGTGGCTGATGAACAAGGGCTGTTTGGTGAATATTTTGATTACCGCACATGGATTCCACGACCAGTGATTGGCACACAAGGTTTAATTGCCACGGCTTGGCATAAAACCCATGAACAATGGGGGGCAATTCAAATTCAAAATCGCTTTTTAGCCCAAGCGGGTAGAAAAATGGAAGAGCAAGATTATGGTGCGTATTTAGCGGTACGCGCATTAGGTGAAGCGGCGGTGCGCACTCATTCTAATCAACTGGCAACCATTAAACATTATTTGCTCAGTCCGCAATTTGCTTTGCAAGGCTATAAAGGCACACCCTTGTCTTTTCGTCCTTGGAATGGTCAACTGCGCCAGCCAGTATTACTCGCTGCGCCGCGTTCTTTGGTGGCAGTTGCTCCAATTGAAGGTTTTTTACATCAACAAACCGAACTCGACACGCTAGGGTTTGACAAACCAGACTCGCATTGCAGGGCGGTGTTTTCTCGTTAAGCAACAAAAAACCGCTTTACCCAAAAGATAAAGCGGTTTCTTTTACAGCAACAAAAAAGCTTATTTTAAGCTTTTTAAGTATTCGTACACCGCATCAATCGCAATTTCTTGGGCTTTTACAGGGTCAGAATCAAAATTCGCCGTTTTAACCGGGGCTAATTCCATAATTTGGTCAATCGCTTTTGGCATACTGCCTTGACCTTCTTTTATGACTTTACCAAATTTTTCCCGGCTCAATTTTCCCGCATCAATTAATTTTACCAATTGTGGGTTAGACGAAATGTCATGGCAAGCACCACAACCACGACCAAAAGCCCGCTCGTAAACTTTCTTACCCACTTCAATGTGGTGGGTTGCAGAACCTGCTGCTAATGCTTGACCGCTTAATGCTGCAATCGCCAAACCTGTTGTGGCAACTAATAGTTTTCTCATAATTCTTCCTCTTATAGTGATGACAAACACAATTTTTTAGTCTTTAAAAAACTTAGCTTGCGTTAAAAATTAAACCTGCAAAGGATAGAGTTTTTAAGGTAAAAACTCAATGCTTTTTTATCAAAACACTGCACTTTTATGGCATTTAATCAAAATTTGCGGCAACTTAAACACTGGAGTTAAACCAGTTTAGTTGAGAATGTAAATTGACGACTGTGCCAATAATAATCAAGGTAGGTGGCTTTATAGTTTGATGGGCAATTTTTTCAGGCAAGGTGGTTAACGTGCCAATAATAACGCGCTGGTTAGCCGTCGTGCCTTGCTGAATCACGGCAACAGGCAAATCAGCAGGGCTGCCGTGCGCAATTAATGCGGCACAGATTTTTTCTAATCCCAGCAACCCCATATAGATAACGAGTGTTTGCTGTGGACACGCCAGTTGTTGCCAATTTAAATTAACTGAATTGTCTTTTAAATGCCCCGTGACAAAAGTACACGATTGCGCATGGTCACGGTGCGTGAGAGGAATTCCCGCATAACTGGCACAGCCTGAAGCCGCCGTAATTCCTGGGACAACTTGAAAAGCAATCCCTTGTGCCATTAAAGTCTGTATTTCTTCGCCACCGCGTCCAAAAATAAACGGATCGCCACCTTTTAACCGCACCACCCGTTTCCCAGCTTTTGCCAGTGAAGCTAACAGTTCATTAATGGATTCTTGCGGCAAACTATGCTGGCTACGCTGTTTGCCAACATAAATTTTTTCTGCATCACGCCGCACCAGTTCCAATACTTGCGCGGAAACTAAATGGTCATAAACCACCACGTCCGCCTGCTGCATCAAGCGTAAGGCTTTAAAGGTTAATAAATCGGGGTCACCAGGCCCTGCGCCGACAAGATAAACCTCACCTTGTGGCGGTGTATTTTCAGTGGCATCCAAAATCTGTTGCAATTGCTGCTCGGCGGCATTTATTTTTCCTGCAAACACCAATTCAGCAATACTGCCTTGTAACACTTGTTCCCAAAAAATCCGCCGTTGCGCTGAACTGTGTAGCTTGAGTTTAACCGCCGCTCTAAATTTTTCTGCCAATTGTGCCAATGCGCCAAACGAAGCAGGAATAATACTTTCCATTTTGGCGCGTAATAAGCGGGCTAAAACCGGCGACGCGCCCCCTGATGAAACCGCCGCTACAATGGGTGAGCGGTCAATGATGGCAGGAAAAATAAAGCTACATAACGCAGGATTATCAACCACATTAACCAAAATCGCATGCGCGGTTGCCGCCTTTGCCACGGCTTGATTGGTTTGCAAATTATCCGTTGCTGAGACAACCAAACGAAACCCCAGCACATCACTGGCAGCAAAGGATTTTTGTTGCAAAATTAGCCTGTGACTCGCTTGCATTGCTGCAACGGTCTCACTGATAGTTTCTGCAATAACGCTAATCGTTGCCCCTGCTTTGGCTAATAAAGCAATTTTTCGCGCAGCTATTTCACCCGCACCCACAACCAAGCACGGCTGCTGTTTTAAGTTCACAAAAATAGGAAAGTAATCCATCTAGGCAGGTTATGTAAAAGAAGAATTTTGTATTATAAAGCGCGAGTTGTGCTTTTTAAAATCAGTGTCTTCAATGGAGCAAAAATAATCTAAGCCACATTGCACCAAAAAGGTGAGACATTCCTTTTTTAATGCACCCTAATAAAGCATTACCGCCTTTTTCTGTGCAGTTTTTACCATAATGCGTGTTGGTCTAGTATTTGCTTGGATTTTATCATTCCCTTATTCGTTTTTCAGTTTACCTATGCACAAAAAAATAACCGACCATTTAAAAGAAGCCATTTTAGTCTTTAATCCACAGTTAACTCTGACCTATATCAATACCTCAGGCGAGGTGCTATTCGCCGATAGCGCGAAACACTTGCTGGGTCGGTCAGCAGAGATTATTTTTAAATCAGCTCCCGTGTTGCTAAATAACTTGCAGCAATCGCTCGATGGCTGTGAACCCTTAACGGGCAGAGAACTCAATTTAGAACGTCTAAATCATACTTTAACCATCAATTGCAGCATCACGCCGCTTTTGGAAGGCAACCAATGCAGCGGTCTTTTAGTTGAGCTGCAACAAGTTGACCGTCATTTGTGGATTACCAAAGAAGAACAGCTTTCCAGCCAGCATCAAATTAGTCGGATGTTGGTGCGTGGGCTGGCGCATGAAATTAAAAATCCGCTCGGTGGCTTGCGGGGTGCGGCACAACTGCTCGATTTAGAATTAACCGATTTGGAATTAAAAGAATACACGAAGATTATTATTGCCGAAGCCGACCGGCTAAAAGATTTGATGGACAAAATGTTGGGTCCTAATAAGCTGCCACAAAAAAGTTGGCTGAATATTCATCAAGTGGTAGAGCGGGTGCGGCAATTGGTTATCGCAGAAGCCAATGGCAATATCAAAATTGAATGTGATTATGACCCCAGTATTCCTGATTTATTAGCCGATAATAATCAACTGATTCAAGCGTTACTCAATATTGTTCGCAATGCAGTACAGGCAATTGATTTAGTGGAAGGCAAAATTTTATTAAAAACCCGTATTCACAGGCAAATGACGATTGGGCGAAAACTGTATAGGCTATTGATTAAAATAGATATTATTGATAACGGGATTGGAATTGAACCTGACATGATTGGGCAGATTTTTTATCCGATGGTGACAGGACGCGCCGAAGGAACAGGGCTGGGCTTGTCTATCGCGCAAGCGTTGATTAATCAGCACAACGGCTTAATTGAATGCAGCAGTGAACTGGGCAAGACGGTTTTTTCTATTTATTTACCCTTGGAGGGTTAATCATGCAAACCAGTGTGAATAAAGTTTGGATTATTGATGATGATAAATCAATTCGCTGGGTGTTGGACAAAGCCCTAAAAAAAGCCGCCATTGATAGTCGGAGTTTTTCCAATGCAAAAGCCTTATTGGAAGCCTTGCAAACCGATGTGCCTGACGCACTGTTGACCGATATTCGGATGCCTGAAATGGACGGTTTAACCTTGTTAGAAAAAGTCCATCAATCCTATCCGACATTGCCGATTATTGTGATGACCGCCCATTCGGATTTAGAAAGTGCGGTATCGGCGTTTCATAGCGGGGCGTTTGAATATTTACCCAAACCGTTTGATATTAAAGAAGTGATTGATATTGTACAGCGGGCGTGTATTCACAGTCGGCAGCAAAATAATCAGCACGCATCTGAAAGCTGCGAGCAAGTTGAACAAACCCCTGAAATTATTGGTGCAGCACCTGCAATGCAGGAAGTTTTTCGGGCTATTGGGCGACTTGCCCGTTCGCATATTACCGTTTTGATTAATGGCGAGTCTGGCACGGGCAAAGAATTGGTTGCCAAAGCTTTACATCGCCACAGTCCTCGCGCCAATAAACCTTTTATTGCCTTAAATATGGCAGCGATTCCGAAAGACTTAATGGAGTCCGAATTATTTGGGCATGAAAAAGGCGCGTTTACAGGGGCGCAAAGCCGTCGAGCAGGACGTTTTGAGCAAGCGGATAAAGGGACACTATTTTTAGATGAAATTGGCGATATGCCTGCTGAATTGCAAACCCGTTTATTGCGTGTGTTAGCTGATGGTGAATATTATCCTGTCGGTGCCATGTCGTCGGTAAAAGTGGATGTGCGAATTATCGCCGCGACCCACCAAAATTTGGAAAATTTGGTCAGCGAGGGACGGTTTCGCGAAGATTTATTTCATCGCCTGAATGTGATTCGGATTCATATTCCACGCCTTTCTGAACGTAGTCAGGATATAGGCTTATTGATGCGGCATTTTTTAACCCAAGCCGCTATCGAATTGAACACCGAAATGAAAGTGCTAAAACCTGAAACGGAAACTTTTTTGATGTCACTGCCTTGGCCGGGTAATGTGCGGCAATTGGAAAATACTTGTCGCTGGCTAACGGTGATGGCATCGGGTCGTGAAATTTATTTAGATGATTTGCCGCCTGAATTGCTCAATACCCCTTCAGAAACCGCCGAGATACCCCATAAAACCGATTGGCAGACTTTATTACGAAATAATATTGCCAAACAATTGATTGCGGGTAATAAAGAAATTGCCAAACAAACCATTGCGGTGGTGGAAAATATTTTGATTACTACGGCATTGGAGTATACCGTAGGTAAGCGGCATGAAGCGGCGACTTTATTAGGTTATGGACGCAATACCTTAACTCGAAAAATACAGGAATTTAATTAATTTTGTCTTCAGAATAAAAAAATTGCGATACTTTATTTCCGCCTATTGACACACAATCGCTGAAATAAACTTTTATCTTACACAGCGTTGGGTTTATTCAATCCAACGACTGGTGTGTCTTACAGTGTCATTTCTAGCTCGCGCACAACTTCTTCAGTTTAGCTTAGTCCTTACGCCAATGCGATGAGGGCAGTATTGGTTTTAAATTCCTCTGCATATTTGATGTTGTCATCTGACAATAAGTGATACTATTTTCCCCTTTTAGACTATTGGGTTATCCGTAATCCGCTTAAACCGTGTTAAATTAAAATAGATTACCCAACCTTTTTAGCCCTTATTTTTACTCTTAAAGCATGATTAAAGTCAGTGATTTTATTGCCCATTTTTTGGCGACTCAGCACGAAATAGCGAAAACGATTTTTTTAGTTTCAGGCGGTGGCAATATGCACCTGATTGATTCAATTGGCAAAGAAAAACGTTTAACCTATGTTTGTAACCACCATGAGCAAGCCTGTGCGATGGCGGCGGAAGGCTATGCACGGGTGAGCAATAAAATTGGCGTTGCCGTTGTCACCACAGGGCCAGGAGGAACGAATGCGATAACAGGGGTCTTAGGGGCGTGGACAGATTCTATTCCGATGTTGATTATTTCAGGACAAGTTAAATTTATGACCACTATTGCCAGTCAGCCTGAATTACAATTGCGACAATTGGGTGATCAAGAAATCAATATCGTGGATATTGTCAAACCAATTACTAAGTTTGCTGAAATGGTCACGGACAAAAATAACATCAAATACCATTTACAAAAAGCCATTCATTTAGCAAAAACAGGCAGACCAGGGCCTGTTTGGCTGGATATTCCGCTGGATATTCAAGGGGCATTAATTGATGAAACTGAGCTAATTTCATTTATTCCACAATCTATCCCGCAATATGATAATAAAATAGCGCACGTCATTACGGCATTAAAAAATGCACAGCGTCCTGTGATTATTGCAGGCAATGGCATTACCTTAAGCGATGCCAATAGCGATTTTTTAGACTTAGTGGAAAAATTGGCAATTCCTGTGATTGCAACCTTTGCTAGATGCGATATTCTCAAAGAAGACAATCCTTATTACTTTGGACGCTATGGCACAATAGGGCAACGTGCGGCAAATTTTATTGTACAAAATAGTGATTTAATTCTTAGCATTGGGGCAAGATTAAATATTCGAGCAATCAGTTACAATTGGGAATATTTTGCCAGAGCCGCTAAAATAATTAGTGTTGATATTGATGATAATGAATTAAACAAACACACTTTAAACATTGCGATTAAAATTCAAGCCGATGCAAAAGCCTTTATTCAAGCTTTATCAAATACCCCCCTTTCCACACACTATCCTGATTGGTTAATCCAATGTCATCGCTATAAAAAACGCTATCCAAATTTAATTAACAGCCGAAAAGAAGTGACCGATTACGTTGACTCCTATTGTTTTTTTGATACGCTCTCTCAATTAACTTCCTCTGAAATGATTTATATTTTAGGCAATGGTACAGCGTGTGTTTCTGCTTATCAATGTTTAAAAGTTTATGGCAAACAACGTATGTTAATGAACTCAGGCACTGCTTCAATGGGTTATGATTTACCTGCGGCAATTGGAGCGTGTTTTGCAAATAATAAAAAAGACGTTATTTGTGTCACGGGGGATGGTAGTTTACAAATGAATATTCAAGAACTAC
>JAIFMS010000004.1 GCA_020048335.1 Methylococcaceae bacterium | reverse complement strand
TATACAATTCCGTTTGAAACGCATTCAATTTTAATACATGATGATTGTGCATTCTGGTAAACGACGTATGCCCTTGATAAATATAATCATCGCCTTTGCCAAAATCAAAATGACTTTGGTTATTTTTGAATACGCCTCGCCAATAGTTGATGCACCTCCCTTCGTTCAGCGCATCCTATCGTGCTTTATCACTGCTATTGAATTTAATAAAGCATAGCTTAAAAGTTTGTCTGAATTTGCCCGTTTTATTTTGTAAGACGGTATCTACAAGTTGACTAAAAATGCTATAGCGCGGAATTTTTTGTAGCCCAGATAAATATAATGGTCAAGCAAAAACAG
Organism: Methylococcaceae bacterium; assembly: GCA_020048335.1. Classification (GTDB taxonomy): domain Bacteria; phylum Pseudomonadota; class Gammaproteobacteria; order Methylococcales; family Methylomonadaceae; genus CAIQWF01. The sequence continues at coordinate 6,134 of JAIFMS010000004.1, read as the reverse complement.
ATATTTTTATAAAATAATTATTCTCAAATTGTAACGGCAATTGATAGCTTAAAATCGAATTCAGCAGCCGCTTATTTGCAAAACGCCAACCTTGTTATCCAGTTTATCACTCATTTTTAAGTCAAGTGATAACTGGCAAATTCAGTGCCAATAAATCAATTTGTCTTATTTTCAATCTCCGCTTAATATTTAATCACACGATGAGCAGAAACAGGCGTTTGTGAATCGAGTCAAAGTTGCTTAATTAATTGTACAAATGATAGGATTAATTTCTGTTTGATGTTTAACCTCATAATCAGCAGAATTTATCAAAGCTGGGTTCTCAAGCAGACATTTGAGAATACTCCCATTTTAATCACGTTTACTTTTTGGAGAACACTATGGATGATTTCATCGGTGCTATTAAACTATATCCCTTTAATTATATTCCACGGGGTCTTTTGCTTTGCGATGGGCAGCTTGTATCTATCGCGGGCAATAATGCTCTGTTTGCACTTCTTGGCACTCAGTTTGGTGGAGACGGAAAAAGTACATTTGCTGTACCTGACTTAAGAAAGGCTTCGCCAGCACTAGGCTTGCGTTACATGATACACACGGTGGGCGAGTTTCCATCGCGTGATTAATTCGTAATTTTCGAGTTCCCAAGCTAGAGCTTGGGAACGAGTCATAAATCATACATTTCTGCTTATGTTTGCTGTCATCAGATAGCTTTTTTTGACCTGCCCAATTGACAAACTGTTGGATAGCATAACCCTTCATTCATTAGCCGCTTGTTCAATCTTATTGCATTTTCCATCAACTTGGTTTATCAAAATATCTACGAATCCACAGAAAGCCTAATTTAATTTGCAAATGCGAATTATTCTTGATAGCATCGTAACAGTCTAATTTTCTTTGTAGCGATGGTAATGGGATGAATATTGAATTGAAATCCTTACGAGCGGGTGATTGTGGAAAAATAACAGGCTTTGATAAAACAGGCAAAGCCTATCGGAAACGCTTATTAGCAATGGGATTAACACCCGGAACACCGTTTAGCATTACCCGCTTTGCCCCGATGGGCGATCCTGTCGAAATAAAAATTCGCGGTTTTTCCCTGACCTTACGCAAAGATGAAGCGGCAGCTTTGTTGATTGAGAGAACCTAAATGACAGATGCCTTGACAGTCGGTGTGGTGGGCAATCCTAACTGTGGTAAAACCACTTTGTTTAATGCGTTAACAGGTTCAAAACAGCAAGTGGGAAACTGGTCAGGTGTCACGGTTGAAAAAAAAACGGGCAACTACCAATTCGATGGGCAACGTATTTTATTAGTCGATTTACCTGGCACTTATTCTTTAGAATCGGCTGACGATGAGGTGTCGTTAGATGAAAAAGTGGCGCGGGATTATGTGGCCTCAAAACAGGCTGACTTAATTATCAATATCTTAGATGCGTCCAATATTGAGCGCAATCTGTATCTGACTTCACAATTGATTGAAATGCGGGTGCCGATGTTATTGGTACTCAATATGATGGATGCGGTAAAACAACGCGGCATCAAAATTGATTGTGATTTTTTAGCACAAACGCTGGGCTGTCCTGTTATTCCGATTACCGCATCCAGTAAAGCAGGGTTGGATGCTCTCAAAGCCGCGATTAACGCCGCTGCAATAACGCAACCCATTCCCCGTTTACCGATTCACTATGCCGCCCCTTTGGAAATGGCAATCACCCAAGCCAGCCTCTTATTACAACCGCTTGCTCTTGAGCATGGCTGTGATGTGCGTTGGCTAGCCATCCGCACTTTAGAAGGCGATACCTTAGCGAAAAGCTGGGCGGCGGCGTTATATCCACAAATTCAACAGTTGCAACAACAAGTCGAAACACAAACCGCTGATGAAATTGACATTCTTGCCGCCGATGCCCGCTATGGCTTTGTCAATCAATTAACACAAGATTGTGTGTGTAAATTAAACGAAGTCAGTCGGCATCGCAGTGAAAAAATTGATGCTATTGTACTAAACCGTTTTTTAGGGATTCCGATTTTTCTATTGGTAATGTATGCGATGTTTATGTTTACCATTAATATTGGCAGTGCCTTTATTGACTTTTTTGACCAAGCAGTCGGGGCATTATTAGTGGATGGTTTTGCACAACTTCTTGAACAAGCCGCTGCACCCGCTTGGCTGATTGTGTTGCTTGCCAACGGCGCGGGGGCAGGTGTACAAGTTGTTGCGACCTTTATCCCCATCGTTGGTTTTTTATTCCTATTTTTATCCGCTTTGGAAGATTCAGGCTATATGTCACGCGCCGCGTTTGTGATGGATAGATTCATGCGGATGATTGGTTTACCCGGCAAATCCTTTGTCCCGATGATTGTAGGCTTTGGTTGCAACGTCCCTGCGATTATGGCAACTCGCACTTTAGATAATCAACGTGACCGAATTTTAACCAATTTAATGAATCCCTTTATGTCGTGCGGGGCGCGGCTGCCTGTTTACGCGCTGTTTGCGGCAGTTTTTTTCCCCGTTGGTGGACAGAATTTAGTGTTTGGCTTGTATTTATTTGGCATTTTTGTCGCTGTCTTAACAGGGTTAATTATGCGATACACCGTATTTAAAGGGGAAGCTAGCCCGTTTATTATGGAACTACCCGCCTATCATTTACCCAGCTTGCAAAGCGTGTTGAGCAAAACAGGTGATAGATTAAAAGCTTTTTTAGGCAATGCAGGAAAATTAATTGTCCCAATGGTGATGGTGTTAAATTTTCTCAATGCACTCGGCACAGATGGCAGTTTTGGACAGGAAAATAGCAATAAATCGGTATTAAGTGATATTGGACGCAGCTTAACCCCTGTGTTCAAACCCTTGGGGATAGAAAAAGACAACTGGCCTGCCACAGTGGGGATTTTTACAGGGGTGTTAGCCAAAGAAGCGGTGGTGGGAACGTTAAACGCCTTGTATGGGCAAATGGCAAATGCCACCCCTGCGCAACCGGATGAATTTGCCTTAAAATCGGCTTTACTCGCCGCTTGTGCGACTGTGCCTGAAAACTTAGCTGCGCTGGCCGATAAAGTGCTGGACCCGTTGGGATTAAATATTAACACAGTAACAGCAGAACAAGCGGTTGATAGCAACACCTTCGCCGCCATGCAACGCAGTTTTGATGGCAAGGCAGGCGCATTTGCCTATTTACTCTTTATTTTGTTATACGCACCGTGTATTGCAGCAACGGCGGCGATTTATCGTGAAACCAACTTAGGCTGGACGATTTTTGTGGTGTGTTGGACAACAGGATTAGCTTATCTGAGTGCGACCTTGTTCTATCAAATTGCGCGTTATCCGCAACATCCTGTTTCTTCTTTACTATGGATAACGGGCTTAATCACCAGTTTTATCGCCGTTATTTTTGGATTATGGCTGTATGGTAAACATCAAAGTATTGCAAAAATCAGCCCCGAGGTTTTGTTATGATTTTGTCCGATTTGCGCGATTATCTCAAACAACAACAGCGTGTCACTTTGCATGATTTAATGATTCATTTTCGGATGGATGCCGATGCGTTGCGTGGAATGTTAGCGGTTTGGATGCGTAAAGGTAAGGTGAAAAAAAACGTCCCCGATTCAGCGGCTTGTGGGACGAGTTGTTGTAAATGCGACCCCTCTCTGACAGAACTGTATGAATGGCAAGAATAAAAAATCCATCCTAGTCCTCCTTTCTAAAATCCCCCTCAATCCCCCTTTAGGAAAGGGGGAAGGGTTGTTTTTACCCCCTTTCCTAAAGGGGGTCGCTGAAAGCGGGGGGATTTATTTTGAAAAATCCACCCCAGCCCTCCTTTACCAAAGGAGGGAGCTTTTTACCCCCTTTTTTAAAGGGGGCTAGGGGGATTTAGCAGCCCTCCTTTACCAAAGGAGGGAGCTTTTTACCCCCTTTTTTAAAGGGGGCTAGGGGGATTTAGAATCCTACATGAAAAAATCCCACTGCGCCGGTGCTGCATAATGGCTGTGCATTTCCACCGATTCAATCACGGTAGTGGCTAAACTTTCCAGATTTAATTCCCCTTTTGTCACTTTATCCACCCAAAATGCTTTCCCTTCAACATCAAACGCACGACCTAAAAAGCTTAGGTAAAACTGTTCAACTTGCGTGGGAATGTCCGCTTTGCTAATATCAAAACCGATTTTTTGCAGTTGTTCAGCGGAGTGCATAAATTCTACCGCCATTTGTCCCAACGATAAGCCTTTGTTTTTAATGGCATCTGCCCAAAAGTTTACCCCGTTTACATCCCCTTGTCGCCCAAACATTTGGCTGTACGTTCCTGCCACCGCATTGATATGACTATCATAAGTCAGCGGCATGGTTTGGTCGGCAAACTGCACTTTTTCCACATTCACCAGTGTTTGCACATCGGTAGAGTCGGTTTTTGACGTGATAGTAATCATGGCAAAGTCTTGTTTTAAAACATAATCCGTTGATTTTCCTGCTAGTTTTACTGTATCGGTATCCAAACCGCCGTGGACACGATGTAAGCCTTTATCCAATTGCACCGTATCATCGCTGGCATAAGCGAATACGGTTTGTTCGGTTTGGGTACTGCCAATATGCACACTATTAAGCGTGGGGTCTAATTTAACCGTGACTTCGCCAGTAATCACCGCGAAATCAGCGTGTTTTAACTCAACGGTACTGCCTTTGGGTAACGCTTTTGCGTCAATCACAAAAGTGTTCAGCACCGATGTTGAACCGGTATGCGTACCATCAATCACAACCGTTTGATTTGCAAGAGCTTTTGTGTCGCTAGTTAAAACAAATTTCTGTTCAAAAAATGCTTGACCAGCCACTGGTTTGAACAAAAATTGCACTCCAGCAACCACGGCGACACTGTCTGCGCCCATCATTGCTTTAATGTCATCACCGAGATTGCCCACCGCCGTACTAATCGTTTGCGGACTGGTCACGCCATCGGCTTGAAAACCCACGCCAACAGGTAGCCCTAAAGAAACCCCCGCGCCTTTATCGACTGTGCCGAGTGAAATATCGGCGGCTGTTTTATTCGGGGTCGCTGGGTTTTCGACACGAGTCGCTGAAACAGGCGGGATAACAAAATGCCCCACTTGCAAACCAGACGCGGTAGTGAAAGTTTGCTGTACGGTTACGCCATCGGCTATAAAAGTGGCTGGAATCACTGGCACAACCGGCGCAACGACAGGGGCTGGCGTGTCGTAATAAACAGGCGCGGGGGTTGGTTCTACAACCGGTGCGGTGACTACAGGCGTTGGCGCAACAATTGGTGCTGTCACAACCGGTTCAACAACAGGGACTGTGACGACAGGTACAACAATCGGGGCTGTGACTATCGGTTCAACAACAACCGGTGCTGTCACGACAGGTGCAACAACAACGGGTGCTGTTACAACTGGCGTAACGACTGGAGTCACAACAGGCGCAGAAAGGGTAATGCCAGCCGCTGCTAGGGATAAATTCCCTGCTATATCAACAGCATACACATTATAAGCCCCATCGACTAAGCCCGTTGCGGCAAGATTGGTAGCAGTACCAGTAGCTGTAATCTCAACCTGATTGACCGAGGTATCATTGGCTGTTTCTAAAGCGGTTAATGCTGCTGAGGTTGTCGGTTGAGTCAGTGTTGATTCCACTAAGTACGCCGTTCCCAATTCGGTACTTCGCACCACTGCACTGCCAGAACTTTGAATAGTCGCGGTGGTGACGGTTGCGGTAGGTGCTACGTTGTCATAGGTAAATTTGAATTCGACTGAACTCAACCAAGACCAATTCCCCGCGACATCAGTTTGACGGACATAAACCGTGTTACTGCCTTGGGTTGCAGTCGGTGCAGTGGCATTCCAGTCAGCTTCGCCAGTCGGACTGTATAGAACAGTCGCGCCTGTTTCTGTAGTCGTTACGGTCAAGGCGGCATTATTGCTGATTTTGTCACTATTGCTAGAACCGCTATCGGTTGTTAAGGCAACGGTGAGCGCAGTGGGAACTACATTGTCATATGTAAAAGTCAATGCAGTTGAATTAGCAGATACATTTCCCGCAACATCCGTTTGCCGCACATAAACCGTGTTACTGCCTTGGTTTGCAGTCGGTGCGGCGGCATTCCAATTAGTTGAACCATCGGCACTGTATT
>JAIFMS010000076.1 GCA_020048335.1 Methylococcaceae bacterium | reverse complement strand
AATTCAGAGGTTTTTGCTCAATTTTTTATACGGATTTATTTTGAACTAGATGGCGTTATTCTTGCGGAATTTTCAAAATTAAAGATTTTAACAGGTCAGCATTTTATTGATTTTCGCAACTCATTTTTAGCAGAACTAAAAAATTCTTTTATTGTTCCAGCTAATACTTTTGATAATGTTAAAGGTGAGTTTCCAATTGGCTTTTTAATTTGGGATACTGCAAAAAAAGAGCGGTTTAAAAAAACGATTACAGATGTTTATAATAAAGAAGGAAGTTTTATTGAAAAGAAAAGTTTTTTTGCTTATGACAATGACCGTTATATTAACGACTGGATAAAACCGTTTCGGGCTGAGAAAAATGATTCTGCAATTATTGGAAAATTTCCGTTTAAAGGAAATGATTTTCAAAATCAAAATATGATTCAAATTGTTCATAGTGTAATGCCTTATAATACTGAAGCGGGTCAGTTTTTAATTAATCCATCTAATTTAATTAAGGCCGCCGTGTATTTTGCCGTGCGTAAATGTATTAAAGCAACTTGGCTCAATGACCGTGACCAATTTTTATATCCTAATAAAAAATGGGAAAAAGACAAATCATTTCAAAATGATTGTTTAGCTTATGCCTTATTTAACCATAATATTCAAGCTAAATACGGGATTAATCACTGGATTCCATTTACTGAATATGAAGTTGATTCGCCCGAAAAATTCGATAGCCATTTTATGAGCCAATTTATCAAAGGAAAATTAAAGCCATCAGGTAACGGTAATGTATTTGGCAAAGAAAAACTACATACTGAGCCGCTAACGTTTTCACCTGAAGCACAAGCTGTTTTTAATACTGGACGTGAATTATGGAAATATTACCTTTCCAAACCCGATTGTAATGAGAATGCAGCGTTGTACGATATTCGCGAATATTTTCAGGGCAGAAATAACACTGGCAAAATGAATAATAAAAGCGAGGATGAAAAATATATGATTTTAATGAATGCGTTAAAAGACAGTTTAAAAGTGTTGTCTAAAAAAATTGAACCGAAAATTTATCAATACGGTTTTTTGATGCAGTAGTTCTTTTTATATTGATTCGTTCCCAAACTCCCGTTTCTGCTCATCGTGTGGTTAAACATCAAACAGAACTTGAGTCTAGGTACTATCAATGTTAAAAACAATCTCAAAACTCCGCACCATTATTTTACGATTTTTTAGCCGTTTTTCGCCCCTTTTTAATCGGCACATTCTCCATCAAAGGCGCGGTAAGCTGTTGATACAGTTCAAAAAGATAAGCCACGCGGCTGACATCGTCTTTTGTACCTTTATAGCCGTAAGCTCCATCAACGGCTTTATCCAGTTCGTTGTGTGCTTTAAGCAAATCAATAGGCATATTACTTGCTTTTTGTGTTGTATACAGTGCAGCCAGTGAATATTTTTGCCCTTGCTGAATACATAAATCTTCTTCGGCTTTTCGTGCGTCTAAAATAGCTTGTGCAGCCGATTCAATTTTATTTTTTGCTGCTGGAGTGATTTTTTCAAGAAAAGCAAAATTGTTATAAACAAGCGTATTTGAATAACGATAACGACTTTCTAAGCGACCACAAACTGCTCGCATCCAAGCATTGTGCATGGTTGAGCAGAGCATTCCAAAATCGTACAAACTGGCATTAGGCAACATAAAATTAGCGTTGCTACAAATTACATCAGCAGGTAAAAAACCGATTGGAATATATTTTCGCAGTTCAGATGAGGTACTTGGAATTAATAAATACGGTTGGTCAGTTTGGCGAATTTTCTGAAAAAGGTATGGCGTATCAGCATCTTTTAATGTTTCTTTGTCGGTGCTTTCAGAACGTATTTGAGCTACATTAGCCATGCGGCGTTGAATTTCAGGTGAGTGACTTCGCTCACTCGCTGTGCTTTTTTCTAGCCACAAGCAATAACGCGGTAGATTGTTAATAAATTCATCTGCACCTAAAAATGGGCGAATGTATTTAGCAGCAATTTTGTCATTTTTTTCAATACTGTCAGCCTCTTCTTCTGATAATAGTAAATTACCCCCATCAGTAGGCTTGCTACCATAAATCATTTCTGGCGTGTTTTGATTTAATGGTTTACTGCGCTTATCAATCAACACGGTGGGCGCATCTACTAAGTACGGATTAATTCGACTAGCTTTGATTTCTTTGCCTTCCCCTGTAATATCATCCGCATAATCAAACAAACGATAACTACTTGGCGCTTGCAAACCAAACCCCATAATCACACAATGCACAGCGGCAACGCCTTTGCCCTCATTACTCCATTTAAACGTGCGGTGAGCAAAATACAGCTTTACGTTTAGTTTTAATAACTCTGACCACAAAATGGCAACTTGTTGACCTTGCGTTAAGCTGTTGGTCGAAACAAAAGCAACGGGGATTTTTTTATTGGCTTGAATATAATGTGCGGCTTTAATATGCCAAGCTGCGACATAATCTAAAACCCCTGCACCATTCATAGCTTTAAAAACTAACTCAGAATCATTTTTCTGCTCTTTGCTTTGAAAAGTGCTTCCCACAAACGGCGGATTTCCCATCATAAAACTGCATTGCTCAGGTTGAATAACAGCTTCCCAAGCAATTTGTAGCGCATTGGCTTTAACAATATTGGCTTTTTTCACCAATGGAATCCGGCTGTAATAATGTCCCAACTGCAAAACCTTTAAGTTCATTTGATGGTCAACCAGCCACATTGCCAAGGTTGCAATATGTACCGCACTTTCATCAATATCAATGCCATGAAATTTATCCACATCACATAAAATTAGCGTGCTGACATCCAACTGTAAAATCTGGTCATCGCCCCAACGCGCTTTAATAATTTCTAATTCCAATAAGCGCAATTCCCGATAGGCAATAATTAAAAAATTACCGCAACCACAGGCAGGGTCAAAAAAATTTAGTGCTGCGATTTTTTGCTGAAAAGCCGCTAGTTTTTCCTCTTTCACCCTAGGTTGTTTTAAGATGGCAATTTTTTCAAACTCAGCCCGCAAATCATCCATAAACAGCGGATTAATCAGTTTTAAAATATTCTGTTCCGAGGTGTAATGTGCGCCCAATTCACGGCGTTTATTATTTTTAGCCGACGTATCGCCCTCATCGTGCATAATGGCTTGAAACAGAGTACCAAAAATGGCAGGACTGATTTCACTCCAATCCAGCTTGGCACAGTTTAGTAAAAGATTACGCATCTGCTCATCAAAATAGCAGGTCGCCATACAGCCTTCAAACAAAGAGCCGTTGATATAAGGGAACTGTTTTAAATGCTCAGGAAAAGCTCTAATCTTTGAACGGATAGTGTCATTTTTATTTAAACCGTCAAAAAGGCGCGTTAAAGCTGCATCTAAATCCGAACCATCGACTTGAGTATAATTGTGTAGGTAATTTAAAAATTTACCGTTTTCCCCAAACAAACCCGTATCATCGGCGAATAAACAAAACAACAACCGCACTAAATAGGTTTCTAAATCTTTGCCTTCGTAGCCAGTGGCTTTCATTGCATCATGCAAATCGCCCATTTTTTCAGCCGCTTCTTTATTGATAGACTCTTCTTTTTTAACCGCTATCTGTTCGTAACCTGCTAAAAATTGCAAATGCTCAATGTATTGCGGCAATTCAGAAAGTTTGATTTTTAACGGCTCGGTGTGCGTTTCCAGATTGTACAAATGCAGATTTTGAAAATCGCTCACCAAGACGCAACGCGGTAATTCATCATCTTTCAAGCCGTGAAAATACTCGCTGGCTTGGCTGTAAGCTTTATCTAAATCCTCTCCTGCGGACTTCATTTCAATCAGCAATAAACCAGGGATAAAACCGTCAATCCGTCCGTATTGATTGCCTAATTTCTTGACCCGCTTTTCAAACGACACAAAGCGGCGGTGACTTATGCCAAAAATTTTGCATAAATCGCGGATAAAGTCTTGCGCCTCGCCCATTTCATAATGGGATTTAGCAAATTCTTTGGCAAACTTGGCGGCGTTTTTTCGTAAAGTTTCAATGGGTAGCATCGTGTCATTATTATTTTTTATGTCAAAAAAACCGCGCCATTGCTAACGCGGTAATCACATTACTTTACCCTAACTTGCTTTGTTGAGTTCAAAATTTATCGCTCCAATGCAGAGCGTGGGAACGATAAAAACACCTGTTTAACCGTGTCATGTGTCAGGTGTTTTGAGGGGATTTCTGCTGTTGTCTGGATAAAACATCACCAAATTCTGCTGGAAATAAAATGACCGTATTTGAAGGACTCACGCCCAAGCTGTCCAACGTTTGCAAAGTCCGCAACTGCATGGCAAGCGGCATTTTTTGCATAATTTGGGCAGCTTCTGCCAGATTCACTGCCGCCAGTTTATCGCCTTCGGATTTGGTAATGGTGGCGCGTTTTTCCCGTTCTGCCGAGGCTTGCCGCGACATCATGCGCTTTAAATCTTCGGGCAATTCAATGTCCTGTAAACGCACCGATTCGATTTGAATCCCCCATTCCCGCGCTCTTTCATCCACGCTTTCGCGAATTTTGCTCTGAATTTGTTCACGCTCGGATAACAGTTCGTCTAAAGTCAAGCTGCCCACTACATCCCGCAATACGCCCTGAGTAAACTGGGCAATCGCAAACCGGTAATCTTGAATGGTGACCACCACAGTTTCAGGCTCTAGCACTTTGAAAAATAACACGCTGTCAATTTCAGCTGGCACATTGTCGCGGGTAATGGCTTTTTGATGAGGAATGTTTAACACTGACGTGCGTAAATCAATGAAGCGCACATATTCTATTAACGGAATGATGTAAACAATGCCTGCTTTAGCTAAACCTTTAAAATTTCCCAGCTGCAACACCACGCCTTGTTCCCATTGCGCGACTACTCGCACACCTGAGATGAGAATCCACCAAACAATGGCAAACACAGCGTCAATAAAAAATCCAGCTTCAGAACTTGCGGTTAGAAAGCCTACGAGCAACAGCGGCAATAAAAAAAGCGTAATCCGAATCGGGCGACCTAAAGAAACATGGTCAAAGGTTTGCGTGGCATAAAGTTTTTGGGGTTGACTGGAAGTATCGTCTGACATGATGGCTCTCCATTAAAAATAAAAAGTTATCTGTTGTTAAAACCCGTTTTATCGCGTGCGCAAATATCCACCGCCTGGCGCAGCACTGACATAGCCATACAGCTCAAGTATCAACAGCATCGAGGAAATAACCTCCGCTGAATACTGGCTTTGTTCCACCAATTCATCCACCGAAGTTGGGCTAAACATCACCAAGTTGAGCAATTGCTGCTGGGCTAAATCAAGTTCTGTCTGCTGGGCGGTGGCAGGTTTTACGCTATAGCGTTGATTATAATGAGGTAATTCTTGCAAAATATCATCAATAGATTCAACTAAGGTCGCACCTTCACGAATCAGGGCATTACAACCACGCGCTAAGGGATTTTGAATAGAACCTGGAATGGCAAAAACTTCTCGATTCTGCTCCAAAGCTAGCCGAGCGGTAATTAACGAGCCGCTTTTTTTTGCCGCTTCCACCACCAATAAGCCTAGACAAAGCCCACTGATAATCCGATTGCGGCGTGGAAAGTTTTCCGCTTTTGCCGCTGTGCCAGGTGGAAACTCTGAAATCATTAAGCCTGAATCAACAATCGCAGTGGCTAGCTTTTTATGCACCGCAGGATAAACTCGGTCTAGCCCTGTTCCTGCTACTGCAATGGTTTGTCCTGTGGCTTTTAGCGCACCTTCGTGACTTGCTGCATCAATTCCTAATGCCATGCCACTGGTCACAACAAACCCTTGATTTGCCATACTATAGGCAAAATCAAAGGCGATTTGTCTACCAACGGCAGAAGGATTGCGACTGCCAACAATGGCAAGTTGCGGACGATTAAGCAGCTGTTTATTGCCGCGCAAAAACAATAACGGCGGCGGGTCATACGTTTCTTTTAATTGGGTTGGATAGCAAGGGTCTTCTAAGGTAATCACCTCATTATTAGGATGCTCTAACCAAGCTAAATCAGCGGCAATTAAGTGCCAGTCAAATTGTTCAATGGCTTGAATGACAGAAGCTTTTAAGCCCAACTCGCGTAAGGTTTGTGCAGAGGCTTGAAAAACCTGTTCAGGTTGATGGGTTTTGAGAATTTTTAAAAACGAGCGACAGCCAAAACCAGGCGTGCGTAATAAAGCCAGCCAATATTTTAACCTTGTCAACTCAGTTGGAGTAGTAATGATGGCTTAAGGGGTTTGTACAGCATCTAAGAGATGGATATTTTTCACAGCATCCATCACCAACGCATAACTGACGTATTCAAAAGGGCGAAAAATCAGCAAATGCCCTGCTAATTCATTCGGTAATTTGACTTGGGTCATACTGTCTTCAACTTCCAGCGTATCTTGAACTACCCGCCCTTGCTGATAAATACTCAACACATTGCCCACTTTCAAGCCATCGGCTTTGCCTCGGTCAATCACCACCACATTGTGCTGCCCAATTTGCGACACACCGCCAATGACATTGATAATATTGCCATTAATTTGTGTTTCAGGCGAGCTAGGAAAATAATTTAAGGTGGATTCTGCATCAAAACTTGGCAACAATCTGTCGCCAATTTGCAACTCCTGTGCAGATTTGGTAATCATTAAGGTGGCAGGGTCACCTTCTTTTTCTAACACCGCGCTGGCAACATATATGGCTTCATAGCCTAAAACTTGATCGGTGCCTGGGCGAATATAAGGTTGACCTTGGCGAAAGAACGTATAATTTAAGGTTTGCGGGTTGTTAATAGCGCGGACGTAAACCCGACTGCCAGCACCTGTAATCAAATGTTCTTCGGCAAATTCGATTAGATACGGCGCGATACTTAACTGATTGGCGGTAACAACCCGCGAGGAATCTAAAAACTGCGCAATGGCATCAGTTGGAATCACTTTTATTTCCGCATCCAATACGGTTTCACGAATGCGTGGGTGTAGTTTTACCTCGCGCCCTGTGCCTGTGCTGCGAACACTATGAGAACGCGATAAGCTTAGGCTAGGCGTGTTGCCATCGGTTGAAAAAACCAACGTATCACCCGGATAAATCCGATTCGGATTTTTAATTTGGCTATTACCCTGCCACAGCAGCGGCCACTGCCACGGCGATTTTAAGAATTTAGCCGCAATATCCCACAGCGTATCATTTCTTTGCACCGTGTATTGTTCAGGATGCTGGGGATTAATCTCTAGGCTCTGTGCCTGTACGCTATTAGTGAGGCAAAGCGCGATAACCAGTCCTGCAAGATGTCGAAAAATCATGTTTTTAACTCGATTCATTTTCAATTTGGATAAGCTGTGAATATAAAGTTTAGATGAATTCAGATAGAATTCCAGTATTTGTCATTTAACGAGGGAGAATTTGGGTGGGAATTTTAACAATTCTGGAGTTTCCTGATGAAAGGTTGCGCAAGAGAGCGGAAAAAGTAAAGGAGGTGGATAAGAAAATTAAACAGTTGGTCGCCGATATGTTGGAAACCATGTATGAAGCCAAAGGGATTGGGCTTGCGGCAACGCAGGTCAATTGTCAATTGCAGATTGTGGTGATTGATGTCAGTGATGAAAAAAATGCGCCGCTGTGTTTGATTAATCCTGTCATTATTGAAAAAAATGGGGTGAAAGAATCTGAGGAAGGCTGTTTGTCAGTGCCAGGTTTTTTTGAAAATGTTAATCGCGCTGAAACTGTTAAAATCAGTGCCTTAAATAGAGACGGGCAAGCGTTTGAATTGGCAGCCGAAGGGCTATTGGCGGTGTGTATTCAGCATGAAATGGATCATTTAGAGGGCAAGTTGTTTGTTGATTATCTGTCTACCTTAAAGCGGCAACGGATTCGTCATAAATTAGAAAAAATCCATCGCTTAGAGCGTAAATAGAAACAAACAAGTTATCAGGTATTCATTTTAAAATCCACCCCAACCCTCCTTTAGCAAAGGAGGGAATTCCCCTTGCTTATAGAGGAAAAAAAGAGATAGCTATGAAAATTATTTTTGCAGGAACGCCCGATTTTGCCGTCCCTGCGTTGCACTATTTACTAAAAAGTGGTCACGAGATTGGCGCAGTTTATACCCAACCTGACCGTCCCGCAGGACGAGGGCGCACTTTACGTCCTTCACCGATAAAAACCTTGGCGTTGGCAGAAAATGTGCCTGTTTATCAACCTGAGTCTTTTAAAGCAGAAGCGGACATAGCGCAATTACGCGCCTTGCAAGCTGATTTAATGGTGGTGGTGGCGTATGGCTTGATTTTGCCGCAAGCGGTCATTGATACACCGCGCTTGGGCTGCATTAATATTCATGGGTCATTATTACCGCGTTGGCGCGGGGCTGCGCCGATTCATCGGGCTTTAATGGCAGGGGATACCCAAACGGGTATTACCATTATGAAGATTATCAAACAGCTTGATGCGGGCGATATGCTGCATAAAGAATACCTTCCCATTCAAGCTACCGATACCGCCAGTGATTTGCATGATAAATTAGCACAATTGGGGGCAATTGGTTTGGAAAAAGTGATTGGGCAAATTGAAGCGGGAACGGTTGTCGCGCAAATCCAAGATGAAAGTCTAGTCACTTATGCACATAAACTGGAAAAAACCGAAGCGATGTTAGATTGGTCAAAATCGGCTGTGGAATTGGATAGGCAAATTCGCGGATTAAATGCTTGGCCTGTGGCACAAACGCTATATCAAGGTGAGATATTACGCATCTGGCGAGCTGAAATTTTAACCGAAACTGAAAGCCATTTAAGTGCAGGACAAATTTTAGAGTCCAGCAAAACGTTTGATGTTGGAACAGGCGCGGGGGTGTTGCGCTTATTGGAAGTACAATTACCCGGCGGAAAACGCATTGAAAGCAAAGCCTTTTTAAATGCGCATCCAGTAAATGGCATTCAGTTAGGTTGTTAAAACATGAAATTAAAAAACTTACAAATTACCAATTTTCGCTGTTTTGAATCTTTATCTTTGGATTTAGATTCACAATTAACCGTATTAGTTGCGGAAAATGGCGCAGGTAAAACGGCAATATTGGATGCAATTTCTGTTGCCTTAAGTCTCTTTATAGGGGGATTTGATACAGGACAGGGTAAAGGCTTTAAACCCGAAGATGCTAGATTAACTCGTGATTCTAGTTTTTACGGGGAAGATGACTATATGCTTGAAATACTGGGTAGGGTATCAAGTATGGAAGCACAATATCCTGTTTCTTTAATTGCATCTGGTTTTATTGATAATAAAGATGAAGAGTGGTCGAGAGAATTAACAGGAAAAAAAACGCAAACCACTTTTGGGAAAGCAAAAGTTCTTATTGATTATGCAAAAAAATTACAACAACAGGTTAGGGCTAGGGAATCTGTAATTTTACCTATCATTGCTTATTATGGAACAGGGCGATTGTTAAAACAAAATAAAGCTAATACAAAAATCTCTACTGACTCACAATCTAGGTTATATGGTTATTACGATTCTTTAAATCCGAATTCAAATTATCAAAGCTTTGAAAAATGGTTTATAGAGGAAAGTATCGCTGAATATTACAATGAAAAAAAAATCCGTAATGAACTCTCAGAAAAATTTAGGCAGGAAATGATTAAACCTGGAATGCTAATTCCATTATCCGGTGAAAGAACAGCATCTTATAATCCTGCTACAAGACCGCATCATGCCAGTAGAATTAAGCATGTACAAAGAGCAATTGATAAATGTTTATCAATTGTAGGTTGGCATACTTTAGAATATGAGCCAAACCTCCGTGAATTAATTATGACTGATGCTAATAAAAACTTTTTTCCCGTTGCACGATTAAGTGATGGTGTACAAGCTATGTTAAGTTTAATAGGCGATATTGCTTACCGTTGTGTTCATCTCAACTCTCATTTAATTCACCCTAACCCCAATTTTCCCTCTCCAATCGAAAAAACTAATGGGATTGTGTTGATTGACGAAATTGATTTACATCTGCATCCAAAATGGCAACAAACGGTTTTAAGTGATTTGTGTAAAGCTTTCCCTAATATTCAATTTATGGTGACAACGCATAGCCCGCAAGTCCTTTCAACCATTCATCGAAAATCAATTCGTTTATTAGGGAAAAATGTTAATGGTAAAGATGTTGCTGTAATGCCAATAAGTGAATCGTATGGGGAAATCAGCAGCGACGTTTTACAGACTATCATGCACGTTGACCCACAGCCGCCTGTACCTGAAAAATCAAAACTTGAACGTCTAACAGCATTAGTTGACCAAGGCTTATATCAAATGCAAGAGGCTGTTGATTTGTTAAGCGAACTTAAAACGGTGTTAAGTGAAAGGCATCCACAATTACAAAAATTGCAACGTAGTATCAAACGTCAGGAAATTTTAAAAGCATGAGGTGGGTAGAAAAAAAAGAAAGTTTTGGTAGTTATCACTTGCAACAAGCACATCAAAATCCTCCCTCAACACCAGACGAAGCAAGAAGTAGGTGGAAAGCTTTTCGTAGCCATAAAGCAAAGGTGTTAAAAAAACTATTGGATGAACAATATGGCTTATGTTGCTATTCGGAAATTCGTGCTGATTTAGAAGACTTAGATTATCACATTGAGCATGTCGAACCTAAAGGCAAAAATCCCCCAAGAACTTTTGATTATGCCAATTTAGCGGCTTCTGCTTTAAACAGTGATGACATAAAAAATCGAGTTAAAGAAGATGTGTTCGGCGGTCATGCGAAATTAAGCCAATATGATGCTAATTTATTTATCTCTTGCCACAATCCCGATTGTTCGCGCTATTTCGTTTATTCGTCAGACGGTAAAATCGAACCACGAGAAAATTTAACCAATTTTGAAAAACAACAAGCAATTTACACGAGAGATTTGCTTAATTTGAATTGTTCTTATTTAGTCAATCGCAGAAAACACTACTACGAAGAACTTGAAAAGTTATTTGAAGAACATCTTGATAAAAATTGGAGTGTTGAAGATTTAGCAGCCATTGATTTGTCGCCAACTGGTCAAAAACTTAGCCAATTTTTCAGTTTAACACGGCAATTTTTTGGTGCTGTTGCCGAACAAGTTTTACAAACAACTTAACTCATTAATAGTCAAAGGTTTTAAAGAGCAATGAATCCACGCATCCCCGCCACCCAAATTTTATTCCGCGTCCTAAAAGACGGGCAATCTTTAACCGCTGCGTTAGATACAGGGTTAGCTTCCATTACAAATCCCAAGGATAAAGCCTTTGTACAAGCGTTGTGTTATGGGGTGGTGCGCGATTATCAATGTTTAGACCTTGCATTGGGTTTATTAATGGATAAACCGTTAAGAAACAAAGACACCGATGTTAAAGTGGTGCTGCTGATTGGCTTATATCAATTGCGCACCATGCGCTTAAAACCCCATGCCGCGGTATCAGAAACGGTGGCGGCAGTGGGGAAAAAAAGCTGGGCAAAACAAATGGTTAATGCGGTATTGCGGCAATATTTGCGTGACCAAGTGGCGATTGATGCCAAAGTAGATAGTGATGTTCTTGCCAGCAGTTGCCATCCCCTTTGGTTATTAAATGCGATACAACAGGATTGGGCAAGCGAAAGTCAGGCGATTATTGCGCAAAACAATCAACAACCGCCGATGACCTTGCGGGTGAATTTAACCAAAACCACCCCAGCTGCCTATTGTGAATTGCTGCAAACGCACGGCATTGCGGCTGAACCTGTGGTTTTTAGTGAAACCGCCGTGCAGTTAGCCCAACCTGTCAGTGTTGAGCAACTGCCAAATTTCTACGCAGGTTGGGTTTCGGTGCAAGATGCCGCCGCACAATTTGCCGCACCGTTATTGCAATTGAGCGCGGGGCAGCGGGTTTTAGATTTATGTGCAGCCCCGGGTGGTAAAACCGCCGCGCTCTTAGAAAATCAGCCGCAACTGGCTGAATTAGTGGCGGTTGATGTCGATGAAAAACGGCTGTTACGGGTGAGTGAAAACTTACAACGACTACAGCTATCGGCGCGGTTAATTGCCGCTGATGTATGTGATTTTCAGCAATGGTGGGATGGTCGCTATTTTGAGCGTATTTTATTAGATGCACCGTGTTCAGCAACGGGGGTGATTCGTCGCCATCCTGATATTAAATTATTGCGCCGCCCTGACGATATTGACGTTTTGGTGCAAACCCAACAAGCGATGCTCGCCGCCGCGTGGCAAATGCTCGCACCCAATGGCATTTTGTTGTACGCCACTTGCTCAATTTTAAAAGCTGAAAATGCAGGGCAAATCAGCGCGTTCTTAGCCACACACCCTGATAGTTTTGAAATTCCAATTGTTGCGCAATGGGGACATCCTCAACAGGCAGGACGGCAAATTCTCACAGGTGAATTGGCAATGGATGGATTTTATTATGCCTGTTTGGGTAAACGCTAAAACCATGTGGCAATGGCTGCTGTTGTTAAGTTGCTTGGTGTGTAGCCCCGTTTCGGCGGGGGAGTTTTCAACCCAACTTAAAAATGGCGGTTTGGAAGCGCGTGAAGGCTGGTATATTCTCAATCTGGATGCCGACTATTTTTTAAGCCCCGCCGCCAAACAAGCGATTCAAAGCAGCATTCCTCTGTATTGGAATTTAAAAATCGAGCTTAAAAAAGAACGTTATTTGCAAGATAAAACCGTGTTAAGTGTCACTTATCGGTATCGAATTCGCTATCATGCCTTGCTCAATAGTTATAGCGTGAAAAACGAAACTACCAATCTTATCAAAAAATATGCCACGCTAGCGGCGGCGTTGGATTCGTTATCACGACTGCGGGAATTACAAATTGTTGCCGTCAGCGCGTTGGATAAAAACAAACACTATTACGCTGCAATCAAATTGGAACTGGATAAAGAAAGTTTACCACCACCGTTGCGCCCTGTTGCCTATCTGAGTTCAGAATGGGATTTATCCAGTGATTGGACATTATGGCCTCTCGATCAATAAAATTACCCATTAACCTTTTCATTATCGTGCTGTTTGGACTGATTTTAGTGTCCTTGCAACTAATGAGTTCGGCTACGCAAGAATCATCGCGTCTTAATGACCTGTATTGGTGGCTGCTTATCATTAACAGCGCAGGCTCTGTGATTCTGTTTTGTCTGGTGGGGATTAATGTTTATTCCTTAACCCGACAGTTAAAGAAAAAAGAAGCAGGTTCACGGCTGACCATTCGGATGGTGTCGCTATTTGTGCTGCTTTCACTTGCCCCTGCAACCTTGGTGTTTTATTTTTCCGTACAATTTCTGCACAAAAATATTGACAGTTGGTTTAATATCGAAATCGACAAAGCGATGGAAGACGCGCTGGAATTAACCCAACGTTCATTAGACCAACGGATGCGTTGGCATTTATCCCAAACCAAACAGGTTAGCTATTCGTTGCAAGAATTACCCGAAGAATTAATTGTGGGTGAATTAGATGCGATGCGTGAATCGCTGGATGCGTTGGAAGTGACGTTATTTTCCAGTCAAGAGCATATTATTGCTTTTAGCAGCATCAATCCCAGTGATATTTTACCTTCGCAACCTGATGAAAATGTTTGGTTACAGCTAAAACAACAGCGCGATTATCTGGCGTTAGATATTTTGCCTAATGATGCGATGGCAATTCGGGTGGTGATTATCATTGAAGGGTTAGAACCTAAATATCTACAAGTGTTATATCAAGTACCAGTGCGAATTTCTGATTTGGCCGATTCCATTGAATTTGCTTCGGTTCGTTATCGTGAAATGAGTTTTTTACGCAATTCTTTAAAAATCAGTTTTTCGCTCGCGTTATCACTGGTGCTACTTTTAAGTTTGCTTGCCGCCATTTGGGTCGCTTTTATCAGCATTCGCACCATTGTCGCCCCTGTGAAAGAATTAGTGAAAGGCACAAAAGCGGTCGCCGAAGGCAATTATGCCCAGCAATTACCCATTATGAGCCAAGATGATTTAGGATTTTTAGTCGAATCGTTTAATCAAATGACATTGCGAATTGCCCAATCGCGTGATGAGGCACGCATCGCAAGTTCTGAGGTGGAGGAACAGCGGGCGTATTTAGAGTCCATTCTTGCCAACGTGACCGCAGGAGTGATGAGTTTTGAAGCCGATTTTAGTATTCGCACCATTAATCAAGCCACTTATCGGATTTTAAATTGCCAAGGCAATTGCTTTGTTGGACAACATTTATCAGATTTAGTCACAGAATTTTCAGCCTTAGCTGAGTTGTTTAACTCCATGCAAGCCTTAATAGAACAGGCAGATGATATTTGGCAACAACGCATTGCGTTTTTAGGGGCAAATGGACGACAAGAATTATTATGCCGTGGTACGCCGTTATTTTCACAAGAAGGCGAGCGCGTTGGGGCGGTGGTGATTTTTGATGATTTAACTAATTTAATTCAAGCCCAAAAAAATGCCGCTTGGGGCGAGGTGGCGCGGCGGTTGGCGCATGAAATTAAAAATCCGTTGACTCCGATTCAATTAGCCGCCGAACGCTTGCAGCACAAATTGGCAAAAGAGTTAGAGCCTGCCTCAGCAGATATGTTGCAACGCTCCACCAATACGATTGTGCAGCAAGTTGAAGCGATGAAACGAATGGTAGATGATTTTGCAGAATATGCCCGCCCCTCCAAGAAACAAGTGGAGCATTTGAATTTGCACGACTTGGTGCAGAATGTATTGCTGTTGTATAACAATGCGCCGCTACAAATCCGTTTTAGCAGTGATTTTCCCAGCCGCGCAGTGATGGTGATGGCTGACCCCATTAGCATTCGGCAAGTGCTGCATAATTTGCTCAAAAATGCGCAAGAGGCAATGGAAAGCGGTGGGGTGATTGCGATTAAATTAACCCAAGTCCAAAAAAATGCTACCGATTATGTCGAATTAAGTGTGTACGACCACGGCAATGGAATTAGTGCCGAGCAGATTGAAACGATTTTTGACCCTTATGTTACGACTAAAGTGCGTGGCACAGGGTTGGGGCTGGCGATTGTGAAAAAAATTATTGAAGAACATGGCGGACTGATTTGGATTGACAGTCATTATACCGAAGGGGCGGGGTTTATTATCCAATTGCCGTTGGCTTAAAACGAAAAGTCTGTGTTGTATTGTTTTCTT
>JAIFMS010000103.1 GCA_020048335.1 Methylococcaceae bacterium | reverse complement strand
TTTGTAATTGGTCTGCGATAACTTACCAATTTGTGGATATTCCCGACTGTAATCTGCAATTTCAATGGCTTTCTCAAGATAATTGAGGTGTTCTACAATTTCTTTCAAAAACAAATAAGTTTTTTGCATTTTGGGCAGAATATGGGTTTTATATGTCTGCTCTAATTGTTGCTGCGCCGTTGCCACAACAAATTCATGTTCTTGTTTATCTGAGGCTTCGCTTCGTAATTGATCTAAAACACCCATTATCAGATCCCCTTTTGTCTTAAAACTTCGTAAATCATAATAGCGGCGGCAACAGAAACATTTAAACTTTCCACTTGCCCATACATAGGAATTTTTACTAAAACATCACATTGTTGTTGTGTTAAATGCCGCATTCCTGTTCCTTCTGTCCCCATTACTAATGCTAAAGAACGCGCCAAATCGGTTTCATAAAGCGTGTGGCGTGCCTCCCCTGAAGAGCCTATTATCCATATATTCTGCTGTTTCATCCAGCGTAAAATACGCGCTAGATTGGTCACTTGATATAACGGCACGGTTTCTGCTGCACCACTTGCCACTTTACAAACCGTTGGTGTAAGGGTTGCTGCGTTGTCTTTGGTAACAATAATTCCATGAAGTTTAGCTGCATCGGCGGTACGCAAACACGCCCCTAAATTATGGGGGTCTTGCACTTGATCAAGAACCAGAAAAAAAGCAGGTTCAGCTAAGTTTTCGATGCGTTTTTTTAGCTCTTCTTCGGTAAAAATTTTCGGCAACTCGACTTGAGCCACTAGCCCTTGATGCGATTTTCCTTCGGCAAGACGGTCTAAGCGTTTTTTATCAGCGGTTTCTAACGGAATTCCCAAGGCTTTTAAATCCGCTAAAACCGCTTTTAATCGCTCGTCATGGCGTTGATTATCGACCCAAACTAGACGAATTCTGTCAGGTGAATAATCTAAGGCAGCTTGAATCGCATGAATGCCAATTAATTTATGAATATTCATTTTTTAGCGGTTTTTTTAACAGGTGATTTAGCAGGGCGTTTTTTAGCAACAGAGCTTGATTTATCGGTTAAGACTAAGGAAAAATCAATTTTCTTTTCGTCTAAATCGACACGAACCACTTTTATAGTGACACTATCACCTAAGCGATAACAGATATTACTGCGTTCCCCTTTTAATTGATGACTAATCGGGTCAAAATGAAAATAATCGTGCGGCAAATTAGAAATATGCACTAAGCCTTCAACGTAAATATGGCTTAATTCCACAAAAAAACCAAAACTGGTCACGGCAGAAATAATCCCTACAAATTCTTCACCAAGTTTGTCCATCATGTATTCACATTTTAACCAACTCACCACGTCGCGTGTAGCTTCATCTGCTCGCCGTTCATTCGCCGAACAATGCTCCCCTAATAGCACCATGTCGGGTAGCCCATAAATAAACTGTTCAATGGGTTGTCCGCTCAAACAATGTTTAATGGCGCGATGCACCAACAAATCGGGATACCGGCGAATCGGTGAGGTGAAATGCGTATAGGCTTCTAAAGCTAGCCCAAAATGTCCTTTTGTTTCAGAGCTGTACACCGCTTGCGACATAGAACGCAATAATACCGTATGAATTAAATGCGCATCGGCTCTGCCTTGGCTGGCGGTGATGACGCGCATAAAATCCAATGGCGTAGGCTCTGCCCCGCCTTCTAAATGCAAACCCATTTCATTTAAAAAACTGCGCAAGGCAATTAATTTTTCTGTGCCAGGCCCTTCGTGAATCCGCAATAAACGCGGGATTTTTTTGCGATTTAAAAACCGTGCCGCAGCAATATTGGCACTAATCATAAATTCTTCAATCAATTTATGCGCATCATTACGTTGCAATGGCACAATCGCTTCAATTTTTCGATTTTCACCAAATATAATTTTAGTTTCTTGGGTATCAAAGTCCATCGTGCCACGTTGTTCACGCGCGACCCGCATCACTTTGTACAGCGCGTAAAGTTCTTGTAAATGCGGCAACAAAACTGAATATTTTTTCTGCAAAGCCTTGTCATTATCGACTAAAATTTTCGCCACTTCGGTGTAAGTCAATCGCGCGTGTGAGCGCATCACCGCTTCAAAAAACTGCGAGCGCAGAATAGTTCCTGTGCTGTCAATTAATAATTCACACACCATGCACAACCGGTCTACCGCAGGATTTAACGAACACAAACCGTTCGATAAAATTTCAGGCAGCATCGGAATGACCTGCTCAGGAAAATACACCGAGGTACTGCGATTTTTCGCCTCGTCATCCAATTCGGTTTGTGGTTGAACATAATACGAGACATCCGCAATCGCCACGAGCAACTTCCAGCCTTTGGGGGTTTTTTTACAAAATACCGCATCGTCAAAATCACGCGCATCTTCACCATCAATGGTCACAAGCGGCGTATCGCGTAAATCAACGCGCCCTTTTTTCGCAGCCTCTGGAACATCTGCTTTTAAATGCTTAATTTCCTTCAGTAATTTATCCGACCATTGATGTGGCAAATCATGCGCCCGAATCGCGACTTCAATTTCCATTCCAGGGGCTAAATGTTTGCCTAAAACTTCAATCACCCGCCCGATAGGTTGATGATGTTGACTGGGTTGCTGGACAATTTCAGCCACCACAATTTGCCCTTTTTTCGCTTTTCCTAAGCCTTCTTTCGGAATCAACACATCTTGGGCAATTTTTTTATTGGAAGCCACCACAAAATAAAAGCCTTTTTCGCTCAATAACCGCCCAACCACTTGATGCGTATTATGCTCTAACACTTCAACAACTGCTGCCTCGCGCCGTCCTTTTCTATCTAACCCTGAAATCCGCACCACCGCTCTGTCTTTGTCGAGCAAAACACGCATTTCACGCGCCGATAAAAACAAATCTGCACTGCCATCATCAGGGCGCAAAAAACCAAACCCATCAGGATGTCCTAACACCCGTCCTGCGATTAAATCTTGATTATTCACCAAGCAGTATTGTTGTTTACGATTAAATAATAATTGCCCATCCCGTTCCATCGCCCGCAAACGGCGGCGTAACGCTTCTAAATCAGAATCAGATTCCAATTTCAGCAAATCGGCAATCTGCTTGCGTGGCAAGGGTCGCCCCGCTTGCTCAATCAGTTGTAAAATCAGCTCGCGGCTGGCAATGGGTTGCGCGTATTTAGCCGCCTCGCGTTGTTGGAAAGGGTCTTTGTTTGGTAAAACTTGAGTATCAGAAGGAGACTTTAAGGTCATTTATAGTAGGTGTCTTGGCAAGATGTGAAAGAATAATGGCTGAAAAAGAAAAATGATGACAGCACATTTTACATAATGTCTCTAAACATATCACAGACTGGCTTTTTTCACTAATTTCAAAGGTTGACTTTCCTTTATTTAATGCGTTACTAAAAACCGAATCGCATCCAAGCGCAATCGTGCCGCGCTCATATTTTCATGTAGCAGCATCGTCACTTCTTTTAACTGCTCTATTTCGGCTTCCTTAATACTGGGGTTTATTTTTTTCAACCGCACTAGCCGTTTAATCTCACTGGTCAGTGATGCCAACATGGTTTTTTGACTCTGTACAATCAAATCCTGCATTATCTGCCCCGCATTTTGTTCTGCAAGTTGCAGCATGGCTTGAATAGGTTGGCGTTGGCTGGCTAAAAAACGGCTGATTTGTTCATGATTAATCGACTCTCCTGTTTCATGCAAACTTTCATGGCGAATACTGGCACTGACATCTTGCTGAAATTGGTTAATCAGGAGTCGAATCGGGGTATGTGGCAAAAAACGGTTAATTTGTAAATTTTCAGGCGCACTGCATTCCACAATAAATAACATTTCCAGTAAAAACTGTCCTGCTTTTAAGTCTGGATGTTTCACGACACTGACGCTGGCATTGCCTGTTTCGGTGGATAAAACTAAATCCATTGCCGCTGTCATCATCGGATGTTCCAAGGTAATGAAAGACATATCTTCACGCGCTAGAGCAATCTCTCGATTAACAGTAACCGTCATACCGTCCTCTTGTAAATAAGGAAAATGCGCCACCCGCAAACTTTCACTCGGTCTTAAAATATAGCAATCCTCCGAATGCGATTCGATGTCCACCCCAAAACAATCAAATAACGGCTCGGCAAAACTTGTGCTTCCTCGGCACGGCAAGAATTAAGTTCTAATAGTTGGTCACGTCCGTTGTGTAATGCTTGCTCAATTTCGCCACTTAACGTATGAGTTTTAACGATAAACGCTTCTATCGCTTGTGCATTTTCGCAAGTTAAAAGTGTGCTAAGTTCCAAGTTTAATTTATCCGCCACCGCTTGTGCGGCGCAGTTGTTTTGTGCAAAAACATTTAAGCCCTCATCGTACCAACGAAACAACAAATGCTGCGGACTGTTTTCTAAATAAGGGATATGCAGTTGAATAACGTGTTGCTGCCCAATTCTGTCTAAACGCCCAATACGTTGCTGCAATAAATCAGGATTGGTGGGTAAATCAAATAAAATCAGATGATGAACAAATTGAAAATTGCGCCCTTCACTGCCAATTTCAGAACACAGCAGCAATTGTGCTGAACTTTCTTGGTCTGCAAAATAAGCGGCGGCTCGGTCGCGTTCAATAATACTCATTTCCTCATGGAATACCGCAGCAGCAACTCCGCGATTTTTTAAATTACGCTCTAAGTCCAATACAGTTTGTGCCGCATGACAAATCAAAACAGCCCGTTGTTTCCCCAGTTGTTTGAGTAAATCTAATAGCCATAAAAAAGTCGGGTCTTGCAATCGGTTTTCAGGGTTTGCCTGACCTTGTAAAGGATAGCCGTGACGTTGCCGTTTTGGAAAACCTTGCACCGTTTGCCGAGAGTTTCTAAATAAAATGCGCCCTGTGCCATGATGGTCAAGTAATACATTAATCAACTGCTCGCGGGCATTTTCGGCTTTGTCTTCACTCGATAAGTCATTTAATAATGCCTCGACATTATCCAATTTCAGCAAGTTTTTTAAGTTTTGTTGTGCAGTTTCATCAAGGGGTTGTGCCGCTAGCAGCAATTTTGCCGCCTGTGCAACGGGTTCAAATTGCTGCTCTTCGGCTAAAAAAGCACTAAAACTGTAAAACCTATCAGGGTCAACCAACCGCAATCGGGCAAAATGGCTTTCTTTGCCTAATTGCTCAGGGGTTGCGGTTAATAAAATTAGGCCTTGCACCGTTAAACTTAATTTTTTCACAAATTGATAATCGGCACTGGGCTGTTGTTCGCTCCATTCTAAATGGTGCGCCTCATCCACCACCACCATATCCCAACCTGCTGCCAAAGCTTGGGCTTGCCGTTTGGGATAACGGGAAAAAAATTGTTGACTACACAGCACCAGTTGCTCAGTGACAAACGGATTATCGCTATCACGCATTTCTAAACAACGCCCTTCATCAAACAGACTAAAACGTAAATTAAACCGGCGGAACATTTCCACCAACCATTGATGTAACAAGCTTTCGGGGACAATAATTAACACCCGGTGCGTTAAATTATTCAGCAAGCGATAATGCAAAATTAACCCTGCTTCAATGGTTTTTCCCAATCCTACTTCATCTGCCAGCATAATGCGCGGCGCAAAGCGATTGGCAGCTTCGTGAGCAATATAAAGTTGATGGGCAATCAGCGATGTGCGCCCGCCTTGCAAGCCACGAATCGGCGATTGTTGATGTTGTTGCAATTTACGCCAGGTTTCATAACGCAGCAAAAACCACGCGCTGGGGTCAAATTGTCCTGTGAATAAACGTTCTTGTGGTTTGTTAAATTGAATATGATGATTTAAATCAATTTCTTCGAGTTCAATTTGTTCCCCTTTTTCGTTCACACCAGTATAAATTAACAAGCCTTGTTGGCTAGTAATCGCCGTTACCGTGAATTTGCTATTTTCAGTCGATTCAATCACATCACCGATAGCAAAATGAACCCGCGTTAAAGGGGCGTTGTCTTGCGCGTAAATCCGTTTTGCTCCTGTGGCTAAAAATAATACGGTGACGCGATTAAAAGCGACTTCTAAAATCAGACCTAAACCTAATTCAGACTCTGTATTACTCATCCAACGTTGACCAGAAATAAAATCATTCATAGCGCGGAAAAACCTATGGCTAAAAGGGGGTTAAAAAGTTTGTTAAGCGGGTATTTTAGCAGGTTTTACTAAAAAACACCGACAGGGTAAGCATTCTTAATCCGTGGCTGTAGAATGCCGTTTAAGCAATAAGACAAGCCATGCTAGAACAAAACTCGGTAGAAGAGAGTGCAAATGGATATAATATTGGCTTGGTTTAATTGGCTATTTATATTAACAACATAAAACATAGGAGATGCTGTGGATATTCATGAGTATCAAGCAAAAGAGATTTTAAGTGGTTACGGCGTGAAAATCGCTGAAGGGGGGTTAGCTTACAGCCCTGAAGAAGCGGTGCAACGTGCCAGAGATATAGGTGGCAACGTGTGGGCAGTGAAAGCACAAATTCATTCGGGCGCGCGCGGTAAAGCAGGTGGGATTAAAATTTGCAAAACCCATGATGAGGTTGAAGCGGCGGCTGAATATTTATTAGGTAAACGCTTGGTCACTCATCAAACAGGAGCGGCAGGTAAAGTTTGTTATCGTTTGTATATTGAAGCAGGCACTGACATTGCCAAAGAACTGTATTTTAGTTTTTTAATCGACCGGGCGCATGAACGGATTGTGATGGTCGGTTCAGCGCAAGGGGGGATGGATATTGAAGAATTAGCCGTTAATCATCCTGACGCGATTAAAAAAATTTATATTGAACCTGCAGTCGGTTTACAAGATTTTCAAGCACGCGAAATGGCATTTGCCTTAGGTTTACCCGCGACCATGCTTAGTCACGCAGTAAAAACCATTAAAGGCTGTTATCGGGCGATGCGAGAATTGGATGCCACCATGCTGGAAATTAATCCATTAGTCATTA
>JAIFMS010000198.1 GCA_020048335.1 Methylococcaceae bacterium | reverse complement strand
ATGACCCAAAAAAAACGGAATATGATTTAACCTCAATTACAATCAATAATGTGGATTATAAATTAACTGGAATTGCTGCGGCTTATATAAAAAATTCACTGGTTGTTAGTTTAAATAATGATGAAAGATGGAATAATTGTCAGTTAGATATTTACATCAATAAGCTAAATTCTCAATCCGAAATATCAAAACAAGTAAAGAATGCCAGTGAGAGAAAGCATATTATTAATTGTCATCTTCCATTTTTAGCACAATTATATAATTGGACATCGTACAAGCCACATTTTGATTCTGAAACTAAAAAACAAAATATTTTACCTTTGCTAGATTTATGTAGTTTTTACTTTGAAGAAGGTTGGGATAATTTTTATCTAAAAGCAAAAAATTCAAGTAAGGACGAAAGAGTCAGTAAATATAAAGAAACAGCAGAGAAAATAGCAAAATTACATAGATGGGATAAATCACACAAATTAACGAAAGAGAATGATAGAATCGTTTATAGTATTCCTAATTCAAATTTTATTGTTGGTTTAGATACAGAACAAGGCGAATTTGAAATTCATATTAACAAAAAAGGAAAAAATCATTTAGGTTCTATTTCTTTTAATGGGGCTAATATTAAAGAAAAAAAAGACCGTGAGTTGAAAATATAAATATGTTAAAACTTAGCCAATTTATCCAAGAATTAATTTCACCCACACCGCTGAAATCTCTCCGCAAACCTGCCGCACTGGTGGTAATTTGGAACTTAATTCACCATGTACAATAAAAAAATACAAACCTTAAAAAGTTGTCAGTTCCAACTATTTTACAATTCACACTTTCTTAATAACCACTTGATATTAAATGCCCATAAACCCTAACCTCCCAATTTCCTTTTCCCCAACCCACCGCCTACAATGGGAAGAAGCCCAGCAACGCGATGTCATTCTTTACCCAGAAGGCATGGTGGAACTTAACCACAGCTCGGCGGAAATTTTAAAAGCCTGCGATGGCACACGCACACTCGCACAAATTATTAGCGACTTGCATAAAAAATTTAACACATCAGGTCTTGAAAACGACATCACTCACTTTTTAGAGATTGCCCTACAAAATGGCTGGATTAAACAACCCTAACATCACCCCACCGCGCTGGCTGTTAGCCGAGCTGACCTATAAATGCCCGTTGCAATGCCCGTACTGCTCTAATCCGTTAAATTATGCGGCACATAGCCACGAAATCAGCACCGAAGACTGGAAACGGGTTTTAACGCAAGCCCGAAAAATAGGCGCGGTGCAGCTTGGTTTATCGGGTGGCGAGCCTTTGACACGGCAAGATTTGGAAGAAATTGTCAGTCATGCACGGCAATTGGGCTATTACTCGAATTTGATTACCTCGGGTTATGGCTTGACTGAAGAGCGCATTATGGCTTTAAAAACCGCAGGTTTAGACCACATTCAGGTTAGTATTCAAGCCAGCAGTGCGGATTTAAGCGACCATTTAGCAGGTACAAAATCGTTTGAACATAAAAAACAAGTCGCGCATTTAGTGAAAAAACATGGCTATCCAATGGTGTTGTGCGTAGTCATCCATCGGGAAAATATCCACCAGATGGCTGATATTTTGGCAATGGCAGAAGAATTGGGTGCAGATTATTTAGAGCTGGCAAATACTCAATATTATGGCTGGGCGCACGTCAATCGCAACGCGCTTTTGCCAACCAAAGAACAATTTGCCGCAGCCGAAAACATTGCCCAAGCCTTTAAAGAAAAGGTCGCGGGCAAAATGAAAATTTATTATGTTGTGCCTGATTTTTATGAAGACCGCCCGAAAGCCTGTATGAATGGGTGGGGGACAACGTTTTTAACCATTGCCCCAGACGGCGTAGCGTTGCCGTGTCATTCAGCGCGAGAATTGCCAGGGCTGGATTGCCCGAATGTGAACGATTTTTCGATTGAAGAAATTTGGAAAGAATCCAAAGCCTTTAATTTCTTTCGCGGGTTTGAGTGGATGCAAGAACCGTGTCGTTCCTGTGACGAAAAGGCAAAGGATTTTGGCGGCTGTCGCTGTCAAGCCTATTTACTCTCAGGCGATATGAATGCCACCGACCCTGTTTGCAGTAAATCGACCCAGCGACATTTGATTGATGAGGCGATTAGCGTGGCGCGT
Organism: Methylococcaceae bacterium; assembly: GCA_020048335.1. Classification (GTDB taxonomy): domain Bacteria; phylum Pseudomonadota; class Gammaproteobacteria; order Methylococcales; family Methylomonadaceae; genus CAIQWF01. The sequence continues at coordinate 4,665 of JAIFMS010000198.1, read as the reverse complement.
GATTCTGCGTTGAGTGCAGATGAAAAACCGTTGATTTTCCGCAATAATAAAAATTCACGCCTCGGTCAGTAAGTAGAAATACATACTAACTGGATAAACTTAATTTAACAGTTGCTTAACAGCGAAAGGAAAAATCAGATGTGTGGAATAGTGGGTGGAATTGCACAACGTGATGTCGTGCCGATTTTAATTGAAGGTTTAAAGCGGCTCGAATACCGTGGCTATGATTCGGCTGGCTTGGCGGTGGTTGCGCAACAAAAAATTTTTCGCCATCGTGAACTGGGTAAAGTACAAGGCTTAGAGCGATTAATTGCAGATGAACCGATTGCAGGAACGCTTGGGATTGCGCATACCCGTTGGGCAACGCATGGTAAACCCAGCACACAAAATGCGCATCCCCATATTTGCAATGGCAGTGTGGCTGTGGTGCATAATGGGATTATCGAAAATCATCAGCAACTTAAAAATGCGCAATTAGGACAAGGCTATGTGTTTACGTCTGAAACCGATACCGAAGTCATCGCGCATGAAATTCACGCACAATTACAGCAACAGGATAATTTATTGAGTGCTGTACAAAAAGCGATTGCAAAATTTGAAGGTGCTTACGCGCTCGGCGTGATAAGTAAGTCCTTTCCTGATACCTTAATCGCTTGTCGCAAAGGCAGTCCGTTAGTAATTGGAGTTGGCATCGGGGAATATTTTATTGCCTCCGATGTTGCAGCCCTTTTACCTGTTACGCAGCGGTTTATTTTTTTAGAAGAAGGCGATGTGGCAGAAATTCAGTTTAATCAACTGGCTATTTATGATGAAAACCAACAGCCTGTGCAACGTCCCATCAAAGAGAGCCAGTTAAGAGCCGAGTCCAACAGCAAAGGCAGCTATCGACATTATATGTTGAAGGAAATTTATGAACAGCCTCGTGCTATTTCCGATACGTTGGAAGGGCGATTTATTGCGCAACGTTTGCAAGAAAGCGCGTTTGGTCATAATGCCAAGACGGTATTTGATACGATTAAATCGGTACAGATTATTGCTTGTGGCACTAGCTATCATGCAGGATTGATTGCCCGTTATTGGTTTGAAAAATTTGCCCGCGTGTCTTGTCAAGTTGATGTTGCCAGCGAATTTCGCTATCGCCATCCTGTGGTTACGCCTGATACCTTGATTGTCACGATTTCCCAATCGGGTGAAACCGCCGATACCTTAGCTGCATTAAAAGAAGCCAAACGCTTAGGGGCAAACTATGCTTTAGCCATTTGTAATGTGCCTGAAAGCTCGTTGGTGCGCGAGTCTGATTTGGTCTTAATGACCCGTGCAGGGGCAGAAATTGGCGTGGCTTCCACCAAAGCCTTTACCACGCAATTGGTCGCGCTTTTAATGCTCGTCATCGCGGTTGGGCGGCGTTTTGCATTAGACAAAGTATTGGAAGAAAAAATCACAGCAGCGTTGTTTAGTTTGCCCGCCAAAATGAATGAGGCATTAGCTTTGGATACTCAAATTGAAGGGCTAGCAGAGCAGTTTGCTGAAAAAGAACACGCGCTATTTTTAGGGCGGGGTTCGCATTATCCTGTCGCAATGGAAGGGGCGTTAAAGTTAAAAGAGATTTCCTATATTCATGCCGAGGCCTATCCTGCGGGCGAATTAAAACATGGCCCACTGGCATTGATTGATGCAGATATGCCTGTCATTACCATTGCACCGAATAATAATTTGCTGGAAAAATTAAAATCCAATATGCAGGAAGTCAGTGCCAGAGGCGGGCAGCTGATTGTATTTATGGATGAAACCTTGGAAGCGCAAGCCGATGAAAACACCCAAATTATTCGGATGCCTAAAGTTGAAAATGAAATATCGCCCTTACTTTATACCATCCCTATGCAGTTGTTGGCTTATCATGTGGCGGTTTTAAAAGGCACGGACGTGGATCAACCGCGAAATTTAGCTAAATCGGTCACGGTTGAGTGATGTTTTAATTAGGTCAAACCTGCTCTTGTTTAAGGGCAGGTTGTGTGCGTCCAACCCATTTGGCGGTGATGATAAACGCTAATACACAACAGCCTGCCGCGCAAGTATAGATAAAACGCGCACCACAAGCTTCCCAATAATAGCCGCTAAATAAACTGCCTATCATGCCACCAACCCCATAGCATACGCTGATGTAGTGTATTGCCGCTATGTGTGCAGAGCCAAAAGTGGCGGCGTGTAAAAGTTGCGCACCGATTAACCAATAAAGCGAATCTGCCGCAAAACCAATAATCAGCCAACGCACAATGCTTAAAAAAACGCTGGTTAAAATGATTTGCCGTAAAGAAAAAAGGTGCAATAGTTTGTGCATTATCATAAATAAGAAAACCTCTGCAATCACGCCTGCGACCCATAACACACCAATTGTACTGGAAGAGTAATGTAACTCTTTTAAGTAAATCGAATAAAAAACATAATAAGCCCTGTGTGCTATTTGCAAAAGCAGATACACACTGAAAAAGGCAATAATCTCCCTGCGTTTTAAAAGTTGCAGTAGGTGAGTTGCACTGTGTGCGAGTTGGGTTTGTTTTACTTCAGGCACAACTAATGCAACAAGCCACATTCCTAGAAATAGCGCGTTGATAATAAGTGGTAAAGTGTTAAGCGGCTGGTGGTCTAAATATTGCCCCGTACATAAAACTGCGATGATAAATCCCACCGAACCCCACAGGCGAATTTGGCTGTAACGATGCGGTTCTGTTTGTAAATGCGATAAAGTGGCAACTTCAAATTGCGGTAGGGAAATATTCCAAAAAAAACTAAATCCTAGCGAAATAACCAGATACCAAGCAAAGCCTTCTTTGAACAAAAAACCTATAAATAGTACACTGGTTAAAAAGCAACTCATCCGAACAATCCGCAGCGGTTTACCTGTTTTATCCGCAATAATGCCGCCCAGATTGGGCGAGATAATTTTAGTTGCCATCACAATCGCCGATAATTCACCTATTTGTGCGGCATTAAATCCTTTTTGAACAAGATATAAATTCCAATAAGGTAAAAAGCTACCCAGTGCTGCAAAGTAAAAAAAATAAAAGCCAGAAAGAGGCCAGTAAGGAATAGACTGAATACGGTCTGACATAAAAATAAGAAGGGGGATAAAAAAGGAAAAACTTAACCCACCTTGGTTGGTGGGCTAAGAGAATTAAACGTGGTTATTGTAAAACAGGCTTGGTAAAAACATAGTCATGGGCTTTGACGGCAACATGACAAGCAAAGCATTCTTGGGATTTTTCTTGGGGGTACATTTTTAAATTTTTCCCCTCCCAATAACCAAAGCCCCAGCCACCAGTACTGGCATATTTTTTGCTGTCTTTAATCATCGCTTCTGCTTTTTCAAAATCTCCTGGCACAATCGCTTGAGGCCAGCTGGGATGGGTGGTTTCTTTCCAAACAACTTTAGCAAACACCGTGCCATCTGGCCAAGTTTGGGTTTGACCTTGGCGAGCAGCCTCGATTGCTTTGTTGTTTCCTAAAATAGCACGCAAGGTTTTTTTGTCTTGTCGATGCGAAATGGCGAGCAGTCGCCAGTTTTGATAATCGCCGTATGTTACTTTGGTAGCAGGTACAACCGTTTCTTGCTGGGCAATTGCTGCACCAGAAATGGCGGACAAAATAAAACTTGTGGCTAAAATTAACTTCAAGGGCTGAGTTTTTTGCATGGTATTTTCCTGCGCTGATAAAAAAGGCATTCCTCCGTTTTCTAATAAACTAAACGAGAGGGTATAAATCATAGCAATAAAACGCTTAAGCAGCGAACCGTAATGGTTTGTACAGTCAACAATTGCAGTAATATTGGCTACTTGGTGTTAAAGTTTTAGCGAAAATTATTTTATTTATCCATTTAGCGGTAAAATCATTACCTTCTTAAACTATTTAAAATTAGGATGAAACCATGAAAAAATCGAATAAAACCCTAGCCTTAGCCATAGGTTCTACCTTAATCGCAGGTTTGAGTGCAGGTTCTGCACAAGCCAATCCTTTTGCAATGACCGATTTATCAACAGGTTATATGCAAGTTGCTGTAGCAGACACTGGGACGAAAAAAGCACCTGAAGCCAAATGTGCAGGCGACAAACCGATGGCCGCGCCTAAAACAGCTGAGGCAAAATGTGGTGAAGGTAAATGCGGTGATGGAATGAAAAAACCTGCTGATGAGGGCAAAAAAGCACACGCCCCTAAAGCAGCCGAGGCAAAATGCGGGGAAGGCAAATGCGGCGATGGCATGAAAAAATCACCTGAAGCTAAACCTGCTGAAATTAAAAAAACCGATAAGAAATAATCTATATTTTTTTGATTAAGGCTTTATAGCAAGGTCTTAAAAGCTCCTTGAAAGTACACGCAGCCCTTTTTTGCGTGTACTTTTGATAAAAAAATGCGCGTTATTTTATACCGTGTTGTAGTCCTAAAAAACAAAACAACCGATTAGTATTTATTTATCAGAAAAATCAACTATTCTTATATGCAATTAAACAGTTTTTAATCAGGTTTTAATGACACGCGGTCTTTTGTTATAAAAGAAAACCTGACTTTTTATCCTCCAAACGTAGACGGTTAAGTGAATGACGACAACCATTAGCATCGGCATTATGGGATTTTCTGTGCCAGAGCAAGCAAGGCTAGAGCAGATATTTGCAG
>JAIFMS010000153.1 GCA_020048335.1 Methylococcaceae bacterium | reverse complement strand
TATTTAAAATCAAAGCCATTCAACAAAACCACCCAACAGTCGGATTTAAAATAACAACAGTTTGCTTATTGTTGAGTTTGAATTTTGTAACGTGTGCAAACAAGGCTTAATCTGTGTGCGGTTGAGTTGAGTGAGTTTAAGAAAAAAGCAGGGTAGAGCGTGAGGTTTTGCGCCTTTGGGATGTTTAATATTAGGTCAGGCAGTTTAAGCAATGTACGTTCATATTGAAGTGCCAAAAATAGAAGAGTACAAGTCAGGTTTCCCTCAATACTGGTTGAATTTGCTATTTAACCGAAGGGTTTCTACTCGTTATCAAGTTAATGCGTTGGCTAGCACTTATATCCGCCTCGTGGAGGCTGCTATTGTGGAATACAATCTTGGCACCGAGAAGCTTCACGAGTTTTGGAACACTCACACTTCACTTAATCTCGGAGCAATGCACCGCTCCACGTCTCATTTCGAAAGCTGTCTATCAAACATATGCCGAGCAATCAACTGTTACAGGAAACTAAGACGTAACAAAGAGAAAGACCCGTTATCAATAATTTTGAACATGGAAAAGCCAAATTTTAATACTAACCAATGGTGCTAGTTTTATAAACTAAACTGCGCAATTGAAACAGGTACAAAACCATTTTCATCAGGCTGCCAATCTTGCCAGCGAATCAGCACGTTAAAAACCGCAGTCATAAAAGCTAAACGTGCTTGAAAATAATCCTCAACGCGATGCAAAACTTTTTTCAGATGACATACGGTGGTAAGCATGGAAAAAACGGTTTCAATCAGCATTCTGTCGTTCCAAGTTCCACGTTTGCAGCATTTGAGATTGCTAGGGTCGCCTGTTTTAGCATGAAAGCCCGTGTCGCTTAAAATAACACTGTGGTCTTTAAACCACTCGATCACCGGATGAAAACAGGAGTCATGCATATTCGCTGTCAGCCAAGACCAGCCAATTACTTCGCCTAAGTTATTGACTGCCAAGCAAATTTTTCCACCTACAATCCAGCGATGATTGGAAATTCCTTTTTTACCGATTTGCTTGGCCGAGCGTCCTTCACGCATTGGATGAATCAACTCAATGCCAAAACTGTCAATTACACCCAGTAACGAGGGTTTGCCTAGAAATCGTCTTGTCCAGTCTTGATGCGTTTTAAACAGCCGAAACAAGCGAGTTCGTTCGGGTAAATTTGGAAACAACGCCAAGTAATCGCGCTCAAGCCATCGATAAAAGGCACGATTTCCTACACCTTTGAGAGCGTGTAAAAAGCCTAGTGTCACGATTTCCGAGGGATAGAGCAAAGCTTGACTGTGTTTAGGCTCGTTTTTCATTTTATCGTCTATGCGGCAAAACAATTCGGTGATAAAGTCTGTGGTTGTCATGGTTTGTGAGTTGTCGTTTGTTAAAAATGTGGTGATTTTTAACTTTTAACCTCAAATCATGACTTTTGCAATTAACTAGCACCATTGGTTACTAAAACTATTTGTTTCTAGGTGAATGAGGTTTATGAACAGCTATTTACCCTTTACACTTTTACCTACCCCCTTGCCACTGTTTGGCAAAATCACCCAAGCTCGTTTATTAAAATTACTACACGGCTATTTAGGCTTGATAACCCTAAGTTTAGGGCTAGTATTTGGCACAAACTTCACGGCTGTGCAAGTTTTCGGCTTAGGCTTAGTTTTTCCAGGCGCAGGCTTTTTAGCTTATCCTGACATAAGTTTTCATCTTGTAGCCTTGTCTGTCTTATTATTTGCTAGCGCATTAATTATTTGGTTTGGCACAGGTAATATTCTTGCACCACCATTGACTTGGTTCATTGTGACTGTCTGGGCGGCAACTGTGCATCAAGGAGCGATAAGCACGGAAAGAATCATCAGCGTTTATAGCAGTGCCGTTGTCATCGCAGCCTTAATTGCTTGTATATTAACTCGCCGCTTTCATAAGGCAAAGCAACAACGACACCGTGATAATGCTTATTTACTTGCTCAACAACCTAAGCTTAACGAGATTTTTTCAGCCAAGCAACCTATTGATGCCGCTGAAATGTCACTTTCAGATTTGCAAAGACTCCGTTTTGCCTTAGACCGCGCCTTACAACCTGTGAACGAATTCAATGGTTTTGAATGGCTAGACCAATTTCAAACGGCGGCAGTGCGTTATCAGCTCAATTTATTAGGTTACGCGCTGGCGATGACGCAAGCTCGTTTCACACCAGCTTGTGCCAGTTATCTGCACGAAGCACAAATTCGTTTAATTGATAAACAAACCGATTATCGCATCTGGTCTTATTGGGGATTGGAAAATCAGTGGGGTAATGTGCAGCGTAATCCCAACCCTTTGTGCCGTGAAAATATTATGTACACAGGCTTTGTTGCTTTGCAAATGGCATTGTGTGAAGCAAGTAGTGGTCGAAATGATTTTAAGCAAGCGGGACGATTTAATCTACAACATCCCGCAGGACAAAATTACGCCTATCACGATGCCGCACTGCTTGCCTGCTTGGAAAAAGAGTATCAAACTTGTGCTTTTTTCCTCATTGCTTGCGAACCCAACTGGATTTATCCATTGTGCAACACCATAGGAGCTAGCGCAATATTAGCTTATGATAGCTTACGAGAACAGCACACTTGGGTACGTTACCAACAACCGTTTCGGCAAGCACTAGAAACTGAGTTTTTAGATGCTTTTGGTCACTACATACCTTGTCGTTCAGCACGGACTGGCATTGCTTTTCCTAGCATCGGCGGCATAATGCCCTTGGCAATGCCGTGTTTTTTCTTAAATGCTATTGCACCCGATTTAGCCGTACGTCAATGGCTATTATTACGTCGTCAATTATTTGATAAACAAAATAATTTTCAGCACAAGGCTTTTTGGCGTATTGATACAGGCAATTATGGTTTATCACGCGCTAGTGCTTATACTGCAACCGCCTTAGCAGCGGCAGAATTGGGTGACACAGAGGTTTATACGCATTGTTTGCAAGCTTTAGAACAAGAATGCCCCCGTGTTTTACAAGCAGGAGTGATTCATCGGCAACACAGCTCTGTCTGGGCGCATGGAGTGGAAATAATGGCTCGCGCCATCAGAAAAAATAGTTTTCGTGATTTGATATTACATCCTCAGCAATCGACTAAAATCCGTTTGGATAATTTAAATTATCCAGCTGTATTAGTCGCCAGTGCGCATTCTGACAATAACCATTTAACGGCGGTATTGTATGCAGGTAATCAAGAGGGTATCCATGAAATTAGCTGCACCGGTCTGAAGCCGCAACAACGTTATCGTCTTAATGGTGCATTAGCATCAGAGATAGTTGCAGACTTTAAAGGCACGGTACTTTTTAAAATACGCCTGCAAGGGCGAACTGTCTTAACTCTTTATCCAGCGGTGTAATATGGCGTGTTGCATTTTTATCACACTTTTTTTAGTCGGGACATTACGCTTAAAAAACGGTTTTCTGCCATCGGATAGCAGAGAAATACCACAGGCATGGCGATTAATAATTAATAAGGAAAAATCATGAATCCACCGTCTCCCAAGTCCTCCCCCTCTTTTAGCTTATTAGCGCGTGGTAAGAGTTTTAATTATGCGATGCAAGGTATTGTTTTTATGCTGAAAACGCAACATAACGCATGGATACATTTTATCGCAACATTAGCGGTGACGGGTTTAGGCTATTATTTTCACATTAACGCTGAGGATTGGCGATGGCTGATTGTGGCGATAATCATGGTTTGGGTAGCGGAAACATTTAACACTGCCATCGAATATGTGTGTGATGTGGTGTCGCCTAATCATTCGGATGCGGTGAAATATGCCAAAGATATTGCCGCTGGTGCGGTTTTAATTTGTGCTTTTGGTGCAGTACTCATCGGTTTTTTGACATTTTTTCCTTATCTGTTAAATGTGCAAATAGCTTAAGTTAAATTATACTATGCGCAATTTTTCAGCCCCTTGCAAGGGTTGTATCATGACAAAACCACTTAACTTTAATGCGTTGGAAGGCTTAAAAAATGAATAACCGTTTTTGTATCGTAAATCGCTGGCTTATCTTGCTTTGGTTTTTAATAATTTCAGGCTGTAATGATACGCCTGTCCCTTACCCGTTTACCTACGCAGGCGAAACTGAAGGCACAACGTTTCACATTAAAGCCTCTTTTTTGCCTGCAACGATTAAAACTGCCGCATTACAAACCCAAATCAGAACCGTGCTAGATAAAATTGACGGGCAAATGTCTACTTATAAAAAGGACTCTGAACTGTCCCGTTTTAATCAAAACCGCTCTACGGATTGGCAGAACGTTTCGCCAGAATTATTTACAGTGATAAAAGAAGCGCAAAAAATCAGTGCCTTATCGAATGGAGCGTTTGATGTCACTGTAGGGGGATTAGTCAATTTATGGGGTTTTGGGCCTGAGCCGATGAAATATACCGCGCCTGCTGACCCCTTAATTCAAGAACGCCTCAGTAAAATTGGTTATCAAAAATTGAGTTTACAAGAAAAACCCCTCGCTCTTAAAAAAGCTGACCCTGATTTGTATGTCGATTTATCCGCCCTTGCTAAAGGCTATGCGGTTGACCAAGTCGGTTTATTATTGGAACAACAGGGCATCACGGATTATATGGTGGAAATTGGCGGTGAAATACGAGTGCGGGGGCAAAACAATGAGAAAAAACCCTGGCAGATTGCGATTGAAAAGCCAACTCCCAATAAGATTAGCGTTGAACGCATTGCGTCTTTAACCAATATTGGCATGGCAACCTCGGGCGATTACCGGAATTTTTTTGAAGTCGATGGAGTGCGCTTTTCCCATACCATTGACCCACGCACAGGAAAACCAATTACTCATAAACTAGCCTCTATTAGTGTATTGAGCGATACCACGATGGAAGCGGATGCACTGGCAACTGCTTTAAATGTTTTAGGTGAAGAGGCAGGTTTTCAATTGGCAGAACAACAAAAGATAGCCGCCTTGTTTATTGTGAAAACCGAACAAGGTTTTACAGAAAAGCCCACCACCGCTTTTTTACCCTACCTTAAGGAAACAAAATGACTTATTTTTTAGCGACCTTTTTTGTGATGCTGGTTGTTATCGCCATTATGGCAATTGGTGTGATATTTGGTCGAAATGCCATTAAAGGCTCGTGTGGCGGTTCAGGCAATGGAGATTGTGTCTGCACCGAAAAATGTGATAAAAGAAAGCAGCAGGAAGCCAAAGAACGCGATAGCTCAATTATCAATGTTGAATTATTGGGAAAAGCATCGCGTCAATAATCATACGTTATGAGGTAGTCAAATTGAAATCCACCCCAACCCTCCTTTACAAAAGGAGGGAGTTTCCCCTTTTTTAAAGGGGGCTAGGGGGGGTTAATACCCAATAACTTTAGATTCGCTACTTAAAAAATGCCTGCTCATTTTCGACTCATTAATTTAAGGGAAAAATCATGTTAGCTAAAATTACCATTGCCGACTATATGACCAAACATCTGGTGACCGTTACCGAAGAAACCAGTGTCTTAGAGGCGATTCAAAAACTACTAACCCATAAAATTACCAGTGCGCCTGTATTAAATCAACAAGGGCGGCTGGTGGGAATGTTTTCTGAAAAAGACAGCATGAAAGTGGTGTTAGAAAATACTTACAATCAAAGCATGAAAGGTAAAGTGTCAGAATACATGGCAACCGATATTGTCACCGTTAATGCCGATGCCAGCATTGTCGATTTAGCCTCAAAATTTGAAGCCTCATCGGTGCGCAGCTACCCTGTTTATGAAGACAATCAATTGGTCGGCTTAGTCAGTCGCACCGATGTCTTACGCGCATTGGTTTCCATTCATTAAACTGAGTATTGACAATGACACCGCCGACTTTTTTTTGGCACGATTATGAAACCTTTGGTTTAAATCCACAGCGTGATTTTCCAGCGCAATTTGCAGGCATCCGCACCGATATGGCTTTTAATGTGGTTGGTGAGCCGTTAGTTTTGTATTGCAAACCCAGCGATGATTGCTTGCCACAGCCTAAAGCCTGTGTCATTACAGGAATTACGCCGCAATTAGCCACTGAAAAAGGTGTATGCGAAGCCGAATTTATCAAAACTATTCACCAGCAACTGGCGCGGGAAAATACTTGTTCTTTAGGTTATAACACCTTGCGCTTTGATGATGAAGTGACGCGCAATGCGCTGTATCGCAATTTTTATGACCCCTATCAACGTGAATGGCAACAGGGCAATTCGCGTTGGGATTTAATTGATGTTGTTCGTGCGACAAGGGCTTTGCGTCCCGAAGGGATTGTGTGGGTGGATGACGAAATAGAAAAACGTCCCAGTTTTAAATTAACCGATTTAACCACAGCTAATGGCATTGCCCATGAAGCGGCACATGATGCGCTGTCGGATGTGTATGCCACAATTGCAATGGCACGGTTAGTTAAACAAGCCCAACCTAAACTGTATGATTTTTTATACAGCCATCGCCTTAAAAAACCCGCCTTTGATTTATTGCAATTGGGCAGTTTTAAGCCCGTGATACATATTTCAGGGAAATATCCAGCTCGCAATCAGTGTTTAGCCATTGTTTTGCCGCTGTGCCAACATCCAACCAATACCAACGAAGTGGTGGTGTATGATTTAGCCATCGACCCGCAGCCGTTATTGGATTTGTCTGCTGATGAAATCAAACAACGTTTGTTTATTGCTACCGCCGATTTACCCGCAGGCGTGGAACGTATTCCTTTAAAAACCGTACATATCAATAAATGTCCTGTGTTAGTGCCTTATGCAAAAAATACCGTGCAGCATTTAGAGCTGGATTTAGAACGCTGTCAGCAGCATTTAGCACAACTCAAAGCCGCCACAGGCTTGTCTGAAAAGCTAAACGCTGTGTTTAGCAATCCCAATTTTGAACCGCACACTGACCCTGATTTAATGATTTATAGCGGCGGTTTTTTTGGCAATCAAGACAAAGCCAGCATGACAAAAATCCGCACCTCGTCTGTGACTGAATTGGCAACTTTAAAACCGCGCTTTATTGATAAACGATTGGATGAAATGTTTTTTCGTTATAAGGCGCGTAATTATCCACAAATCTTAACCGATGCAGAACAGCTACGCTGGCAAGAATTTTGCAGGACGCGACTTAATGAACAAAAAGAAGCGTATCTTACCAGCATTCAAACGTTGCGGCAGGAAAACGCTAACGAGCAGGTGCTAGCGGCGTTAGAAGCGTATTTGGCTGAAAAACGAACCCTGTTTGCCATTTAACCTTAATTTTTTGAAAACCAATGAGTGAATTTGATTTAGAAGTGGATGCCAGCGGCTTGCAATGTCCGTTGCCATTATTGCGTTTAAAAAAAGCCTTAGTTGAAATTGACAGCGGGCAAGTGGTGAAAGTGATTGCAACCGACCCTGCGGCGCATTTGGATTTTGGGGTTTTTGCAAATCAAACAGGACATCAAATGCTGGCTATTTTAAAACAGCCCCCTGCCCAGATTTTTTATATTAAAAAGAAATAAAATTTACTTTAACGCCCTCCTTGCGTGAAGGAGGGGTGGTCGATTTTAATAGGATGCTTTTTATTCCTTGGTGCGCAAATGCGGAAACAGCAATACATCACGAATGGAAGGCGAATTAGTAAACAGCATCACCAAGCGGTCAATGCCAATCCCTTCGCCTGCGGTTGGCGGCAAGCCATGTTCCAATGCCACGATATAATCGCCATCGTAGTGCATCGCTTCTGCATCGCCTGCTTCTTTATCTTCAACTTGCTTCCTAAATCGCTCGGCTTGGTCAATCGGGTCGTTTAATTCGGTAAAGCCGTTGGCAATTTCCCGTCCGCCGATAAAAAACTCAAATCGGTCAGTAACGTGTGGGTCTTTATCATTGCGCCGCGCTAACGGCGACACTTCCACAGGATAAGCGGTGATAAAAGTTGGGTTAATTAAATGCTGTTCAGCGGTAGCATCAAAAATTTCCATTTGAATTCGCCCTAGCCCGTAATTATCTTTAACAGGTAAATGCAATTTCTGGGCGGTAGCAGCAGCGGCTTCACGGCTATTAATATCCTCAGCGGTAAGCTGCGGATTGTATTTTAAAATCGCATCAAAGACAGAAATTCGCGCAAACGGTTGGGCAAAATCATATTCATGCTCTTGATAAGCAATGGTGGTTGTGCCGCATAAATCTTGCGCAATCCCGCGCAACATCGCTTCGGTTAAATCCATTAAATCGCCATATTCGGCATAGGCTTGATAAAATTCCAACATCGTAAATTCAGGATTATGCCGAGTGGATAAGCCTTCGTTACGAAAATTGCGATTAATTTCAAATACCCGTTCAAAACCACCGACCACGAGGCGTTTTAAATAGAGTTCAGGCGCAATCCTCAAATATAAATCCATATCCAGCGCGTTATGATGGGTCATAAAAGGACGTGCTGACGCACCGCCCGGAATGGCTTGCATCATCGGAGTTTCCACTTCTAAAAATTGCCGCACTAGCAAAAATTGCCGAATATAGGCAATGATTTTAGAGCGCATTAAAAAAGTTTGCCGCGACTGTTCACTCATAATTAAATCTAAATAGCGTTGCCGATATTTAATTTCTTGGTCAGCAATGCCGTGAAACTTTTCAGGCAACGGGCGTAAAGCTTTGGTTAATAAGCGAATTTTATCCACTTTAACACTTAATTCGCCCACTTGTGTTTTAAATAACACCCCTTCTGCACCCACAATATCGGCAATATCCCATTTTTTAAACTGCTCGTTGTACACACCTTCGGGTAAATTATCGCGGGCGACATAAAGCTGAATTTGCCCTGACATATCTTGAATATGACAAAAACTCGCCTTGCCCATAATCCGCCGCGTCATCATTCGTCCTGCTAATTTCACCCGCACAGGCGCGGCTTCTAAGTCTTCTTTGCTTTGATTTTCATAGTCAGCAACGATTTGAGCGGTCAAATTCTCACGGCGAAAATCGGTTGGAAAAGCAATCCCTGTCTCACGCAAATCGGTTAATTTAGCGCAACGAATCAGGTGTTGGTCATGTTCGTTAATAGCAGTTTCTGTCATGGTATTTATAAAGTTAAAATAAAATAAAGCGTTTTTTATACAAAAACATCCGCTTGCGTAAATAACAACCCTTGCTGGTCTTTGCCAGACAGCTCAGGGGCTTGGGTTATCGGCCAGTGGATATTTAAAGTAGGGTCGTTCCAAAGAATACAGCGTTCATAGTCTGGCGCGTAGTAATCGGTTGTTTTATAAAGAAATTCAGCAAATTCACTTAATACCACAAAGCCATGCGCAAACCCTTTTGGAATCCAAAGTTGTTTTTTATTCGCAGCGGATAAATACTCCCCCACCCATTGTCCGAAAGTTGGGGAGTTTTTGCGTAAATCCACCGCCACATCAAACACTTCTCCTTCGGTGACGCGCACTAATTTTCCTTGTGGCTGCTGAATTTGATAATGCAGCCCACGCAACACGCCTTTTCGGGAGCGTGAATGGTTGTCTTGCACAAAGTGAGTTTCTTGCCCAATTGCTGCGGCAAACCGTTGCCCGTTATAACTTTCAAAGAAAAACCCGCGCTCATCACCAAAAACTTTCGGCTCTAATACAAAAACATCAGGAATTGCGGTTGTGATTGCTTGCATTATTAGACCCCTTGGTTAAGCAATTTGAGTAAATACTGCCCATAACCATTTTTAGCCAACGGTTGGGCAAGTTCCTCAAGTTGTTGATTATCAATATATTTCATCCGCCAGGCAATTTCTTCTAAACAGGCAATCTTTAGCCCTTGCCGACTTTCCAGCACTTGCACAAATTGCGAGGCTTCTAATAAGGATTCATGTGTGCCTGTATCCAGCCACGCATAACCGCGTCCCATTAATGAAACCGACAATTGTTGTTGCGCTAAATACTGTTTATTCACATCGGTAATTTCCAACTCGCCGCGCGGTGAAGGTTTTAAATTTTCTGCAATATCAATAACTTGATTATCATAAAAATACAACCCCGTCACTGCATAATTAGATTTTGCCTGCAAGGGCTTTTCTTCTAAGCTGACCGCATTTAAGGTAGCATCAAACTCCACGACCCCATAACGTTCAGGGTCGTGAACTTGATAAGCAAACACCGTTGCGCCATCAGTTTTGTGCATCGCTTGTTGCAATAGTTCCGAAAAACTATGCCCATGAAAAATATTATCGCCCAATACTAAGGCACTAGGATGATTGCCAATAAAGTTTTTCCCAATAATAAACGCTTGCGCGAGTCCATCAGGTGACGGCTGCGGCGCGTAATTTAAGTTCAATCCCCATTGTTGCCCATCGCCGAGTAATTGTTGAAAAAGCGGCAAATCTTGGGGGGTGGAAATAATTAAAATATCGCGTATCCCCGCTAGCATTAAGGTGCTTAATGGGTGATAAATCATGGGCTTATCGTAAATAGGCAATAATTGTTTTGAAATCACTTTGGTCGCAGGATAAAGGCGCGTTCCCGAGCCGCCCGCTAAAATAAGACCTTTCCGTGTCATGCGCGTGCCTCGTAATTTTGCTGAATCCATTGTTGATAATGACCACTGGTGATGTTTTCGACCCATGCCGCATTCGCCAAATACCATTGCACGGTTTGCCGAATCCCTGATTCAAAAGTTTCTACAGGTTGCCAACCGATTTCCTGCTCAATTTTTCGCGCATCAATGCCATAACGCTTGTCATGTCCTGGGCGGTCTTTCACATAAGTGATGAGCTGTTGATGCGGACGGTGCGCTGAATCAGGAACTAATTCATCCAAAATCGCACACACCGTATGCACAATTTCAAGATTAGTTTTTTCATGTTTTCCGCCGATATTATACACCTCCCCTACCCTGCCTTGTGCCAAAACAGCGGCAATAGCGCGGCAATGGTCTTTTACATACAGCCAATCGCGAATATTTAAGCCATCGCCATAAATCGGTAAGGCTTTGCCTTGCAAGGCGTTCATAATCAGTAGCGGAATCAGCTTTTCAGGGAATTGATACGGGCCATAATTATTAGAGCAATTGGTGGTCAGAGTCGGTAAACCATAAGTGTGATGATAAGCACGGACTAAATGGTCGGATGCAGCTTTTGAAGCCGAGTACGGACTGTTCGGTGCGTAAGGGTGCGTTTCAGTAAATGCAGGTGCATCGGCTGTTAAAGAGCCATACACTTCATCGGTAGAAACGTGCAGAAACCGAAATGCCGCTTGGGCGGATTCAGACAAACTTTGCCAATAAGCCCGCGTGGCTTCTAATAAGTGAAACGTGCCAACCATATTGGTTTGAATAAAATCTTCTGGCCCATGAATCGAACGGTCAACATGACTTTCGGCAGCAAAATTGATAATCGCCGCAGGTTGGTATTTGGCTAATAAGGAATCGACTAAAAACCTGTCGCCAATATCACCCTGCACAAACTGGTGGCGTGGATTATCCGTTAAAGCTGCCAGACTTTCTAAATTACCTGCATAGGTTAATTTATCCAGATTAACAATCGTATGGTCAGTTTGTTGTATTTGCAGGTGAACAAAATTTGAGCCAATAAACCCTGCTCCACCTGTGACGAGAATCGTTTTCAAATTGCCCCCTTAAGTTTTTTTACTTAAGCTGCTACTAAAAAAACCGCTTTGTCTATGCAAGGCGATATGAAAAATTGGCATATTATACCTTGTTACGGTTGCACTTTATAAGTTTCGCTATAGGTTTTGCCTTTGCTGCACACTTTGCGGCTAGTGGGTGTTTCGCAAGAGGTATCGCTCAATTGCACTTTGAGTTCACCTGCTTTCTCAGGGACAAAATAAAAGCGGAAATTCGGGTCAGCACTGATGGCAATATCCACTTTTGCAGTCAACACAGGCTTGTC
Organism: Methylococcaceae bacterium; assembly: GCA_020048335.1. Taxonomy (GTDB): domain Bacteria; phylum Pseudomonadota; class Gammaproteobacteria; order Methylococcales; family Methylomonadaceae; genus CAIQWF01. Next base: position 3,561 of record JAIFMS010000153.1, on the reverse strand, counting down.
ATTAAACGTGACTTTTATATGGTCAATAAAATGCGATTTCATCACAAAGCGCGTGACTTGATCCATTTGCATTCCTGTAATATTCGGATGACTAATCAATAATTGCGCTAAGGTCGGTTCGCCCAATTTCACCCCACCATCCAATCTAAATTTCATTTTACCCAAGCGTTTCATCGCTTCATCAATATCCGTGCCAATCGGTGCAGAACAACCGCCACTGGCTTTAACAAATTTTTTGCTCATATACAATTTGCCATCATTCATTTGCGCAATCGCCCGCACAAAGCTGTAAGTATTGACCCGCACGCGCATCGCTAAATCGGCTTTGCCACTGTCGGGCGTAAATTCAAAATCACCAACAAAAGGAAACGGGTTTTTATCAATTAACACGACAATGCGCTTAATATAATGCTCTTTCGTTTGCTTGATTTTACTGTTGATTTTTATCGGCACTAACGCAGGGTCTTCAGCGCGATACGGCGTTTCTAACTCAATCACCTTATCCGATTCTTCAATGGCTTGTTTGGCAAAAAACTCAGGTTTTAAGGTGTTAGTCCAACTGCTTTCATCTTCAGCTGCATAGGCTGTGAAAGGCAAGAGTAAGGCTAACAATCCGCTGGCAAGTAATTTTGAGTGCTTCATGGTATTTTCCTTTTTTTAAGTTGTATAAATATTATATTTTTTGCGTTTAATCATAACCTAAAAATCTTTCAATGAGTCAGAATTAGTTGATTTTCTATAATGCTAAATTTAGGCTCGCAGCAGTTAAAATCGTTATACTCAGTTTTTACTATTCTGCCGTAAAATTTAAGTAATTAATCGAAAGTTATCGACTATTACTAAATCCCTTTAAAAAAAGGAACGCCCTCCTTTTGTAAAGGAAGGTTGGGGGATTTCAAAATAAGGATACCTGATAACTTATCTGTTTCTACTTACACTAAAAGATGAAATTATCTATCAGTATATTACCCGTCAACGTTAATGGAAAGCTCATTGAGGAAAAGTCATTTGAAATTTCAATAAGTTGCCATTCCTGCGTAACTTCATTGTGCTTTAAATAAGTTCCACCAGCGAAAGGTTGAGAAGCCGCAGTGGCAAGTGTGCCTGTAATATTAAAACTGGATAAATCAATCTTATCCTCTTGAGACATATCGCTAAACTCTATGGCAGCGCGTGTGAGCGGTGTTTGATGGATTTTAATCACATCACTACCTGCGCCTGTCGTTACGATAACTTTATCCAATCGTGTTTTATCAATAAGCAAGTTGACAGAATCTGCATTGTCAGGCAAGGAAATAGTTTGTAATTGATTGATTTTTATGTCTAAAGGTGTTGTTTTAGTCGGGTTAATCCGTAAATTTTCAACATTTTCAAAATCTGCGGAGGTCATGTCATTGTAAAGAATAATAGCGGTGTCATTACCTTCGTTAAAATTTTCAACAATCACATCGCCTTTTCCCACTACATAAGTATCCTTACCTAATCCGCCGCTAAGTTGATTTACGCCGCTATTGCCTGTTAAGGTGTTGTCAAGTTCGTTTCCTGTTGCGTTGATGTTTTGGTTTCCCAAAAGAGTGAGCCTTTCGATATTTGCACCCAAAGTGTAACTGACAGAGCTAAAAATCTTGTCGATTTCTGTTTGGCTCGTTGCAATTTCTATCACAACGTCATTGACATTATCAACATAATAGGTGTCGTTACCAGTACCGCCGATTAGAGTGTCAGCCCCTTCGCCCCCGTTTAAAGTATCTTTGTCTGCGCTACCGTTAAGTATGTCGTTTGCGGAAGTTCCTAAAATAGTTTGTCCTTGTGTTGAGGGAGGGGGATTTGAATTGCCAGCAATGGTTAACGCAAATACTGAGTTTGTTGAGGCACCATAACTGTCAGTTGCCGTAACTTGAATTTGCCATAAACCTGCTTCGCTGGTTTGTGGTGTACCTGTTAGCGTGTTGTTCAGTGGATCAAAAGACAGCCAACTTGGTAACGTCTCTCCATTGCTCAATTGGGTAGAAAGCGTTAAGACATCATTCTGGTCTACGTCGGTAAAGGTTTCGTTGGGAATAGCGAAAACGAAATTTTGACCACTTTGTTTGCTTTGTGCAGCGATAGGTTGACTAACAATAGGCGCGTCATTGCGTCCTTCAATGGTGATGCTTAACGTTGCACTGCTGTACGATGAGTAATCTGTCACGACATAGTCAAACGTATTAGTGACCGTTTCCCCCGTTGCCAAGTAATTATAATTAGGGTGGTTATAAACGAACAAACCGTCCCGATTAAAGGTTAAATTTCCATAACTGCCGGAAAAAAAGACTTGCCCTACCAGTGCGAGTGTATTCCCATTAAGATCATAATCATTAATTAACACATTGCCTAATACAGAGCTAAGTTGATTTTCATCAATTATAAAACTATCGTTTACTGCAACAGGAGCGGCATTGTAATTGACTGTCTGGTTAATAGCGGTGGCATCGAACAAAGTTCCATCAGAAAAATGCAAGGCTTCAATTTGCTGACTGGACAGAAAATAGTCGTAAAGTTGTAAATAATCGCTGGTATTGTTTATATTGATGATAACGCTATTTTCGTATCGCTCTAAACGGATGTCCTTTAAACTCAAGCCATTTTCTAACAATATTTCATCGTATTGCCCGTCCGTGTCATAGACAATATCAAAACCAGAACCTCTGCCAAAGCGGTAATGATCGTTGCCAGCCCCCCCTTGTAAAATATCATCCCCAACTCCGCCATCTAATGTATCATCTCCTTCCTGACCGAATAGATTGTCATTTCCTGCTCCACCATCCAAAGAATCATTTCCTGCGTTGCCTTGTAATTCATCATCACCCGCACCACCGAGCAAAGTGTCGTTGCCATCATCGCCGCTTAACAAGTCATTTTCTGTTCCGCCATCCAAAGAATCATCCCCAATACCGCCTTGTAATTGGTCGCTACCACCACCACCGAGTAGCGTATCATCTTGTCCACCGCCTCTTAAAGAGTCGTTACCATCACCCCCGTCTAAGTAATCATTGCCGTTGTCTCCCCACAGCTTATCGTCACCGACCCCACCGTCTAAGTAGTCATTACCGTCCCCGCCGTTCAGCGTATCCTTACCCGCATCACCCAACACAATGTCATCATCGCCACCTGCATCGACATAGTCGTTACCACCGCCCGCAAAAATAGTATCGTCACCACTGGCAGAATTGGTAAAATTATCAACAGGCGAAAAGATAATCGTACCATTTTGATTAAACGTTGCCGTCCAATCAAAACGTTGCGCGACATAATCCTCATCGCCAAAAATGTAGTCATTTCCCGCTCCGCCTATCATCAGGTCATTTCCTGCACCACCGAATAAACCATCACTGCCCGCACTGCCAAATAATTGATCATCACCGTCACCCCCTGCTAGCCAATCGCGCGTACTGCCACTTGGCACGGTGTCACTCTCATAAACTGCTGCCAAGTCTGCTTTGCTATCGGCATATAACACATCATCGCCCGCGCCGCCGCTCAAAATATCGCTATCCGCGCCGCCTTCTAAAACATCGTCAC
>JAIFMS010000134.1 GCA_020048335.1 Methylococcaceae bacterium | reverse complement strand
CTTTCACTGCCTACTTCTTCATGGTCAAAGAAAGCACAAACACAGGTTTTTTCAGCCGTTATGTTTTCTTCATTTAATAAGGCAGTTAATGCGGCATGACAGGAAGCAAGATTGTCTAATTGGCTGTTGGCATAAAACGCTTGCTCTGCGCCCCAAAAACAGCCTTTTTGGGTATCATAAACGGTCAAATCGCTGGTTAAAATTTGCTCAGGGGTAATGCCTGCGGCGGTGGCTAAGAGATGATGCAAATAATCGGCTGGCAATTGTTGATTCAGATTAGCCAAAATTAGCGGCAATTCATGTTGTTTGTGTAATTTCAATCCGTCTTCATTGACGTTACGATTTAAATGAATTGCTAAATTCGGCAAGCGCACTAAGGGTTCATCAATTTTGATTAGGCAGGTTGCGAGCTGATTGGCAGTGTTTTTGTAACTCATCCGTCCTGCTAAACTTAAATCACGGTCTGCAAAGGTTGCTAAAATTGCCCCGCCATACACCTCAACCCCTAAGCGTAATAATCCATTATCGCTGTAAGCGGCATTGGGTTTTAAACGCAATCCAGGTGAATCGGTATGCGCCCCAATGATTTTGTAGCCTGTTTCTGCTAAGGGCTTGGTTCCTAATACAAAAACAATCACCGATGAATCATCACGCACGACATAATAACGCCCACCAGCTTCCAATAGCCACGTTTGCGTTTCAGACAGTTTTGTAAAGTGCCAATCGGCTAGCCATTTTTCCAGCGTAGAAATAACATGATAAGGGCTAGGACTTGCATCAATGAAATCGAGTAAATGTTGGACGTGTGATTGGGCTGTCATCACATCACGATTCCTGTAAATCTAAACAGGCAGAATTGATGCAATAACGCAACCCTGTTGGCGGTGGACCATCGTTAAAAACGTGTCCTAAATGGGCTTTACAATGCTGACAAACAACTTCAGTTCGTGCCATGCCGTGGCTGTTATCGGTGATTGTGCTAATGCTTTGTGGGGAGATAACTTGCCAAAAGCTAGGCCATCCTGAACCTGAATGGTATTTATTTTCAGCATTGAATAATGGATTTTGACAGCAAACACAAACATAAACCCCCGCGCGTTCACAATCAACATATTTGCCCGTAAAGGGAGCTTCAGTGGCTTTATGCCAACAAATATTGATTTGTTCAGTGGTTAAATGATTTTGCCAAGCGGCAGCTGTTTTTTCGCTCATCGGTTTGTTGGATAGTAGAGACAAAGAAGGTCTAACTATAAACCAAGTTGTTAAAAAGGGAGGGAAAAATTAAGTTTTGGATGGGAAATTTTAGAATGAGCAAAAAAATCCCCCGTACTAAACGGGGGATCGCTGTATTGATTACTCAGTAAATTTGTTACCTGGATGAGTCGCTTTTACAGTCACTTGCTCTTTAGTCAATTCAGGGCTAAGTTTTTGATGTTTTGTTTCATCGGCTTTTAACATTAAAACTAATGCAACACTAACTGCTACAACACCACCAACAATCAATAAAAAATTGTCTTTTTCTTTTTTTTCTTCTGCCATTTTTTTTATCCTCTAGGATTACTTATTATAATTAATGGTCTGACCCTTTATTAAAAATAAGGGAACAAAGCACAAAGGTTAATAGACTAAACTACAGTAATTCGTGTTGTTAAAAGCTCAACAACGGTGATATTTTTATCACGAGCGAAAGTGTTGTGTCAAAACAATCACGAAAATTTATCCAAATAAGACTGTTTTGCGGTTATATTTTTCTTTAAAAAAAATCTTGCTAGGCAAGGGCATAGCTGATTCAGCTTAGGTTCAGGTATATTTAAAATAATTTAACTCTGATTGGCTTCATAATGCAAAGAGTGCCGCTCAAAAAGGCTTAAAAATAACGTGCTAACAAGCCTTTTTCGTGACTTATGTTAGGTAAGGGAATTTTAACTTCATAGCCACCACCGAGCGCTTCTTGCATCGGTTGACCATACATTCCTTCCATTTTTTCCACGACAATATCCTGATTGCCCGCAGGCAAAATCAATTCTAACCGGTCGCCTACGGCAAATTTATTTTTTACATCAATCGTTGCCAAGCCTGTTTGTGCATCGTAATGGGTAATTTCCCCACAAAACTGCTGCTGATGGCTTTTGGAGTACCCTGTTAAATAATTTTGCTGTTCGTGCGTATGATGACGTTGATAAAAACCATCAGTATAGCCGCGATTTGCCAAATTTTCCAAAACACCTAGCAGCTGTGGCTGAAATTCGCGTCCTGCCAACGCATCATCAATCGCTTGTCGATAGGTTTGCGCGGTTCTGGCAACATAATAATGGGATTTAGTGCGCCCTTCTATTTTTAAACTATCTACGCCAATTTCCACTAACCGTTGGATGTGTTCAATAGCGCGTAAATCTTTAGAATTCATAATATAAGTGCCATTTTCATCTTCCATCACTGGTAATAATTCACCTTTACGTCCTTCTTCCTCCAAAAAATAAATTTCATCAGCCAACGGATGGCGGTCTGCCCCGCCACAACTGGCATTACTCACCGCTTCCATTGATAAAACAGGAGCGTTTTCCATTGGTAACCAATCGCCTTCCGCATTTTCTTGTGCGGGTTTAGTGTCATATTTCCAACGGCAGGAATTGGTACAAGTGCCTTGATTGGGGTCACGGTGATTAAAATAACCTGATAATAAACAACGACCTGAATAGGCAATACATAATGCCCCATGCACAAACACTTCCAGCTCCATATCAGGGCATTGCTGGCGAATTTGAGCAATTTCATCCAACGATAACTCACGCGATAAAATAACCCGCTCTAAACCCATTGTTTGCCAAAATTTCACACTGGCATAATTGACGGTATTGGCTTGGACAGATAAATGCACAGGCATCTCAGGAAAGTTTTCTCGCACCAACATAATTAAACCAGGGTCTGCCATAATAAGCGCGTCTGGCTGCATTTCAATCACAGGTTTAATATCGGCTAAAAAAGTTTTGATTTTTGCATTATGGGGAATCACATTGGCGGCAATAAAAAACTTTTTCCCCATTTGATGGGCTTCATGGATACCGATGGCTAAATTTTCGGCTAAAAAATCATTATTGCGTACCCGCAAACTATAACGCGGCTGTCCTGCATAAACTGCATCAGCTCCATAAGCTAACGCATAACGCATATTTTTCAGGGTGCCAGCAGGCGATAGTAGCTCTATTTTTTTCATATCACTCAGACTTTTAAAAGTTAAAAAAACAAGAATAAGGCTATTTTAGCGTAAATTTGTTTTTACCCCATTAAATAACTGAGTGTTTTACTCTGCCATTGACACCGCAGCTGATTTTACCCACTTTGCTAAGGTTTCATAAAACGCATCAGGGTCTATTGGTTTAGAAACATGGTCGTCCATGCCCACTCGCAAACAACGCTGTTTTTCCTCATCCATTGCATGAGCTGTCATTGCAATGATAGGCAAACCAACCCCCGCCTCTCTTATTTTTTGGGTCGCCTCGAGTCCATCCATCACAGGCATTTGCACGTCCATTAAAATCATATCGTAGTGTGCGGTTTGGGATAAGGCTTTGTCACAAGCAATGCTGCCATTATCGGCAATATCAACGATAATACCGACATCGTTCAACAGTTCTTCGGCAATCATTTGATTGATTTCATTGTCTTCTGCTAATAAGATGCGAATGCCTTGTAAACAGTCTCGGGCGGGTGAGTTTTGTGGTTCGGGGGGATTAGTCGTTGTTTGCATCATTTGTAAGCCTAAAGGAATTTTAAAGGTAAAAGTGCTACCGACATTGGGGGTACTTTTAACAAAAATGCTTCCCCCCATCGCTTCAACAAGTTGTTTGCTGATGGCCAATCCTAAGCCTGTGCCTCCGAAACGGCGAGTTGTTGAGGCATCGGCTTGGCTAAAAAATTGAAATAAATGGGCTTGTTGCTGTTCTGTCATGCCAATCCCTGAATCACGCACCGCAAAAATTAACTCGCTGTTTTTTTCATCTTGTTTACCCAGATTAACCGAAAGAATAACTTCGCCAGACTCTGTAAATTTAAGGGCATTACTCACCAGATTGAGTAAAATTTGCCCTAGCCGCAACGCATCCCCGATTAATAAAACAGGGACATTCGGATTTAAGGCAATCTGTAGCGTAATGCCTTTTTCAACGGCACGGACATTACTTAAGCTCGCAACCTGCTCAAGCACTGCATTTAGATTAAAATCAAGTTGCTCAATATTCAGCATTCCTGCTTCAATTTTAGAAAAATCCAAAATATCATTAATAATGTGCAGTAACGAACCTGCCGAGGCTTTGATTTTTTGCAAATAATCTTTTTGCTTGGCATTAAGTTCTGTTTTTAACACCAAATAAGTCAAACCAATGACCGCATTCATCGGTGTTCTAATTTCATGGCTCATATTGGCTAAAAACAAACTTTTTGCACGAGTTGCAGCTTCTGCGGCTTGTTTGGCTTTTTCTAACTCTTGCGTCCTATCTTCAACTAGCCCGTTAAGATGGTCACGATGAACAATCAATTGCGCTTGCATCGTTTGTACAGCCGCTAACATTTCAGAGTTCTGCACCGCCGCTGGGTCAAGTTTTATGTCTAAATTTCCTGCTGCAATCAATAATGCCGCATCAGAAACAATAAACGAAGCAATGACTAATTTATGTAAAATATGCGCGGCATAAATTAGCACCACGGTTTGTACGGCACCAACGGCAACATGAACAAAAAAATGTTCCCATAACGGTCTATTATCATTAAACACCATAAAGCCTAGGTTTAACGGTTGTAGCATCACAAAGGTAAAATGATGAATCAAAATCATCACCGTTGCCATTACTAAGGGTCGCCAATCACAGTAAACCACCAAGGCAGCAAGCATCACAAAGTAGCTAAAATGCCCCTCTAAGTCTCCGCCTGATTGCTGAATAATCACGCCTGTAAACACCATGAAAACCACTGCCATCGTTAATCGTGCCACTAAGGCAAGCGGATATTGCCGACAAACCCACCAGGCAATTAACCAAGCGGGTGCGGCAATTAGAAGAACCAATAGCCAAGTATCGGTAAAAACAGCAAATCCTGTACAAATGACAAGATGCAAACCACCTAGCTGTAATAATAAGCTATGGACGTTTTGGTAATACGTTCGTTCGCGTGATAACCGATTAGGTAAAACGGTGGCAGAAGCGTCTTGAT
>JAIFMS010000091.1 GCA_020048335.1 Methylococcaceae bacterium | reverse complement strand
CGATTAGCCAATGGCTATGTGGTGGAAGAATATGATGCGGTTCAAGGTTTATATCTGGTGCGGCAACGCCATGCTCATGCGTGGGCAATTGCTTATATTAACGGAAGCTGGCGCGATGTTGACTCAACGCCTGCACAATGGTTGGCATTGGAAAATGCGCAACAACCTTGGTTTAGTGCGGCGCAGGATTTTTTTTCCAATCTTAGTTTTCACTTTGACCAATGGCGATTGCAGCAAAATCAACAGCAGCAAACTATTTATTGGTTAAGCGCGGCTTTGCTATTGGCAATTTATATCGGCTGGCGAATTTATTCGGCTAAAGCGCAACTATTACGCCAGAAAATTGTAAAAACAGCTCTGCCTGCTACGGTCTGTTTGGGGCAGAGTTCCGAATTTTATAACATTATTCAATACTTAGAAAACACCGAGTTAGCCAAACAATCCAGCGAAAGTGTGCAACAATGGGTTTGTCGGTTGCAAAACCCAGTCTTGATTGAATTATACCAATGGCATTATCAATTACGGTTTGACCCGTTAGGTTTGCCCGCTGCAAGCCGTGTGCAATTGCAACAGCAGGTGAAACAATGGCTAGCGGCGCAGCGGTTAAAAAAATCCTCTTAATCCCCCACAGAGCAAAAACCTGATGAACGAATCGACTCAAGCCAATTATGCGGTTAATCAAGATAATCCTTTGTGGTTACAATTTTGGCAAGACCAGCGGGTTGATTTTCATCAAACTGAAGTAAATCCGTTGCTTGCTAAGTTTTGGATTAATTTAGAGCTTGAATACGGATGCGGTGTGTTTGTGCCGCTATGTGGAAAAAGTTTAGATATGCTCTGGCTAGCGCAACAAGGACACGCCGTGCTTGGCGTAGAGTTAAGTCCTGTTGCGGTGGCGGCTTTTTTTCGTGAAAATCAGTTGAAATTTACCAAACAACGCTGTGGTCAATTTACTTTGTGGCAATCTGGGCGATTGGGGATTCTTTGCGGCGATTATTTTGCCTTAAACAAAAAACATCTGATAGGGTTTGAAACTGTGTATGACCGGTCGGCTCTCACCGCCTTGCCTGAAACCATTCGGCGTTTGTATGTGGCACAATTGCGAAAAATTATGCCACACAAAGCACGGGTTTTTTTATTGACCGTTGAAGATGCCGCAGAACATGAAACCTTAGCACAGGCAATCGAGGTCAGTGCGGAAATCAAAGCCTTGTATCAAAACGATTTTAGCATTGAGCTTGCTTATGTTGAGAGCGTGTTTGAATCGGATGTGACCGCAGAAAACAGCCCTGTTAAACGTGCCGAATATAAAGTTTATCGCCTGTCAGCAGAATCGCCTTGAAAGCGGGTTGTTATTCAATCAGATGACTTGCCCAGCTTGGCACTGTTTTCCACATCGCATGAAAGCCTGCCGAAAAGCTACCCAAAGTAAACCCCGCATTTCCTGCCAAAAGGGACAAACTTTCTTTAGAAAACAAACTGATATGCCCATTGCGCGGCGCGGCATACCACCATTGCAGCCGTTGATTTTTTTGCAAATGCCCATCTGAAACCAGTGTGCTAAATAACACCAGCCCTTCATCGTTTAATAAGCGTGATAAATCTGCCATCAGTTTTTTTACATCGGGGACGTGTTCAAACACTTCATAGGCGGTGATTAAATCAAATTTACCTAAACTGTCAAGCGACAGCTCGCTGTTATAAAAAGGGTCATAGGATTGAGATTGCCAGTGTTGTTCACGCAATAAATCACTGAGTAACCCCGAGCCGCCGCCATAATCTAAATGGCGAATGTGCTGTTTTTGTTTGCCAAACAAGGCTTGCAAATTTTTTGCATTGGCACGCGGACGAATGTCCACATAATCAGGGTCAATGGTAATGTAATCGGCGTTGTAAATTGCCTGTGAAAATTGGGCAATACTCCATTCATACAGCTCCGGAGCAAAACAAAAGCCACAGTTTTCACACAGCGTGTAATAAACAGGAATGCCTGCAAGGGGTAAGAACTTATGTCTTGCCTCTTCGCAGGATTTATTAAAATCCACCACATCCAATAGACTGGTCGCGCTATTGCAAATAGGGCAAGGTGTTTGTAAAGGTGTCATGGCTTAATCCGAGGGTAAGCTAAAATCAGCCGCAACGGGTTCAATTTGAAACACGCGGTTGGGCATTTTAGTGTTAATGGTTTTTTCTTTGCCCGCTGCATCGCGCTCGCGTAAACAGAACGTATTGCAATCGGCAATTAAATGGCTGTTAAACGGGGTTTCTATCGCATCTTGCACCCATTTCACAGGAAACAAACTGTTGGTTCCGGGAACACGTCCTGTCCGTTGGAAGTTTTTATCAAATAACAGCACTTCCCCTTTGCGCGAATTAGACAACATATAGCCCCCTGAATGAGGGCGAATATGGTGCGCCCCATTTAAATCGGTGATGACAATTTCATGTTGCAAGGTTTCTCTATCAATCCGTGCGACTTTGCCTTGATAAAACAGAATGGTTAAAATTTTGCTGTTATCGTAAGGGTCAACAATGGCAGAATTTAAATGAGTGGTTTGTAAACGCCCTGGATAATTTTTCAAGCGATGGTCAATGGTTTTATCAAGCACCCGCGTACCGCCGCCATAGGCTTGGTCAAAACCGTGTTCTGTTCCCCACCATGACCAAATTAAATTGCCACTTAAATCAAATTCCAATAACGCATCCACGCCGCTGGCGGTGACTAACAAGCCATTTTCAGTACGGCGCAAAGAGCGAACTTGGGTTAATAAAGGGCTGCGAATTTCTAAATCAATTTCCCCTTTTGCATTCAAACGGGCAATGTGTTCATCTCCTGCCACGCCCTCTTCACAACAAGGCAAGCCTGTCATAAAATACAAGCCTTCCCCAGCGACATAGTGCATTCCAAACGGTTTGGTAGGATGAAAACTGCCTAATGAGGTGATGCCGCCCAAACTGCCGTTGTGTTCAAACAGCTCAATTTTACCGCCAGGCGAGCCTCTAAAAACATCGTTTGATTTATCTTTACCACGGATAATGCGATTTAATCTAAACTTGGCATAATCCCAGTTGGTTTGCGGGTAAGAGACAACAAATTTCATGGACGGCGTGTTATTCATCGGCTGAGTATTTAGGTTCTAAAAAATAAAGCCACATTTTACGCGCTTTTTTTTATCTCAACGAGGTGATGACAAAGATAAAACACGACTTTTGGGTTTTTTTAAGCTAAAAGGTCAATTTTAGCGTACTATTTTCTGCAACGATTTGGCATCATCCTAACCTTTTACGCAACAAACAATGAAAACCGACAGCCTGTTTTACCGCTTATTTCAACGGTGTCCACAATTAGTGATGGAATTGTTGGCATTAAATTTTAGTGGTGCAAGTTATTGTTTTGGCAGTGAAGAAATCAAACAAACGGCTTTTCGGATTGACGGTATTTTTAAGCCCTTATCCGATAATCCACAGCAGCCCTTAATTTTCACTGAAGTGCAATATCAACCTGATGAAGATTTTTATGGGCGATTTTTTAGTGAAATTACCTTTTATTTGTATCGGCAAAAGCCAAAACGCCCGTGGCTGGCTTTGGTGATTTATCCAACGCGCTCGGTAGAAAAAACAGCCCCTGTTGAATTTCGCCCCTTTATGGCATTGCCCGCGTTACGGCGGATTTATTTGGAAGATTATCAACAGGGGCAATTGTCGTTTAATCTGCAATTGATTCGCTTAATTGCTTGCGATGAACAGCAAACGGTTAATTTAGTGCAAGCATTGCTGAATGAATCACTGGAAATGGACACGGAAACGCTGGATTTTATTGAAACTATTTTGGTGTATAAGCTGCCTCGCTTAAGTCGAGAGGAGATTAGAAAAATGTTAAATGTGCAGGCTATTGAATTAAAACAAACGCGATTTTATCAAGAGGTTTGGACTGAAGGACGACAAGAAGGGCGGCAGGAAGGACGACAAGAAGGTTGGGAGAAGGGGCAACAAGAAGGGGAAAAGCTGTTATTACAACGGATGTTAATGCGCCGCTTTGGGGCGTTGCCTGCTTGGGCAAAAAATAAATTAAAGGCAGCCACTGCACAACAAGTGGAACATTGGGCAGATAGGTTGTTGGATGCAGTTTCACTTCAAACTGTTTTTGACGATGTTCAGCCACAATAAAAAGGTACATCTTTTACTATAACAAGAAATTATTTTGGGGACTCCGATTATGAAAAATTTTTTTAGAAAACTGTTTGAGCGGTTATTAGTGAGAACCGATGCGTTACAAAAAAAACTGGATGCGTCACTCGCACCGAATGACCCTTTGCGCAAAAAAATGGATAAATTAGTGGCAAAACGGGAAGCCTATCGCAAGGAAAATAGCAAAGCAAACGCGGGTAAAACCGTGTCATTAACGCAAACATTAAATGAGTCGTTAGCCGCTAAAAAATCGGCGATAAACACCCCTAAAAGAACCCGTGCCAATAAAAAAACAAAACAGGCTAACGTCTCACGCAGTAAATAAGCTAACTATTTGTTTTTAAGGAGTTTTATCTATGACCCTCCCTGTTACTTTAACGCAGTTTATGAGTGAACAGCAACGCTTGTTTCCTGGAGTTTCGGGTAACTTTACCTTGTTGCTGAACGATATTGCCACTGCCTGTAAAAAAATTTCGCATCTGGTCAATCGCGGTGATTTAATTGGGGTGTTGGGTAATGCCGATTCTGAAAATGTACAAGGGGAAGTGCAGAAAAAACTCGATATTATCACCCACGATATTATGGAAAACTCCCTGCGTTGGTCGGGGCATTTAGCAGGCATGGTCTCAGAGGAGGTGGATGCCCCGATTCAAATTCCCAGCCCTCATTCACGCGGCAAATATTTAGCCTTGTTTGACCCACTTGATGGTTCATCCAATATTGATGTCAACTTAACCGTAGGTAGTATTTTTTCTATTTTACGCTGCCAAGAAGGGATTGAACCTGAGTTGGTAGAATTTCTCCGTCCTGGGGTTGAACAAGTTTGTGCAGGTTTTGTGCTATACGGTCCTTCAACCATGATGATTTTAACCACAGGACAAGGAGTGAATGGCTTTACTCTTGACCAGGATATTGGTGAATTTATCTTAACCCATCCACAAATCCGTATTCCCGTTGACACGCAAGAATTTGCCATCAATATGTCTAACCAACGGTTTTGGCAAGCCCCGATTAAGCGTTATGTCGATGAATGCGTGGCAGGAACAGACGGGGTGCGCGGCAAAGATTTTAATATGCGCTGGATTGCTTCTTTGGTCGCTGAAGTGTATCGAATTTTAATGCGCGGCGGGATTTTTATGTATCCTTATGATTTGCGTGACCCCAGTAAAGCAGGGCGATTGCGCTTATTGTATGAAGCCAATCCGATGGCGTTTATCGTGGAACAAGCAGGCGGGGCGTGTTCAACAGGACGGCAACGGATTTTGGAACTAATTCCAACCTCGTTGCATCAGCGCGTGCCGTTAATTTTAGGCTCAAAACATGAAGTTGAGCGGGTTATTCGCTACCATCAAGAGTAGAACATGAAAAAAGTTCCAGTGGGCATTAGCAGTTGTTTAATCGGAGAAAAGGTTCGTTATGATGGCGGACATCGGCGTGATGCCTATATTGCCGACACGTTAGCCAATTATTTTGATTTTCGTCCCTTTTGTCCTGAAATCGGGATTGGATTAGGTGCGCCACGTCCGACTTTACAATTAGCCAAAGTTAAGGGGCGAATTCGCTGTATTCAAGTGAAAAATCGTGATGTTGATGTCACAGACGCGCTGTGTGACTATGCAACCGAATTAACCCCGCTGCAAAATGGGTTATGTGGCTATATCTTTAAAAGCAATTCGCCCAGTTGCGGCATGGAACGGGTCAAAGTGTATGACAATAATCAGGTGCGCAGGGAAGGAGTGGGGGTTTATGCACAGGAAATCATGCGCTTATATCCGTTATTACCCATTGAAGAAGAAGGGCGATTAGGCGATTCGGGCTTGCGAGAAAACTTTATTCAGCGGGTTTATGTTTTTTATCGCTGGCAACAAATGCTGGAAACAGGTTTAAGCGTGGATGCGTTAACCCATTTTCATGCCCGGCATAAATTGATTATTATGAGTCATGCCGATTATCATCCGCTGGGGCGGTTAGCCGCTTCTGCCTGTGCAGAGAATTTATCTGCGGTGGCGGCGCAGTATATTTTATTGTTAATGACCCGTTTGAAAAAAATCGCAACCCGTCCTCAGCACGTTAATGTATTGCAACATATTCAAGGGTATTTGAAAAAACAACTCACGATGGATGAAACCGCTGAATTGTGTGAAGTCATTGAAGCGTATCGGCGAGCTGAATTGCCGTTGGTTGTGCCAATCACCTTGCTAAAACACCATTTCCGTAAAACGCCTGACCCGTATATTGAGCAATCTTATTATATGTCGCCGTATCCACAGGAATTAAACTTGCTCAGTTTGTTGTAAAAAAAACCAAGCCCAATAAAGTTAAGTAGTAAAACAAAAGTTTTGGAATGCAAAACCTAGGTTTTGCACTCCCTCTAGCAAATAAAACGTACAAAAAACTTTGGCTCACTTACTTAGCTCAAATTGCTGTGTTTCTAAATTGAGTTTGACAACAATTCAAAGCGTATTTGTCTTAAATTAGTTTTTATTCTGTTAAAAAACAATAGCCTTTTGTTTTATAACAGGATTTTATTGTAAAAAAACACATTGTTTGTTATTCTTTTTTGTGCAGTCACGTTTGATAACAATAATAATGAGGATAAAAATGAGCGACTCAACAACTGAAACAACCCACGCAACTTTATACGAACGAATTGGCGGCGAAGCAGCGGTAAATGCCGCAGTCGATTTGTTTTATCGCAAAGTGTTAAACGATTATCGAATCAATCGTTTTTTTGATGGCGCAGACATGGAGAAACAAATTGACAAACAAAGAGCTTTTTTTACAATGGCATTTGGCGGGCCTAACAACTACACAGGGCAAGATATGCGCAATGCTCATGCCCACTTGGTAAAAAAAGGCTTGGATGATTCGCATTTTGATGCGGTAATGGAACATTTAGGCGCAACATTAGTTGAATTAAATGTGCCAGCAGAATTAATCACCGAAGCGGCGGCAATTGCCGAAAGTACCCGCAATGATATTTTAGGCAAATAGTTTTTTCATTTCTTGGATTTTTTCGTATGACACTACTTACGGTTGCTGATAAAACCTACCTTTGTGAAAAAGAAGAGACCGTTCTGGAAGCACTATTACGCGGTGGTGTTGCTGTTCCCTATGTTTGCAAATTAGGTTCTTGTCAGACTTGTTTAGTCCGTAGTTTGCAAGGTACGCCGCCTGAATTGGCGCAAATGGGTCTGAAAGATACGCTAAAAAAACAACGCTATTTTCTTGCTTGTCGTTGTTATCCAACCGAAGACATGACGATTAGATTATCGGATCAATCCGCGTTTTATCGCGATGGAATTGTCACTAAAAATCAAATGCTCAATCACAATACCATGCTATTGGAAATTAAGTTTGCTGACGCATTTGAGTTTTATCCTGGACAATTTGTTAATTTACAACGGCGTGATGGTTTAACCCGCAGTTATTCAATTGCGAATATTCCACAACAATCTAATACGCTCGCATTTCATATTCGCCGTTTACCCGAAGGACGATTTAGTGAATGGCTGCATGATGAGCTTGAAACTGGCGATACAATTGCCGTTTCTGAACCACGCGGGCATTGTTTTTATTTACCCCAAAGAAGTGAGCAAGGCTTATTATTAGTCGGAACAGGCACAGGGCTAGCCCCTTTAGAAGGGATTTTATTAGATGCTTTGCAGCATCAGCACACTGGGGTAATTCATTTGTTTCACGGTGTTTGTGAGGTAAACGATTTATACCGCAGCGATTTTTTACAAGATTTAGCCGCCCAGCATGACAATTTTACTTACACACCCTGTTTATCAGGAAAATTCGTTCCCGTAGGTTTTGCCAAAGGCTATGCACATGATGTTGCACTAGCCACTTTGTCTGATTTGAAAAACTGGCGGGTGTTTTTATGTGGACATCCTGATATGGTCAATCAAATGAAACGGCAAGCTTTTCTTAAAGGGGCGGCAATGCGTGATATTTACGCCGATGCGTTTTTTTCAGCTTAGCAAGATAGCGGTTATGTTTTGCCTGATAATTAAGTGAAATAGGCACTTGAGTACATCTGAAAATTTTTGTATAACGACTTAAAAATCATTTTTTAACTTATGAAAACAATCGCTTTAATCAGTTTAGGACTCGCCATAACCTCTAGTTTTCCTCTTTATGCAGGCATTCAAGAATATGACGAACTCGAACAAGAATTGAGTCGCCAGCGAGAAGAGAGAAAAATTTGGATTGAAGCAGTTTCTAAACAACAAGAAGACAACAATACCGCCGCAGGTATCGTGAGTGTTGTGACTCACGAAGAAATTGAGCGTTATGGCGGCAAAAATTTATTTGATGTGTTAAATCGGGTCACCAGCGTGTACATGACAGGCTCGCATCTTTGGACAGAGAGCGTTGCTTCAGTGCGGGGTGATTTATCTTCAATTATTAATAACCATACTTTAGTTCTGCTAAATGGACGCCCCCTTCGCGACAGTTTGCAAGGCGGTTTAAATCAAATTGTATTTCGGGATTTTCCGATTCATCAAATCGAACAAATTGAAGTGATACGCGGCTCAGGTTCGGTGCTATACGGTACAAATGCTTTTAGTGCGGTGATTAACATTGTAACTAAAAAGAACAACGCTAATTCTGTTACGCTTCGGGGTCGCTATGGCAGTGGTAATACAGGGCAAACCGAAGGTGAGTTTTCCTAGAAAAACGCCGATGCCAATATAACAGGAGCGGCGCGTTACCGTGAAAGTAAAGGCGGACAGTTTTCAAGTGTCGATGAGCTAAATAACAATATCGCTTTTCATGGGAATGATAAAGACATCAGTGCCACCTTTTCTGCCGATTGGCACGATTTCACCTTAAATGCCTTTATAGCCGATATGCAAAGTACCCATTGGGGCGTGTTACCAATTAGTTCAGGACAACCGATGGAATATGAACGACTTTTTGTAGATTTGGGTTATAAAAAACAACTTCACCCCCGCTGGCTGTCGCAATGGAACTTAACCTACAATCATGCCACGCATAATCTAAATGCCCCAACCAGCACCGTTCCGACGTTACAACATTTATCTGAAGATAATTTATTGTTTGAGCAAACTCATTTTTTTAACTTTTTTGATAATGATTTAACCTTTTCACTCGGTGGTCTTGTGGAATGGCAAACAGGCAAAATGACGCAACAAACCCTTTTTGATCCTGTTAGCCCGTATTCTTATCTGAAAAGCAGCGTATATGGTGAAATGAATTATGCGATTTTAAAAAATTTAAAATTGTCTGTCGGTGGACAGTGGAATCGCTTTGAAGGAATTGGTAAAAACAATGGCTTAACGGCTGATAAAGCCACAACAGGTCAGGTCGGACGCTTAGGTTTGGTATATGAGATTAATTCAAATTTAGGAATGAAGCTTCTTTATAATCAAGCTTTTCGCACACCCAGTGCTTTGGAATTAAATATCAATGTGCCAGCTGCCATTATTGGTAATGCTAATTTACAAGCCGAACGCATTGAAACGATTGATGCACAGGTTTTTTATCATAGCCACGATTACAAAATTTCTTTAACCGCTTTTCGCAGCCGCCAATCCAATTTAGTGACCCGGGTTTTATTACCCGCTCCGCAAACAGGGGCAACCTTTGTCAATGGCGGCAGTGGCATCTTTCAAGGGCTTGAATTAGAAACCAGTGCCAAATTATTTGACAAATTAAACTGGACAGGGGCTTATACGTTTCAAACCAATCGCGATGGCGATGGCAAAAACAATCTCTCGCTCACACCCAATCATATCGCAAAAATGGGTTTAAGTTATGAGGTACTGCCCGAGTTACAACTGAGTATTTTTGATACTTTTTTTAGTCATGCAAAAAAATATCCTGCTGCAACACAAGTCAATCCTGCGGCAGGAAATTATCATTATTTAACCATGAATGGCAATTATCGCTTGGATAGTTTATTGGGTTCGCATTTTGCCAAACACGTTACGTTTTCAATGTATTTGGATAATGTACTCAATGCACAAGTGTATTACCCTGAATTTAACCGTAAAAAAATTAACACGATTTCCACGGCCGCAGGACGATCTTTATACGGAGAAATTGCCATTGAGTTTTAATCCAACGCCGCTAAATCTTGCCCTAACTGTTGAACATTGAGCAAATAAAAAAACGGCGGTTGATTGGCATAATCGGGTTTGGTTTTTTGTCCCTCATGCACCAAAAAAACCGCAACAGGTAAAGAATGCGTGAGCAGTTGTTGAATAAAGCGTTGTCGTTTTTCATCCCAGCGTAACAGCACACATAGAAAACTGCTGCATTGCCCCAGCCTAGCAAACACCGCTTGCTGTAATTTCACAAAAGATTCATCAGAACTTGCCTGCACTTGTGCTAACACTTCCTGTAACTGCGGCAATTGTCCTACCCCGCGTCCTGCGGTAAAACAATAAGTTTTTTCCCCTGCGAACATCAAATCCAATAAGGCTTCATTTTGTTGTTCATTCATCGCAAGCGAGGCGGCAACTGACACCGCCGCTTCAAATAAATTTTCTTCGCCTGATTCTGTGAACGTATCCAATAGCAACGCACGACGGACAAAATATTCATCTTGATATTCTTTGACAATTAACTTGCCCTGTTTGGCAAAACTTTTCCAATGTATTTTATTCAGTGGGTCGCCGTGTTGATAATGACGCAATGCCATAAATTCTTGAGAATTGCCTACTGAACTGGCAAGCGAAATTCCGCCCGCTTGATATTTGCGTTTACCACTGAAAGCTAATGGCTTGACAGGATAACGTTTGGGCAAAATCAAACAACTCTCAGAAGGGGCAACTGTAATCAGCCGGCGATACAGTCCCAACAAATCAGGTTGGGCTAACAATGCCGTGTCAAAAATCAATTTACCGCGCCGTACGGGAGTAAAGCTTACGTTAATACTCAAGGGTTTAGTGCTAAGACACGGTAATAACACAGGCGCAAGACTGCCGCCGCGCTGATAGTTTAAATACCTGCGCCATTGATTAAAGCTGGGTATCGCGAGGCGTTTTCCTGTTTTTTTTGCAGGATAAAAACCTTGTAATTGCGCAAGGCTTGGTGATGGCTGGATGAATTGCTCAATTAACAGCAAATTATCATAGTCTTTTTTATGCGATGAAACTAAATTAATGCGGTAGATGAAAGGTTCATCCACCGTACCATAGCGCGGCAATTGGCGTTTGAGCTGTACGGTTAGGCGTTGAAATCGACTACTTAGCCCAGACAACAACAGCAACAGCAATAAAAACATAAAGAGCTGATAAGTATTGCTATGTTTTGTATCCACGCCAAATACCGCTGCGGCTACCATTACCACCAGCAGCAGATGTCCGTTAAAGGTAAAATGATGACGCATCCAAGTATCGGCGCGATAAATTTTTGCATATTGCCAAAGTAGACATTTTGCCAACATAAGCTCACCTTTAAACACCCTCCTTGCATAAAGGAGGGTTGGAGGGTTTTAAAATGAATCCCTGATAACTTCTGTGTTAACTCTGAGTTAGCTTTAACAATGCTTCTTGGTATTTTTCCGCACAATACAGCCGCACTTGTTCAGGTAATTTAGGGCCTGGAGCGGTTTTATTCCAATTCAGAGTTTCTAAATAATCCCGAATATATTGCTTGTCAAAACTGGGTGGACTGATGCCAATTTGATACTGGTCAGCTGGCCAAAAGCGTGAGGAATCAGGGGTTAGTACTTCATCAATAAGATATAACGTTCCCTTTTCATCCACACCAAATTCAAATTTCGTATCGGCAATAATAATGCCACGCTGTTTGGCATAGGTGGCGGCTTCTGTGTACAATTTCAGGCTCATGGTACGCACTTTTTCGGCTCTTTCTTGCCCTAATAAATCAACCGTTTGCGCAAATGAAATATTCTCATCATGTTCTGCTACACCTGCTTTGGTTGACGGGGTAAAAATGGGCTGTGGCAATTGTTGGGCTTGTTGCAATCCATCGGGCAAGGCAATTCCACACACCGCACCTGTTTGCTGATAATCTTTCCAGCCTGAGCCAATCAAATAACCGCGCACAATGGCTTCAATCGGCAATGGGGTTAATTTTTTTACCACAATCGCCCGTCCTTCCACTTGCGCTCGTTCGCTCGCGTCAGGAATAATTTGTTCTAAGGGGGTTGATAATAAATGATTGGGCAATACATGGGCTAATTTGGCAAACCAAAAATTAGACACTTGCGTTAAAACTCGTCCTTTGCCAGGGATAGGGTCGGGTAAAATAACATCAAAAGCCGAAAGTCGGTCGGTGCTGACTATTAACATTCTGTCAGCATCAATGTCATAAATATCGCGTACTTTACCGCGTGCGCGTAAAGGCAAACAGGTCAGTGATGATTCATACAAAGCGTGTGGCGTGTTCATAAAGGCTCAGATAAAGTTCAAAAAAAGGGTCATTAAGTATGATTTTAGCACTTTATTGCATAACTAAAGAGGACAGATAACAATGCAGTGGAAAGGTAAGATTTTTGGCAGTGTCGTAGGATTTATGATGGGTGGCCCTGTGGGGGCTGTACTGGGGTCTGTGATTGGACATCAACTTGACAGTCATCAGCCTGAAACCGTCAATTTGGACGATACATTGGATTTTGAGCAAAAGCAGCAATTACAAAGTGCTTTTTTTACCGCTACTTTTTCCGTGATGGGGCATCTTGCTAAAGCCGATGGCGTGGTCTCTGAGGCAGAAATTCAGCTGGCAACTCGTGTTATGAATGAAATGCAGTTAGCAGAACCGATGCGGCAGCAGGCGATTAAACTGTTTCAAGACGGAAAAAGTCCTCATTTTTTGCTGGAAACCACACTTGCCCAATTTCGCAAAGACTGTAGTCGCCACAAGCAATTTCTGTATATGTTTTTAGAAATTCAACTGCAAATTGCTTTTGCCGATGGTGAAATTAATCAGCAAGAAGAAACCGTTTTGCTTTTTATTTGTGAGCAGCTAGGGATTTTTAAATTTGAGTATCAAGCTCTGAAACTGCAATTTCAAGCCCGGCAACGTTTTTATCAACAGCAGCAACAAGGCTCTTATCGCCATCAATCGCGCAGTCAACTGAGTGATGCCTATGCTATTTTGGGGGTTAAATCTTCTGCCAGTGACAGCGAAATAAAATTAGCGTACAAAAAAATGATGAATCAGCATCATCCTGATAAATTGGTCGCGCGGGGCTTGCCTGAGGAAATGTTGGTGTTGGCAAAAGAGAAAACCCAACAAATTAGCAAAGCCTATGAGATGATTAAATATGCCAGAAAATCCTAACGCCCTTTTTTCAAAATTGTGATGTAAATTCATTTAAAAACATGATTTACTGTAGAGGCTAAAAATAGAGGTTATTATTTTTGCAGGTCAAATAATTTAATAATTGGAGAAAAACAATGCTATTAAAAGTAGGTTCAAAAGGGGATGATGTTAAAAAAGTACAAGAAAAATTAGGGCTTACCGCAGATGGTGTGTTCGGTGCAGGGACATCTAAAGCGGTTAAGGATTGGCAAAAAGCCAATGGTTTAGCCGCAGATGGCATCGTCGGCGATGGCACTTGGAGCAAAATGTTTGCGGTGATTGCGGCGCGTGATGAAACTGGAAACTTGGTCGATGATGATGGCAATACCATTGAAATTAATTCCGCCGATGATGATTTGGCGGTAGAAACTGCCAGCCCTGTGGTGCCTGCGCCTGTTGCAACGGTTCAAGGCTTAAAACTGGAGAAACTAAAAGGCAAAGTGCCTGATGTAGTGATTGCACAAATTCCAGAGTGTGCGACAAAATTTCAAATCAACACCCCGTTACGATTGGCACATTTTCTGGCGCAATGCGGACATGAAAGTGCAGGTTTTAAAGCCACTCAAGAAAACTTGAATTATTCAGCGGATGGTTTGAATAAAATTTTTACCAAATATTTTAAAACCGTTAATGCGGCTTCTTATGCGCGGCAACCTGAAAAAATCGCTTCGCGCGTTTATGCAAGTCGAATGGGCAATGGCGATGAAGCCAGTAAAGAGGGGTATAAATACAGGGGGCGTGGTTATATTCAATTGACTGGCAAAAGTAATTACGCTGCTTTTGATGCCGCAGTTAATGAAGATATCCTGAGTAATCCTGATTTAGTATCCAGTAAATATCCTTTGCTTTCAGCGGCATGGTATTGGAATTCCCGTTCTTTGAATAATACGGCTGACCAAGGGGCAAACGATGCGGCTGTGACCGCTGTGACCAAAAAAGTCAATGGCGGAACTATTGGACTGGCAGATCGAATTAAACATTTTAAAGAATATTATGCGTTATTAGCCTAAATTTCCCCTTGATTCCCCTCTTTTTATTTTGAGAGGGGAGTTTAATAGGAAGCTCACATTACACCTGGCACTTCTTTTTAAAAAATAATCCGTTGCTGTTTTAAAGCCGTTTTATCAAATGCGTCCCACAAGACTTGATAGGATGTGTGTATTATCGGGTGAATTAGGTTGGGAGCAATTTCGGCTAACGGCTCTAACACAAACGCATAACGAGTAATTTCAGCCCGAGGAATTTGCAATTCTGCTTCACAACGTATTAAATCACCGTATAAAAGCAAATCCAAATCCAAGGTTCTGGCAGAAAATTTTTGTGCCTGTTCAGGTCGTCCACAGGCTAGCTCAATTTGGCGCAATGCCTGACTGATTTGTTTTACCGCCAGCGTTGAAGTAAAGCCTACCACTAAATTATAAAAAGGCTCACCCAAAAAACCCACAGAATCAGACTCATACACACTAGAGATTTCTAATTTTCCAAACTGCGCAGTCAACGCGCTCAAACCTTTCCGAATATTTTTATCACGGTCAATATTGCTGCCCATACTGACATAAGCGGTGGGCATTATTTTGTACCTCGCTCAATCATAATTCCCACTGCTCGCGCTTGTGGAATCGCCCCGCGTTTATTGAGAATAATTTTAACCCATGAAATTGCAAACTCGGTGCGTAACAGGGTTGCGATTTCTTCGATTAATTTTTCCACCAAAAAAAACTCACTTTGTTCAACAAATGCCACAATCCGCTCTGTAACCGTCTTGTAATCCAAGGCATAAGCAATATCATCGGTTTGGGCGGCTTTTTTTATATCAAACGCCATTTCAATATCCAAAAGAATGGTTTGCTTTTTCTGTCTTTCCCAATCATAAATCCCAATCAGGGTTTCAATTTCCAATCCACCTAAAAATATAATATCCATTGTGTTTTCCAGTTAAAATAGCTTTCTTTAAACAAAAACCGTTAAGCATACGTTTTTGTACGACAAGTTTCAATGAACGAGGAAAAAAATGATTGAGTGGTTACA
>JAIFMS010000166.1 GCA_020048335.1 Methylococcaceae bacterium | reverse complement strand
TAACTGTTGATTGGAATTGTGGCGATTTTTGGTTAATGCGTCTAACACTACACAAGTTTTTAAGGTGTCAATGGACAATAAAACCGATAACGCAACCGCTGATTTCAACACAGATTCTAAGTCTGCCAATTGAATGGCGAAGATAGCCTGAAAACGTCCACTCAACGTATCAAACAACGACACATTGGTTTTTATTGCGCCAATGAGTAATGGATTGTTTTCTAAAGAAAATAAAGCAGGATGAAATGCGGCTAAGGAAAAATAAGTCACAATGCCTGTAAATAAACCAAGAATGGTTGGGGGGATTTTGTGAGTAAAACACCGCGCCATTAACATCGAGGTCATCGTAGTGAGTCCTACCACGATACTTTGCCATTGCCAAAGCGCAGGTTGCACCAATCCCTGCCCCAACGTGACGCTTTTAGGTAATCCCAGTAAGTGTGGCAATTGCCCAATCGCGATAACCAACCCGACCCCTGATAAATAACCACTGACCACAGGAAACGGAATGTATTTAATCAATCGCCCTCCTTTGAGCAAACCGTACAGCATTTGCAATAAGGCGGCCAATAAACCTGTAATGGCTAATAAGGCAGGCATTTTGTCGATTGCGACTCCACTGTTCTGCAATTGCACCACCAAGCCTGATAAAACAGCCGCCGCAGGCGCGCAAGGGGCAGAAATTAACGCAGGTGTTCGTCCAACCAGCGGGGCAATCAAGCCCATCGCCGCCGCTCCCATCATGCCAATTAACACCCCTTCGCCCACTTTTTCGGGGGAAATTGCTGAAAAAACCACAATCCCAAACGCAATAGAGGAAGGTAATGCGACCAGCATGGCGGCTAATCCTCCCCAAAACTCGTTTAGGGTGTTCTGCTTTGGTTCAGCTTGACGCATCGCCCATCCTTGCTTAAATTTTAAAAACTTATTTAAACAGGATTTTCTTTTTTAAACAACGGATTGACCTGTTAAATAAAAAATCAAGGTGTGCAAAACTGTCTTGCACACCGTTGTTTTTTAAACTGCGGCTTTAATCCGTGCAATCGCTTGGGTTAAATTCTCCATGCTAGTGGCAATGGAAATCCGAATATGTCCTTCTGCACCAAACGCCGAGCCAGGCACTAACGCAACCCCCGCTTTAACAATTAAAAACTCGGCAAATTCCAAATCATTTTTCATGCCCAATCGTGCTATTAATTTTTCAACGTTGGGAAACACATAAAACGTACCATCGGTAGGCAAACATTCCACTCCGTCAATTTCGTTGAGTAACGCGACCACCGCATCATGGCGTTCTTTAAACGCCACCATCATCCCATCAATACAGCTTTGATCGCCATTCAAGGCTTCTTCAGCGGCAACTTGGGAAATGGAACACGGATTTGAAGTGCTTTGCGATTGCACTTTACTCATTTCAGCAATCAATTCTTTCGGGCCTGCGGCATAGCCAATCCGCCAGCCTGTCATCGAATAAGCTTTAGACACCCCATTTAACACCATCGTGCGGTCATACAAATCAGGCGCGGCATTGAGAATATTCACAAAGCCGCCTTTGTTCCAAACGATATGTTCATACATATCATCGGTTGCAATGACCACTTGCGGATAATCACGCAATACCTCAGCCAAGCCTGTTAATTCTTCCAATGAATACGTCACCCCCGTTGGATTCGAGGGGCTATTAATCACAAACAACCGCGTTTTATCGGTTATGGCGGCGCGTAATTGTGTGGGAGTAATTTTAAAATTTTGCGCTTGTCCTGCTTCAACAATCACAGGAACACCATCGGCTAACAACACCATATCAGGATAAGACACCCAATACGGGGCAGGAATAATCACCTCATCCCCTGGATTAATCATTGCTTGCGTTAAATTAAAAAAGCTTTGTTTGCCCCCCGATGACACCAAAATTTGGTTTATCTGATACTCCAGCCCATTATCGCGCTTAAATTTTGCCATCACTGCTTTGCGCAAACTTGGCGTACCATCCACAGCGGTATATTTGGTAAAACCTGCATTAATGGCTTTAATCGCTGCGGCTTTAATGTGTTCAGGCGTGTCAAAATCGGGTTCTCCGACCCCTAAACTAATAATATCCTTGCCTTCCGCTTTCATTTGTGCGGCTCTAGCGGTGATAGCTAAAGTAGGCGAGGGTTTTACGGCATTAACACGATTTGAAAGTTGCATAATCATCATTTTTCACTAAGAGGTTAAAGGGAAAACAAAGTGGTAATTATACGCTATGAATTTATTGCGACTAAATATTCTCTTACCTCGCATACCGCTTAAAAACAAAATACACCACAATGGTGCAGCTTTATTTTTTGCCGCATAACTTGCGCTATTTCAGTGCGTTTTCAAGCTATTTTCACACAGAATCACTTATGCTAAATAGGCTTAAAGAGTTTTGGCATAATCTGTGCTTCATTGTTAAGTAATCTAAAATTTATAACGACAAAGGTGCTATTGTGAAATTAATTACAGCAATTATTAAACCCTTCAAATTAGACGATGTGCGGGAAGCCTTGTCCGATATGGGCGTTTCTGGCGTAACAGTAACTGAGGTTAAAGGCTTTGGACGGCAAAAAGGACATACTGAATTATATCGTGGTGCAGAATATGTGGTGGATTTTTTACCTAAAGCAAAAATTGAAGTTGCGATTGCTGACAATCTTGTTGACGGCGCATTAAAAGCCATTAGCGATGCCGCAAATACGGGCAAAATTGGGGATGGCAAAATTTTTGTCACTAATTTAGAACAAGTGATTCGGATTCGGACAGGCGAAACAGGCGAAGAAGCTCTATAACAATAAGCCATTTTGTGCTGTACGATTTTTTAGGAGAGAATAATGAAATCCATAGTAAGTTTTATTTTTTTACTCAGCTTTAGCGCGTATTTATCTGCCGCAGAAGTTGTCCCCGTTCCTAACAAAGGTGATACCGCTTGGATGATGGTATCGACCTTTTTAGTTATTTTAATGATTATTCCTGGCTTGGCATTGTTTTATGGTGGGATGGTACGCACCAAAAATATGCTGTCTATTTTAATGCAGGTATTTGTTATTTTCTCCTTAATCGGAATGCTGTGGGCAATCTATGGTTATAGCGTGGTGTTTACCGAAGGCAATGCAATTATTGGCGGATTTGACAAGGTATTTCTTAAAGGTGTCACGCCAGAATCGGTGGCAGCCACGTTTAGTAAAGGCGTAGTGATTCCTGAATACGTTTATGTCGTTTTCCAATTAACCTTTGCCGCTATCACCCCTGCGTTAATCATTGGTTCATTTGCAGAGCGGGTAAAATTTAGTGCAGTGCTGTTTTTTACTGTTCTGTGGTTTACTTTTTCTTATCTCCCCATCGCTCACATGGTGTGGTATTGGGCGGGCCCTGATGCTTATACTGATGCCGCAGCAGCAGAGGCAGCAGGTGCCACGGCTGGCTTTTTATTCCAAAAAGGGGCGTTGGATTTTGCAGGTGGAACAGTCGTTCATATCAATGCGGGGATTGCAGGTTTAGTTGGTTGTATTGTAATTGGTAAACGCATTGGATTTGGTAAAGAATCCTTAAAACCCCATAGCGTCACCATGACCATGATAGGTGCATCCTTACTGTGGGTCGGTTGGTTTGGCTTTAACGTCGGTTCAAACTTGGAAGCTAACGGACTTGCGGCTTTAGTGTTTGCTAACACCTTCTTAGCCACTTGTGCTGCAACAATGGCATGGGTAATGGCAGAATGGATTGTGCGGGACAAACCCAGTATGTTAGGGGCTGCCTCTGGTGCAGTCGCAGGTTTAGTAGCAGTCACGCCAGCCTGTGGTTTTGTAGGTCCTGTCGGTGCAATGACCTTAGGTTTAATTTCAGGTGGGGTTTGTTTTTATTTTGTCACCAGTGTAAAACACAAATTCAGTTATGACGACTCGTTAGATGTGTTTGGTGTTCACGGTGTTGGCGGTATTATTGGGGCATTAGGAACAGGAATCTTTGCTTCTCCTGCCTTAGGTGGCACTGGCGTTTATGATTATGTGGCTAACGCAGTTGCTGATTATGACATGATAGGACAAATCACTAGCCAAGCCATCGGTGTGGGTTTAACGATTGTTTGGTCTGGTTTAGTATCCTTTGGTTCTTATAAATTGGTTGACGCAGTTATCGGTTTGCGGGTTAGCGAAGAATGTGAACGCGAAGGCTTAGACATCAGAGAACACGGCGAAACCGCTTATCATCAATAATCCCCCCTGCCCTCCTTAACCTAAAGGAGGGCATTTTTCACGCTTTGTTTCCTTTAAGTAGATAGGAACTCAACTTAAAATCCACCCCACCCCTCCTTTACGAAAGGAGGGAACTTCCCCCTTTTTTAAAGGCACTGCCATTAAGTTAAGCAATTATCAGGAGTCCAATAGCTTTAGCTATTGGCAAATCGTTGCTAAAAAACAGCTAAAGCTGTTCCAATAGCTTTAGCTATTGGCAAATCGTTGCTAAAAAACAGCTAAAGCTGTTTTACTCCTGCATCTTGGTTTTCTTAACTTAATGGCAGTGTTTTTTAAAGGGGGTTAGGGGGATTTTAATACCCGATAACTTTAGTCCCAATACTTATTCTAAAAAAATGATTCGCCTTTGTCCTTAAGGCTCGCTACAGTACACGCCTCTGTATTTTTTTGGAACAAACTCATGCTTATCCAATGGTATCCTGGGCATATGCACAAGGCGGGAAAAGAAATTAAACACGCCTTGACCGACATTGACCTGATTATTGAAATTCTTGATTCACGGATTCCGTTTAGCAGCGAAAATCCCAAACTCGCGCAACTGCGGGGCGATAAGCCCTGTATAAAATTGCTGAGTAAAAGTGATTTGGCTGACCCAAAAATCACGCACCTTTGGCAAACCCATTTAGAACAACAGCAGGGGGTAAAAACGCTGGCAATCAGTGTGCAGGAACCTGACAGCATCGCGCAAATTCCCAAATTGTGCCGCCGCATGATTGCGCATAAAGAAAGTCGTAATCTGCACGCCTTGATTATGGGGATTCCAAACGTTGGAAAATCCACGTTGATTAATAAAATGGCAGGACGAGTGATTGCAAAAACAGGCAATGAACCTGCGATTACTAAAGCGATTCAGCGAATTGAACTGGATAATGGCATCACTTTATTTGATACCCCAGGAATGCTTTGGCCTAATGTGGACAATCAAAACAGCGGCTATCGTTTAGCCAGCACGGGAGCGATTCGTGATACCGCGATTAGTCACGATGACATTGCTTTTTTTACCGCCGAATATTTACTCATCGCCTATCCGCATTTATTGCAAGAGCGATTTAAATTAGCGCAACTTCCAGCAACGGAAAAAGAATTGCTCGAAATGATTGGCAAAAATCGGGGATGCTTGCAAACAGGCGGTGTAGTAAATATGGATCAGATTTCTAAAATCTTTTTGTCTGAATTTCGTGCTGGCACAATTGGACGGATTAGTTTAGAAACCCCTGCGATGGCAGTACAAGAATTTGCGCAGTTGCTGGTGCTGCGTGAAAAGAAAGCCGCCGAAAAAGAAGCCAAAAAACGTGAGCGCAAAAAACGTTTTAAAGTGGCGCGTTAATTTATTTTGAAACGCCACTTTTCCCCAACCCTCCTTTAAAAAAAGGAGGATTGCGTGAATGTTTATAAATAATCCAACAGTAATCCGACAAAAACAGCCATCCCAAACCAGTGATTATTTAAAAAAGCTTTAAAACACAACGCTCTGTCACGCTGAAAAATTAGTTTTTGTTGATAAACTGACAATCCTGCCGCAACCATTAAACCGATGTCATAAAAACTCCCTAATCCCTGTGTTTTTCCAATCATCACCAACAACACTAAGATGGTTATTTGCAATAATCCTATTATTTGTCGGTCATACTGCCCAAATAAAATCGCAGTCGATTTCACCCCAATTTTTAAGT
>JAIFMS010000164.1 GCA_020048335.1 Methylococcaceae bacterium | reverse complement strand
ACTACTGATATTGAATGGCTGTGTACTCATAAAGCTTATTCATTTTTAACGCCACTTAAAAAACAGTTTTCGCAATTACAGACTAAATATAAAGCGAATCTTCAAGATAAATTGGACGTTGATTTACTGTTTCTTTTTTACATTTTACAAAAATTGAATGAAAATAAACTATTAGATTTTCCTGAAATTGAATATCTAAAAACAGTTGGCTTGGTTGAAACATTAGAAATTAGCCAAAAAATTGAATTTCTTGCTCTGAAAAAGAAATACCGAGCCACACAAATTCAAGATGAAGAAATTAACAGCCATCTTTTTAAAGTGTTAAAAAAACTGGATTCAGGGTTATCTTTGCCTGAACAAGATATTAATTATCTAAAAAAACGCAAATTATTTGAAACAGTTAAGTTTGCTTATAAAAAACAAACCGATACTCTTATTCACAAAATTGAACAAGGTCATGGGTTAAGACCGGAGGATATAACGTGGTGTGAAGAACACGATTTTGAAGAGATTATTTTTACTTGGCTGAAAAAAGATTATGAAGTTAGTGATTTCAAATATAAGTTTGAGAGTCCGCTTTACTCAATCTTAAAAAAACTAGAAGCTAATATTCGTTTAACCGATGACGAGTTAATTTGGCTGGAAAGTGAAAAATTATTATACCCTTCAAGCAAAGTTTTTATTGTTCATCACACGTTAGAAGCTCAATTTAATGAAAGCGAATTCCAACGCACTAAAGATTATTGGAAGTTAGCAAATGCAAGTGCGCATTGGCGCAAAGCTGAAAAGCCAAAATGGGCTTTAAAACAAACTGATGATTTAGATTTTAAGAAAATAAAACTCGCTAAATTAAGAGCGGCATTACTTACCACGCGCGGCGGTGCATTTCGTGATATTAATGAGTTTAATAACGCTGAACAATGTGCGCTTGAGGCGATTAAACACTTTCCCGACAGTCATAATCCTTATACTTTGATGGGCGCATTATGTTATGACACAAGACGTTATGATGAAGGTGATAAATGGTTTGCAGAAGCGGTTAAACGCGGTGCGAAACCTCAAGACCAAGATGCTGAAATTAAACGGATTCTTCGTAAAAAGAAAGACAAAGAACGCGAGGAATTAATTGCACATTTGCTGAAAAAAGACTCCTATCGTTTTGCATGGGTAACTCAATATATGAAAACATGAAAACCGACAGCCTGTTTTATCGCCTGTTTCAATAACATTTTAGGAAAAATCATGCAAATAACCATCAACGTTCCTGATACCTTACCACAAGCGTTTTTAAAACAACGCATTCAGGAAATTGAACAAAGTTTTATTACAGAGGCTTGTTTTTTTACGGGGTATCAACAACCTAATCAAGAAACACTATCAGCCATTGAAGCGGTTGAGCGTGGCGAAGTAGAAATGACTTCTATCGAAGAATTACGCAAATTAGCTCACGTTTAACCAACATGGCAAAAACAATTTTTTGGTCTAAAAAGTTTAAGCAAGACTATAAGCGATTAATCAATTCGGTCAATTCAGAGACAGTCAATGAGCTTTTAACCGTGATTGAAATGTTAGCAAACGAACAAACGCTACCTGAAAAATACAAAGACCACCTGCTGAAAGGTAACTGGAAAGGCTACCGAGAATGCCATATCAAACCTGATTTATTGTTGATTTATAAATTAAAAAATGATGAATTGACTTTAACATTGGTCAGAATAGGTTCGCATAGTGAATTGTTTTAGAGGCTTAACTTGTGCATTTTTTTTAAAATAAGCCCATGAAAACCGACAGCCTGTTTTATCGCCTGTTTCAATATCACCCGCAATTGGATTTACGGCAAAATCAATACGGAAACGTTGGATTTTATTGAAACCATTTTAGTGTATAAACTACCGCGATTAAGTCGTGAGGAGATTAGAATCATGTTAGCTTTAGAAGATGTGAGTTTAAAACAAACCCGTTTTTATCAGGAAGCAATGGCTGAAGGTTGGGAAAACGGTCGGGAAAACGGCGAACAAAGTTTATTGCAACGGATGTTAATGCGCCGTTTCGGTGAATTGCCCACGCCATTACAACAACTTTTATCCCAAGCCAACGCCACGCAAATCGAACAATGGGCAGACCGTTTTATTGACGCTACAACCTTAGAAGCGATTTTTGGTGATTTTAAAAATAAAAATTGAGCATGAAAAAAGCCACCTTTAAAGACGGGGATTTAGACCACTTAGACGAGGCTTTTGGCTTAAAACAAATTATTTATGCACAATTAACAGCCAGATGAATTACCACTAAAAGCTAACACAAGGTTTTGCTATGAACTCAAACAGCGACAGCGTTTTCCATTATCACCGCCGCACCAAACACAGCTTACAACAGTACGCCAACAGCCCTGCCAGTTTAGATTGGGATGACCAACCCAACGGATTTCGTTTCTTTACAGGCTGTAAATTGTTTAACTTGCCTAAACCAGGCGCAGAGCGCGAAGTGTTGTTTTCAGATTTGGCTAAATCACGCCCTGCTGAAAAATTAAATCAGGCAACTGTCGGTTTATTGTTGGAACTGAGCTTTGGTTTGTCCGCTTGGAAACAATTTGGCCCTGACCGCTGGGCGTTACGTTGTAATCCCTCCAGCGGTAATTTACATCCAACCGAAGCCTATTTAATTAACACTGATGCTGCCTTATTGCCAACAGGTGTTTACCACTATCAAGCCTATCAACATAGTTTAGAACAACGTTGCTTATTTGAACAATCCATTGAAAATAAAGGGATTTTTATTGGATTAAGCTCCGTACAGTGGCGCGAGGCGTGGAAATACGGTGAACGCGCCTTTCGTTATTGTCAGCATGATATAGGTCACGCGCTAGGTTGTTTGCGGTACGCAGCGGCGGTTTTAGGTTGGCGCATTGAATTACTCAGCGAATGCGGCGATACTGAACTCAGCGCGTTGTTAGGGGTGAATCGCAGCGCGGATTTTAAAGCTGATGAACGCGAGTTTGCGGATATTTTGTGTCGGATTCATACCGAAGAAACCTCACAATTTTACGAGTTAGAAACACTTGTTCAGGCGGCAAATAAGGGGGGTTGGCAAGGGAAAGCCGAGCCGTTGCATCAGTATCATTTGTATCAATGGGAGCTGATTAGCCAAGTCACAGCGGCAACTGAAAAACCGCGTACTGAATCCTTGCCGCTTCAACCCGCCGCATTCTTATCAACCGCACCGCTTGCTGGTGAAAAAACGGCAACGCAAATTATTCGCCAACGCCGTAGTGCGCAAAATTTCAATCCTAAATCCACATTAGCAAAATCCAAATTTTATCAAATCCTTGCCGCTACTTTGCCTGAACAATTGCCGTTTGATATGTGGACGCAGCCAAACAACCTGCATTTGTTTATTTTTGTGCATCGGGTGGACGATTTAGAACCTGGTTTATACGCACTGCCGCGAAATCCTGCTAAACGTAGTGTATTACAAGCGGCAACCTCAGAAAAATTTGAATGGCAAGCGGTTTTAGATGCACCACTGCCCCTGTATAAATTATTAAGTGCCAATTGTCGCAACACCGCAAAAACCTTATCCTGTCATCAAGCGATTGCCAGCGATAGCGCGTTTAGTTTGGCAATGGTGGCAGAGTTTTTCGATACCGTACAAGGTGCAGCATGGCAATATCGTTATTTATTTTGGGAAGCAGGATTAATCGGGCAAGTGTTATATTTAGCCGCCGAAGCCGCAGGAGTTCGTGGCACGGGAATTGGCTGTTATTTTGATGACAGTGTTCACGAAATTTTAGGGCTAACCGATGAAACTTTTCAAAGCCTTTATCATTTTACCGTGGGTACGCCGTTGGACGATAGTCGCTTGCAAACGCTACCTGCTTATGCGCATTTAGATAACTTGACTTAAGCACAAACTTTGTCAACTTTCTGACATTTTTCCCTCTCATTTTTCCAAGTCCTTTAAAAATCATACTGTTATAGCATGGCATAAGATTTGCATTGTTTTAGATAAACCTTGCTACCTGAGTCATACAGATTATGAAATTCTCAAAAGACATTGCCGAGCTGTTAAACGAACCTGCTTGTGAGCATAACAAAAAGGAAAAATCAGGTTGCGCTAAACCCAAACCGGGTTCAACGGCGGGCGGCTGTGCCTTTGACGGAGCGCAAATCGCCTTGTTGCCGATTGCCGATGTTGCCCACATCGTGCATGGGCCGATAGCCTGTGCTGGCAGTTCATGGGACAACCGAGGCACCCGCTCTTCAGGGGCGGATTTATATCGTATCGGCATGACCACTGATTTAACCGAACAAGACATCATTATGGGACGGGCAGAAAAACGCTTGTTTCATGCCATCAAACAAGCCGTTGAATCCTATCATCCACCAGCGGTATTTGTGTATAACACCTGTGTGCCTGCCTTAATCGGTGATGACATTACTGCCGTCTGTAAAGCCGCCAGTGAACAATTTGCCGTCCCTGTTGTACCCATTGATTGTGCAGGCTTTTACGGTACAAAAAATTTAGGCAATCGCATTGCAGGCGATGCGATGGTGGAATATGTGGTGGGAACGAGTGAACCTGCGCCAGCTCCTGCTCATGCCAGCATGAAAATCCACGATGTCAATTTAGTCGGTGAATACAATATCGCAGGGGAATTTTGGCACGTTTTACCCTTATTGGATGAGTTGGGGTTGCGGATTCTTTGCACCTTATCGGGTGATGCCCGCTTTAATGAAGTGCAAACCATGCACCGTGCTGAAGTGAATATGATGGTTTGCTCGAAAGCAATGGTGAATGTTGCCCGAAAATTAAACAAACTGTACGGCACGCCTTGGTTTGAAGGCAGTTTTTATGGCATTACCGACACCAGCCAAGCGTTACGCGATTTTGCCAAAAACTTAAATGACCCTGATTTAACCGAACGCACTGAAAAATTGATTGCGCGTGAAGAAGCACGGATTCGGGAATTATTATTACCTTGGAAACAGCGTTTAAACGGTAAACGGGTTTTATTATTTACAGGCGGGGTGAAAAGTTGGTCAGTAATTTCTGCTTTGCAAGATTTAGGGATGGTTGTTGTTGCAACGGGAACGAAAAAATCCACCGAAGAAGATAAAGCGCGGATTCGTGAATTAATGGGTGAAGACACCTTGATGATTGAAGATGGCAGCCCGAAAGCGTTAATCAAAATTGTGCATGATTATCAAGCGGATATTTTGATTGCGGGTGGACGGAATATGTACACCGCGTTAAAAGCGAAAATTCCGTTTTTAGATATTAATCAAGAGCGCGAGTTTGGTTATGAAGGCTATCAAGGGATGCTGGAATTGGTGAAACAACTCACTCTGACCATTGAAAGCCCTGTTTGGCAAGCGGTTAGAACGCCCGCGCCTTGGAAAATCCCCCTTAATTCTTCTTTGCAAAAGGGGGACGTAGACTCCCTCCTTTCTTAAAGGAGGGTTGGGGTGGATTTTAAATTTAATTTGGAGGTAGAAAATGGCTGAAATTCTAAAACGGCAAAAAGCTCTCTCAGTTAGCCCGTTAAAAGCCAGTCAACCGATAGGCGCGGCGTTGGCAACACTCGGATTTAACCGTGCCATGCCGATGTTGCACGGCTCACAAGGCTGCACCGCTTTTGCTAAAGTGTTTTTTGTGCGCCATTTTCGTGAACCTATCCCTTTGCAAACCACTGCAATGGACCAAGCCAGTTCGGTGATGGGCGCGGATGAAAATGCGGTAGAAGGACTCCGTGCAATTGCGGAAAAATCCCGTCCTGCCTTGATTACGCTGTTGACCACTGGATTATCCGAAGTGCAAGGGGCGGATATTCACCGCAATGTGCGCGAATTTCGGGAGCAGTATCCTGAATTTAACGATGTTGCCGTTGTTGCTGTGAATACCCCCGATTTTACGGGCAGTGTGGAAACTGGTTATGCCGCCGCGCTGACTGAGATTATCCGCACCTTAGTCCCAGCTGCCAAAGACGGACAAACCCAAGTCGGACGGCGCAAAAAACAACTCAATGTGTTAGCCAGTTATATGCTTACCCCGGGCGACTTAGAGGCTTTAACCGAACTGTTTGAGCAATTTGATTTGCGCCCCGTGTTTATTCCAAATTTAGCCGATTCTTTAGACGGTTGTATCACCGAAGACGATTTTTCCCCTGTCACCATTGGCGGCACAGCGTTATCAGAACTTGCCACCTTGGGTGATGCAAAAGCCACAATCGTGATTGGTGCATCGTTAGTTAATGCGGGTAAATTATTAGCCGAAAAAACGGGCGTTCCCAGTTATCACTTTAATCATTTATATGGTTTGACGGCGAATGATGCGTTGATTCATACCCTCGCGCAAATCACAGGGCAAGTCGTACCAGAGCGAATTGAACGGCAACGCGCTCAACTCCAAGATGCCATGTTAGATACCCATTTTATGCTGGGACAAAAACGGATTGCCATCGCCGCTGATTCGGATTTGCTGATTGCTTTTAGTGATTTATTGCAAGAAATGGGTGCAGAAGTCGCGGCAGCTGTGACTTCCTGCATGACCGCTTCGTTAAATCATTTGCAAATTGCAAAAATCAAAATCGGTGATTTGGAAGATATGGAAATTATTGGCAAAGCGGAAAACGTGCAGTTAGTGATTGGCAATTCTCATGCGGTAGATAGTGCCAATCGTTTGCACGTTCCGATTTTACGCGCCGGGTTTCCGTTATACGACATTATCGGTGGCTATCAAAAAACCTGGATTGGTTATCGCGGTAGTCGGCAAACTTTGTTTGATTTAGCCAATTTAGTGATTAACGAGGCACACGAGCAAATCCCTGTTTATCACTCGATTTACAAACAACCGCCTGCGCCATCATGTCATTAACGCGCCGAATGCAGGTTGTTCCCACCCTTGAATTGGAGTCTTTTATGGAAACGGCTTTAAAAGTGGCTTTCGCCAGTACCGACATGACCAGTGTGAATCAACATTTTGGTTCTTCAAAATCCTTTGTTTTATATGCGGTCACTCTGGATGAGGCGCGATTTTTGGAAGTGGCGCAATTTGGCGAATTAGAACAAGATGGCAATGAAGATAAATTAGCGGTAAAAATTGAATTATTAGCCGATTGTGCAGCGGTGTATTGTCAAGCCATTGGCGCGTCGGCGATTAAACAATTGATTGCGCAAGGGATTCAGCCTGTCAAAGTCCATGATGGCAGTCAAATTAAAGAGCTTATTGCGGATTTGCAAACCGAAATAAAGGCAGGGCCTTCCAGTTGGTTGGCAAAAGCAATTAATAAACAAAAAGCCGTAGACCCCAGCCGCTTTCAGCAGATGGCGGATGAAGAATGGCAGGAATAATCTAAGAAAAACCGTTTACTTTTAAAAACTTAACAGGAAAAAACCATGAGTGCAGCTAATTTAGTCGTCGCAGAAGATGACAGCTTTTTACAATCTGACATTGTGCAGGACATGATTAAACAACTTCGTGCCATTGATACCTATGATACTTATGACGGTTGGTCAGCGGCGCGAATTATTGATCCGATTGTGCTAACCAAAGAGCGGAAAAAAGCGATTCCCGTGATTGGCGACCCTGATGAAATCACCATTGCGCGGTTAAAAGCTTATTACAATTCGTTGGCAACCTTGATTGAGAAAAAAACAGGCTTGATGGCTGCGCCGATGGTGCATATCAGCCATGAAGGGTTTGGACGGGCGTTAATTATGGTGGGAAAATTAATCGTGGTGGATAAAATTTTGCGCGATACCCATCGGTTTGGCTTTGCCAGTTTGGAAGATTTAGTCGAAAAAAGCGATAAAGTGATTGAAAAAGCGTTGGGATTGATTGAAAAATACAATGCAGCCGCAACCGATTAATCTATTTCAACCCTCCTTATTTTCATAAGGAGGGTGTTCTCTTGGTTTTTACACCCGCAACAAGGCTTTTGCCATCTTTTCAGATAATTGCTCATCCGTAAATTGTGGTTCATTAGGTGGATACAATTCCACTTCATCCAGAGTAAAACCATATTCCTTTGCCAAATTTAAAATCTCGCGTAATTTCAAACAGGCTTTAAGTTTTTCTTTTAATTGCTCATCGGTTTTTGCCAATTCTGAAAAGGCTTTAATGTCTGCAATTGCCATCTTTTATCTCCATTGATTTAAAGTAACGTAAAAATTAAACGCTGTAAGGGGTGCTAATCCAATCTTTTAACACCGCCACATCACGTTCAGGTAAATAAGAAAAATCACCGCTAATATCTTTAAACACCGCGACCCCAATTTGCGTGGGAACCCACAAGCCTTTGAGCATATAAAAAAACCACGCAAACGGATAACCGGCTTGGCGATCAAAGCGGTTGAGCTGTGTATGTAAGGCAGTGCCTTTCGCCGTGAGTGTTTCTAAATAAGGGATGTTTTTTGCTTGTGTGTTAATGATTTCCACATTCACAATTTGTTCGCCAAATCGCCCTGTGTGACGAAAGGGACGAATAATCCAGTCGTGGCAAAAAGTTGCTCCAGCACCTGCGGAACTGCGATTAAAATCATCCATAAAGCGTTGTGCAGGATGCTCATTAAAAGGATGTTTACTCATCTCTGCCATGAAAATCGCCACATCGGTTTTGCGCCGATATTGATAACGCGCTGTGCCAATGGCAAATGGTTGAATCGCTTTTGGCTCTAATGGGTCAATGAATTCTTCCAAGTCTTCGGGCGGATTTAACTCATCGACTAAAAACCGATTAGACACTTCTTGAATTTTATCAATTTCAATCTGCACAAACTCTTCGGCTTTTTTGCCTGTTTGCATCACTAAATACAACGTGTTACCAATAATTTGTGTCGCACACAATTGTTGTTCTAAGGTATGCTCAATCAAGGTATGCAGATTTTGTCCACACTCGCGAAACGTGCGCTCTGTCCATTCGATAACATCGGTGGCAATCCGCTTGCCATTGACATCAACAATGCCACCTATTCGATACCATTCTGAACCAATCCGTGCTAATCGGAGCGGATAATCAGGATTTAACTGCTTGAGTTTGCTCAGTAATGAGTGATTCTCGGCATCGGGCAAGGTTTGCTTGGCGAGTTTAGCTAAGGTTTGCCCATCGAGTGTAAAAGTGGGTTCAGTCATGGTAATCATCCACTTGAGAAATTGAAGATAAACGTTGCTGCACAATGCTACGAACATCAGGCTCAGGGTCGTTTTCTAACGCTTTCAGTG
The DNA here is from genome assembly GCA_020048335.1 of Methylococcaceae bacterium. Lineage (GTDB taxonomy): Bacteria > Pseudomonadota > Gammaproteobacteria > Methylococcales > Methylomonadaceae > CAIQWF01. Next base: position 6,802 of record JAIFMS010000164.1, on the reverse strand, counting down.
CCGTGGGCGCAACTTTTTGGGCAACGACATAACGCACGACCCAATCGCTATCGGTCAGCAAACTCACCGCATCTTCTGGGCTAATTCGTTCAGCGACGATGCGGCGAATTTCTGCTGCTTTATCATGCACTAACAATCCTAAACTGACAGAGGGAATGCGCGTGGCAACAATTTTGCGCACTTCGGGGTCGGGGTCACAAATTAAGCGAAATAAACGTCCAACAGGTAAGCGTTTTGCAATGGTGACGCGCACAATATAATCAGGGTCGGCGACCATTTTTTCCAAGTCTTCTACAGGAATACGGTCAGCGACAGTCATCCGCACTTCACGGTCACAATCGTTCATCAATTGCGGTAAATAAGATAACGGCAATTTATAAGCAATGGCGCGTCTAACCACTTCATCACTGTCGTTAATTAAGGCAGGTAACGCTTTGAGCGGGGCATAGCGCACTGCAATGGCACGGCGTTCCCAAAAAGAGTCGTGTAAATACTGCTCGGCATAGTGCGGATTGAGTTTGAAAAAGCGGTCAATTTGTCGCCCACTTTCAACCTTCACACAAGTATCACCCGGCATACAACGCCCTTGCAATAAAGTTTTGCCACGAAATGGACAAAGGCTACAATCAGCTAACGGCACAGTGACAGTCCGTTGTTCGCCCGTCATGTTAGTCTGCCACAATTTCAGCAACCACGATGCCTGTTGCTATTTGAGCATCTTGGGTTAAACACAAACAGTGTTCACGTCCATCAACTAAATACAAATTAAAGTCGCTTTCACTAACGGCGGGGGTATAAGAGCCAATATCATCATCCATACAGTAAGTAAAATGAATCTCTGGGTAGGCTGTACGGAGTAACTCTAAAACAGCGTCCTCATTTATTCCTATTTCTTTGATTTTATGAGTGATTTCTACTAATTGCGCTGGGCTAATCATGGTAAACTCCAATGGAGTCCAAAACCAATTTTGGACTCCCAAGTTTTTTTAAGCTGCAATCGGTAAGATGCAGTTATCAATCGGACAAACTCGCACACATTGTGGTTTGTCAAAATCGCCTTCACATTCAGTGCAGGTTTTTTTGTCAATTTTAAACACCACAGCCCCTTCGGTGATTGAGTTAGTTGGGCAAACAGGAACACAATCGCCACATGAAATACATTCGTCTGCAACAATATAAAGAGCCATTATTATTCTCCTGAATCTACACGTTTTGCACGCAACGTAACGGGAAAATCAGGCTGCGCTTGAGGTTCAAAGTAGTATTTTGAACCATCACTGAGCAGCACTTCTCCCCCCCATTGTTCAGGACTATCAAATTCCACGCTTTCTGCGACTTCTTCCAAGTCTTTTTTCGGAACATAGAAGACTAATTTGCCGTCGGCATTTTTTTTCAGCATGACATTGGGCATGAGGATTCTCCGTTATGCGTATTTTAAATTGGAAATGTAGGTTGAATTAGAATCCAACCTACAAAAGACTAGCAATTAACGAACCAAGTCATAGTTATAATCGGTTGTTCCCATCCCGCGTGTGTCTTTATCCAGTTGCTCTAGCACTGAATTAACCAGCGTTGTCAGAATATACATTGCGCCTTCATACCCTAAAGTAGTCATGCGGTGTAAATGATGACGGTCGAAAATCGGGAAACCAATCCGAATCAATGGCACTTCAAACGCTTCACCTTTATACAAAGTGTCACGTTGAATGAATTTGCCATAGGAATTACCAATCATAAAATCAGGTTTGTTAGTAAACATCAATGAACGGAAATGCCACAAATCTTTGCTTAAATGGATTTGAGTTTTTTGCCCGTAAGGTGAATCATCACAAATTTTTTGAACCGCTTTTTGCCAGCGTTTGTTCGCATGATTACACAACACGTCAGTAGGCTCTGCACCTAATTCGAGCAAAAATTGCGTCATTCCTAAACAAAAATCCGCATCGCCATACAGGGCGAATTTTTTGCCATGCAACCAAGTATGCGAGTCGGTCATCATGTCCACTAAACGACCGCGTTCTAATTCCAACGAGGCAGCAATCGGTTTGCCCGTTAATTCAGAAATTTTCATCAAAAACGCATCGGTCCATGCTAAACCCATTGGGATATTGATGGCAGAAACAGGTTGATGCCAAGTATCTTTGATAAATTTTTTGGTTTTATCCAACTGCCAAGGTTGCAACAACAAGGTATCAATCGCATTCGGTGCATCTTTGATTTCAGCTTGGGTTGTGCCACCTGCATAGAGACGGAATGTGCCATCAGCGGGGGTGTCTAATACTTCAGACGGATCACTTAATAAGGTGTAATCCACGCCCATTTCTTTCATCATCCGGTGCATGACACGGAAGTTACCAAGATAAGTTTCAAAACCAGGCACAAGATTGATTTTACCGTTTGAACCCACGATTTTGTCGTCCATCGTGGTGCGAGTAAAATATTTAATCATCCCTTCAAACATATTGTCCCAACCTGTGGTATGACTACCGACAAAGCTTGGGGTATGTGCATAAGGCGTGGGGAAATCTTGTTCGATATGTCCTGCTTTTTTAGTGTTATTGATAAACGCATTGAGGTCGTCACCGATAACTTCTGCCATACAAGTGGTTGAAACGGCAATAATGTCAGGTTTGTACAAGGCTTTACAGTTTTCCAAGCCTGCCATCATATTTTTTTGCCCACCAAACACCGCCGCGTCTTCGGTCATCGAATCCGATACGCACGCCACTGGCTCTTTAAAATGACGGTTAAAATAAGTACGAAAATACGCAACGCAACCTTGTGAGCCGTGAACATAAGGCATGGTTTTTTCAAACCCTAAGGCACATAACACCGCACCCAGTGGTTGACACGCTTTGGCAGGATTAACCGTCAACGCTTCACGGTTAAAATTGACTTCTTGATATTCTTTGGTCGTTGTCCATTGAAACACTTCATCAATTTTTTCTTGTGGATGACGCTCTTCGTAGGCTTCGCGTTTGTTTTTCAAGTTGTCTTTATATTCGTCGGTACGAAATAATGGATAACTCGCTTGGATGTTTTCGACGTCTTGGCTCATGATAATCTCCTAACGCGCCACTCATCTGTGGACAACGTGTTGAGTAAATTGAGGGAATACCTCAAAGAAAATATTCATTTGTAGGGTGGGCAAAAAAGCCTGCCCACCCTACGTTATTACGCACCTGCGGCAACAGCCACTTGCTCACTGGCAGCCGCTTTCCACGGTGCTTTAATTTGTTTCCAGCAAGGATTATTCAACGTCATGTCCATATCGCGAGCGAAAATGGCAAAACCATCATAGCCATGATACGGACCTGAGTAATCCCACGAGTGCATTTGCCGAAATGGCACACCCATTTTTTGGAAAATGTACTTTTCTTTTACGCCTGAACCAATCAAATCAGGTTTGACACGTTTGACAAACTCTTCAAATTCATAGCCTGTCACATCGTCATAAATCAGTGTGGCATTGCCCATTTCTTTGATAGTGCGGTCATAATCATCGTTATGACCAAATTCATAGCCTGTCCCAACCACTTCCATCCCTAAATCTTCATACGCACCAATCACATGACGAGGACGCAAGCCACCGACATACAACATGACACGTTTGCCTTGCAAACGGGGTTTGTATTTTGCAATCACTGCTTCATATTCTGCTTGATAACGAGCAATCACTTTTTCAGCATTGGCTTGGATAGTTTCATCAAACAACGCGGCGATTTTGCGTAAACTTTCGGCGATTTTAGTTGGGCCAAAGAAGTTGTACTCAATCCAAGGAATTTTGTATTTTTCTTCCATGTGCCGCGCGATGTAGTTCATCGAACGATAGCAATGGATTAAATTCAATTTCACTTTCGGGGTTTTTTCCATTTCCGCAATCGTGCCATCCCCTGACCATTGCGCAACCACCCGTAAGCCCATTTCTTCTAATAATGTCCGTGAAGACCACGCATCACCACCGATGTTGTAATCGCCAATCACCGCAACATCGTAAGGCGTGGTTGGGAATGAATCATCACCATCCCGATTTTCTAACACCCAATCGCGAATCGCATCGTTGGCAATGTGATGTCCTAAGGATTGTGAAACCCCACGGAAACCTTCGCAACGCACTGGCACGACAGGTTTATTAATTTCTTTATTGGCTTTTTTAGCCACCGCTTCAATATCATCACCAATCAAACCGATTGGGCATTCTGACTGAATACTGATGCCTTTATTCAGTGGGAACAGTTCTTCAATTTCGTGCATGATTTTGGCAAGCTTTTTATCGCCACCAAATACAATGTCTTTTTCCTGAAAATCAGAGGTAAAGTTCATTGTGCCGAAAGTATTTACGCCAGTTGTACCAACATAATAGTTACGTCTGCCTGCGCGTGAATATTGTCCACAACCGACAGGACCGTGCGAGATATGAATCATATCTTTAATCGGCCCCCACACCACGCCTTTAGAACCAGCGTAAGCACAACCCCGAATCGTCATCACACCGGGTAAGGATTTGCGGTTGGAGGTAATACATTTATTTGATTTTTCTAAGCTTTGGTCGTTGACCGCCAAATGTTTAGCCCGGTCTTTTTTTGCTGCGTCTGGATAAACCTCAAGCACTTCTTGGATAAGGGCTTCGGTCTCTTCTCTTGTTAAAGCTGCCATAATAATGCTCCTACCATAATGTCGTGAGTAATCCCTCACAGACAGGTTTTAGGATTTAAAGAACCTGTAGAGACATTGCAAGTGCAACATCTCTACGGTAAATCGGTTTTTAAGCACCTACTTCCGCAGCTGCTGTGACACCAACGATAGACTCATCTATTTCATCAATAATGCCAAATTCCATCATCAATTCTTCCAACTCATCCATTGTGATAGGGGTTGGGATAACGAAATTTTTGTTATCACGAATTTTAGTCGCTAATTGACGATACTCATCGGCTTGTTTTGCTTGTGGCTCGTATTCAATAACGGTCATCCGACGAATTTCAGCCCGTTGTACAACGTTGTCGCGTGGTACAAAATGAATCATGGTCGTGCCGATTTTTGCCGCTAATGCAGAAATCAATTCATCTTCACGCGCCGTTTCGCGTGAGTTACAAATCAAACCTGCTAAACGCACAGAACCTGAGTTGGCATATTTAACGATACCTTTAGCAATGTTATTTGCCGCATACATCGCCATCATTTCGCCTGAGCAGACGATATAGATTTCTTGGGCTTTATTTTCACGAATTGGCATAGCGAAACCGCCGCACACCACGTCACCCAACACATCATAAAATACAAAATCCAATTCATCGTCATACGCGCCTTCTTCCTCCAAGAAGTTAATTGCCGTGATAACGCCACGACCTGCACAACCAACACCAGGCTCAGGGCCACCTGATTCCACACATTTAATACCGCGATAGCCTGCTTTTAATACGTCTTCTAATTCTAAATCCTCAACACTGCCTGCTTCTGCGGCTAAACTCATAATGGTCGTTTGCGCTTTTGCATGAAGAATTAAGCGCGTTGAGTCCGCTTTAGGATCGCAACCGACAATCATCACATTGTTACCTAGCTCTGCTAAAGCAGAAACCAAGTTTTGTGTGGTTGTTGATTTACCGATTCCACCTTTACCGTATATTGCACATTGACGTAATGCCATGTTCTCCCCCTATTTAGGACGTTGTTGATAACAGTTAGGATAAAGCAAAGGCTATGCCAACTTTTAAAATAAATATAACTTATTGATTATAAACAGATAAAATCTATTGTTGCTGCGGAAAAATAACGTAGCGTTTCAAACATTTTGTTGACTTAATAACAGTAGGGCTATTTAAACAGCAACTTAAGAAACCCCTCTTTTAAGTTATGCTTTAAACTGTAAGAGATGTTTAACAAAATTACTCTGAGGAGTTTTGACTTGATTCGCCTTTATTTACTCCTGGCATTGGCTTTAGCAGGGTATTTTGCATGGCGCAAAATGACCCGACAACAACCTGATATTGTTGATATTTACTTAAAAAAATACGGGCTGCTACTGTTTGTTGCAGTATTGCTGCTTTTAACAGCGAGTGGAAAATTAAACTGGCTATTTGCCTTAATAGGGGTTGGATTAACCTTTATCAGCAGTGCATTACCGTTTTTATTCAAACATTTACCCCATTTTCAGTCATTATGGTCTATGTTTACTACAGCCCAACCTAATAGAGAAAAACAGCCTCCACCTGCCACAGATGAGATGAACACAGACGAGGCTTATCGCATCTTAGGGTTAACAGAAGGGGCAACCGAACAGCAGATTATCACAGCCCATAAACGGCTGATGCAAAAACTTCACCCTGATCGCGGCGGCTCGGATTATTTAGCCAGCAAAATAAATCAAGCAAAAGCGGTGTTATTGAAAAAGAAGCATTAAAAATTTTGATAACGGGTGAGAGGCGACTGCGACTGATTTTTTTATTTTCCTTTTATCCATTTTTTACCCTAAATGTCAGCTATTTTTCGCTTTACACGTTTATTGCCGCTGCTGTTAGTGCTGCTATTATTAGCGTGTCACAGTGATGAAAAGCCCTCACCGCCTCGTCTTAAACCCACGCCCGCACCGTTAAAGCGTTATATCGTTAAATCGGGCGATACTTTGTATCGGATTGGTGTCACCTATCAACAAAACTACCAAACCTTAGCGCAACTCAACAATATCGCCCCGCCTTATACTTTAACGATTGGGCAGTCCATTCGTTTGCCGGCTTCGGCAACATTGCTCTCAGCTGTCAGTGAAAAAACTGCCCCGCAATCGCTAACAGTCACTTATTCAGCC
>JAIFMS010000041.1 GCA_020048335.1 Methylococcaceae bacterium | reverse complement strand
GTCTAAGGGTGGGCCCAAACTCTGATCATGCACTTTAGATATAATGCTAGCTAGGCAGTATATCGTTGGTTTGGAGAGATACAAGGGTGTGTACGCTGTTTTGCACACCAAACAACGCAACATTAAACATATCATGGCGGGCAAAAAAGCGTGCCCGCCCTACAAAAATCCTAACCATAAAACGTATTGCGCCGCCTCTTGCGTTAAAAGCCTCTCTTGTGAAAACAAGCGAGGTTTTTTATTACCTGTTGTTTGACAAAAAACACGCTTTTCGCTTATCTTAACCGCGCCGTTACCCCATTGTAGCGGTCAGGGTTGAAAGCCTGAATATTCTCTTGTGAAACACTTTTAAACCTCTCATTTTCATGGTGGGCATAATCGTGGTGCTTTTGCACAACCGTATCCAAGAGAGCGGTCTTTCAACTCGATTATATCCACCGCCCAATTTTTGAAAGAATTGTTCGGTGGTTCTCAATATTACTCTTGGAAACTATCATGTCCAATCAAACTCTTGCCATTTCTGGCATCACCATCAATCAAGATTCAGAAGGTCGTTTTTGCTTAAATGATTTGCACAAAGCCGCAGGGAAAGACCAAAAACACCGTCCCAAATACTGGCTTGAAAATCAACAAGCCAAAGAACTCGTTGCTGAATTATCAAAAGGCGGAATTCCGCCTATCCTTGTAAAACAAGGACTTGGCACATTTGTAGTTAAGCCCTTAGTTTATGCCTACGCCATGTGGATTAGTCCAGCGTTTAACTTATTGGTTATTAATACTTACGATACACTGGTGACGGGAACGTTGACAGATACCTTAACGGAGTTTTTAAAACCCATCACCGAACCCATCGACATTAGGGATTTTGAATGGCGCAAGCAAGTCATCTGTCAACTCATTGAAAATTTGAAAAAAGCCCAAGTGTCAACGATGATGATCATTTCAGGTGAAGAATTATTAGCCGGTCACTGTTTTGAAAAATAACCATTTTTTGTTTTAAACAACAAACTTAAGGAGTCAAAAAATATGAGCAATTCGACTGAACGCGAAAAATATTATTTAGGGATTCCCATCCCCGACTACGTTCTCAAATCCTACGAAAATTTAGTGATAGACAAGGAAAATCCCCCGCCACTTTTGTCACTGGAAGAATTTGAAGAACGCTTTCTTCAGCACGAAAACGGATTAGAAAACGCGGAAGGTGTGCAGATTATGATGCTGGGAAAAGACGTTATCGCCCTTCAAGAACGGCTGAAAGCCCTAAAAAGCCCGATAACGTTAACATAACAACGGATTCAAGCCTCGCTTGTGAAAACAAGCGAGGTTTTTTATTGCCTGTTATTTGACAAAAAACAACCTTTTCGCTTATCTTAGCTGCGCCGTTACCCCATTGTAGCGGTCAGGTTTGACAGCCTGAATTAACACTTGGTGCAAGCGCACATTACGCGCTTTTTTTATGCCTATCGCTATGGTGGGATAAAAAAGGGGAGCTTCGGCTCGCCGTATCCAAGTGTACGGTCTGTCAACCCTTTTATACCCCACCTCCCAACGTTTGACAGCGTTCCGGTGGTTTCAAAAACTCACTTGGAGACAATCATGTCTAATAATCAATTAACCGTCTGCAATGTTACAATTCGCCAAGACGCAGAAGGTCGCTATTTTCTAAACGATTTGCACAAAGCTGCTGGTGGTCATCAAAAAGACCGTCCAAAATACTTTCTCGAAAACAAAGAAACCCAGGCTTTAATTGCAACAATCATCAAAAAAGAAATTCCGCCTTCCTGTAAAATCAATAACTTAGAGCCTGTTAAGACTGTAAACAGCTTTACTGAAGAGCAAGGCACTTACGTTGTTAAACCACTGGTTTATGCGTATGCGATGTGGATAAGTCCAGAATTTCAACTACACGTTATCAATGCGTATGATGCGCTGGTAACGGGAACATTCAAAGATACCTTAACGGAGTTTTTAAAAACCATTACCGAAACCATCACTCTGCGGGATTTTGAATGGCGCAAGCAAGTTATTTACCAAGCTTTTGAAAATCTGGAAAAAGCCCAAGTGGAGACGATGATGATTATTTCTGGTCAAGAATTATTAGCCCGCACGGGTTTTGAAAAATAACCGCACTTTTAAGCCTCGATTGTTAAGCCTCGCTTGTGAAAACAAACGGGGTTTTTTATTGCCTGTCGTTTGACGCATTTCTCATGGCGAGCGTATGCTTTTATCCAAAAATCGTAAAAAATAAGCACTAAGGAATATTCTCATGGCAACCCAGCTCATCACCGCACAATTTGGCACTATGCCGGTATTTTTTCAAACAGACGGATTTATTAACGCCACCGCTATTGCAAAACAATTCAATAAAGTTCCAAAAGATTTTTTGCGTACAAAAGCCACCCAAGAATACATAAAAGCCGTTGGGCAAATATGCCTAACGGAACAAAATCAATTAGTTATAATCAAGCAAGGTGGTTCTCAAGAAGAACAAGGTACTTGGCTACATCCAAAACTCGCCATTTTCTTCGCCCGTTGGTTAGATGCGCGGTTTGCTGTCTGGTGTGATTTACAAATCGAAAAAATATTGCATTCAAACACCGAGTTTGCCATGTTCTCTGAATTTATAAAACCCATTACCGAAACCATCACTCTCAGGGATTTTGAATGGCGTAAGCAAGTCATCTGTCAAGTTATTGAAAACTTAAAAAAAGCCCAAGTGTCATCGACAACGACCATTTCGGGTGAAGAATTATTAGCGGGCAAGGGTTTTGAAAAATAAAGTCCATTCTAACTTCAACTGCTTGTTTATTCGGCTCTATTTTGTCATTCACTAGCGGCTTTACTTGGCAAAACAACTTGCCGCGCCAACAAAATTCCCATAAAGAATGCCAATAAAAACCCCTCGGGAAAGGTTTTAAAATTCGAGCTAAACAAACTGACAGCGGTAATGGCTAATAAAAAACTGGCCGCCATCACCCCAAACGGTGGCTGTTTTAGCCCTTGATACACCGCCGTGGCGATATAAGCTAAAAACAGCAACAACCCAACGACCCCGTTTTCCAACAAAATAAACAAATATTGATTATGCGGGTCAGTGGCAGGGTCGCCCCGCCAGTCTTGGTATTTTTTTGCCGCATGAGGCGTATAAGTGGTTTTAAAAGCCGATGTGCCATAACCCAACACAGGCTGTTGTTGAATTAACTCCCAAGTATTTTGCGCAAAAATCACTCGAATGCCAATGGAGGTAGGGTTTTCACTGACTTGGTAATTCATTTTTTGTTCTACCGCTAATTTTATTCCTTGCTGCACCGTGCTGGAAGTCAACAGCACCACGCACAACAACGCCGCGATTCCCGTGAGAATCAAAGGCAGTTTTTTGTAGCCATAAAAGCATAACAGCGAAAACCCCAACGCAATCGGCAACGCGATATAGCCACTGCGTGAGGCACTGATGAAGAAAATATTAAATAAAAACAAGCTGATACTAGCAAGCAGCAGCCATTTTTTTGTAGACGAGACGTGTTGCCATAAAAATAGGCTACACAAAATAGCAGCGACAAAAGCTAAACTTTGTGCGGAATGATTAGACATAAAAATCCCCGCTTCTTCTTGATAGCGAATGGGCAGTTTTATAAACCACAACACAGTTGAGACGATAACCCCTTCCAACATCACAATAAAATAGCTTTCAATAAACCAACGTTGCCACGACTCACGATAAAAGAGTCCAAGTAATACAAAGGCATACAGCAATTTTTTCCAGCTAAGTAAGGTAGTGAATTTTTCCCCCACGGGGGTGGGTGCATAGAATGTGCCAATAATTAACCACGCAAAAAACAGCAGCAGCATTTTTCCCGCAGGTTGGGCAACCGCCCGTTTTAAACTGCTGCTAACCTCACCTGAAAGCAGCCACGCCACCAGCATTAACACAGACAGCACACTGGTGATTGCCGTTGACATTGGGGCGCAAATCCCGGCGATAATCGCAAAAATCCGACAACTCATCAGTGATTTTTCTGTAAAACCCGCGTAACTCATGCTTTATCGCCACAATTGATAAATATATTTACGTTTTAATTTTTCCCAAGCAAACAACATTCCTTGTAACCACGTCGGTGGTGCAGGTTCTAAACTGCTGTTAAATAAGCCGTTTTTACTCCCTTGCTCCACCACGGGGTCTTCTAACCACAACATGGCAATCCCTAAAGCGTTGTCAATCAATTCAAATTGATTATCCATCGGTTCAGAAATTTTGTGTTGCAACAGCCAATTTAAGCGTTTTTGCGCCGTTTGACTGTCGAGTAAATACGAATCGGCAAACCGACCGCGAGTACCTTTGTATAACCGCTGCTCAGGTTTACGTTGGCTTTTTGGAGTGAAAAAATTACCCCCTGAGCCGATGTAAATCACTTTATCACCCGGATAATTGACACTTTCGGTCAACGCCGCTTGTAAGCCTGCGGCAAAATCAGCCGTAAAAACCGCATCATCTTCTAGCACTAAACAAAGCCCCGTTTGCCGCGCGGCTATTTTTTGCAACGCGGTCAAGTGTTTTAACGCGCAAGACCGCTGCGCGGGGGATAATTGCGTCCCTGTAAAATAACGAGTCTGTACCTCGGTGGTTAAATCGTCCACATCCCAGTCAAAAATAAACTCGGCTCGCAAGCCAAAACTCGCCAACTGCTGTTCCATAAAACGGCGCCGTTGGGTAAATTTTTTAACATTCAGAACATAAATCTGTTCCAGTGCTTGCACCGTCATGCTGATTCCTAGCTATCTAATAAAGTCCCCTTTAATCCCCTTTACAAAGAGGAACACCCACCTTTCTTAAAGGAGGGCAGGGAAGAATTTAATCCAAAATGGCTTAACCCTTGGTAAATAGTAATGTATTTGCCTCAACACTGACCTGAATCGTGTCACCTGCTACAAATTCACCTGCTAAAATCGCTTGCGCCAGTGGATTTTCAATTTGCTGCTGAATCGCTCGTTTCAAAGGACGCGCCCCATAAACCGAATCAAACCCTGCTTCGGCTAATTTGGCCAATGCCGCTTCATTTAAAACTAACGCCATGTCTTTGTCTTGCAAGCGTTTTTGCAAATAACTCAATTGAATTTTAGCAATGGCTTTGATTTGATTTGCGGCTAAGGGATGAAACACAATCGCTTCGTCAATCCGGTTTAAAAACTCAGGACGGAAATGTCCGGCCACCACCGCCATCACTTGCGCTTTCATCACCTGATAATTTTCTTCGCCGGCTAAATCTTGAATATAAGTTGAACCTAAATTTGAGGTCATTACAATCACGGTATTTTTAAAGTCCACCGTCCGCCCTTGTCCATCGGTCAAGCGACCATCATCCAATACTTGCAACAACACATTGAACACATCAGGATGGGCTTTTTCAATTTCATCCAACAGCAACACCGAATAAGGTTTGCGGCGGATAGCTTCGGTTAAATAACCACCTTCTTCATAGCCTACATAACCTGGAGGTGCGCCAATCAAACGCGCCACCGAATGTTTTTCCATAAATTCGGACATATCCACCCGCACAATCGCCTCTTCGGTATCAAACATAAACGCCGCGAGAGCTTTGCACAATTCGGTTTTTCCCACCCCTGTTGGGCCTAAAAATAAAAATGAACCATTCGGGCGATTTGGGTCAGACAGCCCAGCGCGTGAGCGGCGAATCGCATTACTGACCGCTTTTAAGGCTTCCGTTTGTCCTACCACCCGCTTACCTAATTCCTCTTCCATGCGCAATAATTTATCTTTTTCCCCTTCCAGCATTTTCGATACTGGAATGCCCGTCCATTTTGACACCACTTCGGCAATTTCCTCATCGGTGACTTTATTACGCAACAAAGTCATCGGCTTGGTTTCAGCACTGTCAGCGAGCTTTAATTCCTGTTCCAATTTCGGAATAATGCCGTATTGCAATTCAGACATTTTCGCCAAATCGCTGCTGCGACTGGCGACTTCCAATTCCAATTTCGCCTTTTCCAGCAACTCTTTCACATGCGCCGAGCCTTGCAGAGCCACTTTTTCCGCTTTCCAAATTTCCTCTAAATCAGAATATTCTTTTTCCAAACTGCCGATTTCTTTTTCCAACATCTCCAAACGTTTTTTAGACGCGGCATCATCCTCATGTTTTAACGCCACTTGCTCGATTTTTAACTGAATCAAACGCCGCTCTAATTTGTCCATCACTTCCGGTTTGGAATCAATTTCCATGCGGATGCGACTTGCCGCTTCATCAATTAAATCAATGGCTTTGTCGGGCAATTGGCGGTCGGCAATATAACGGTGCGACAAAATCGCCGCTGCTACAATCGCTGGGTCGGTAATATCCACGCCGTGATGCACTTCATAACGCTCTTTAAGTCCGCGCAAAATAGCGATGGTGTCTTCTACGCTGGGTTCATCCACCAGCACTTTTTGGAATCGCCGTTCTAACGCGGCATCTTTTTCAATGTATTTGCGATATTCGTCCAAAGTGGTTGCGCCGACACAATGCAATTCCCCCCGTGCCAACGCCGGTTTCAGCATATTCCCCGCATCCATCGCGCCTTCCGCTTTGCCCGCGCCGACCATGGTGTGTAATTCATCAATAAAAAGAATCACTTGTCCTTCTTGTTTGGCTAAATCATTCAGCACCGCTTTTAGGCGTTCCTCAAATTCACCGCGAAATTTTGCCCCCGCGATTAATGCCGCCATATCCAACGACAAAACTTGTTTCGATTTTAAGCCTTCCGGCACTTCGCCATTGACAATCCGTTGCGCCAGCCCTTCGACAATCGCCGTTTTACCAACGCCGGGTTCGCCAATTAACACCGGATTATTTTTGGTACGGCGTTGTAACACTTGAATGGTGCGGCGGATTTCATCATCACGTCCAATCACCGGGTCGAGTTTGCCTTGCTCGGCACGTTCAGTCAGATTAATGGTGTATTTTTTTAAGGCTTGGCGTTGGTCTTCCGCGCTGGCATCATTGACCGCTTCGCCGCCACGCATGGCTTCGATAGCGTGTTCTAATTTAGCTTTGGTAACACCGCATTTTTTTAGCACGTCCTGCAACGGGTCTTTATTGTCAAAAATAGCTAATAAAAACAATTCACTGGAAATAAAGGCATCGTGGCGTTTTTGCGCGAGCTTATCGGTGACGTTTAACAGTCGCTGTAATTCATTAGACACGACTACATCGCCACTTGTGCCGCTAACGGTAGCAATCCGGTTTAATTCATCTATTAAGGCACTGCGTAGTTGCGTGATATTGCCGCTACTTTGTATTAGCAACGGATGAATGCTGCCGCCTTGTTGATTGAGCAACGCGCTTAATAGATGGGCAGGCGCGATAAATTGATGGTCTTTACCAATGGCTAAACTTTGCGCATCGGCTAAGGCTTCTTGAAACTTGCTGGTTAATTTGTCCATTCTCATGGTAGGCACCTTTTGGAAGTTATGCTTGAATATTAACTAACATGAGGCTAATAGGGGCTGTTTTCAATGCGGCGCGACCGAAAAGTCAATAACATAAAAAAAGGGAAGACTTAACACAAGCCTTCCCTTTCTGTTTTTTACTAAAAACGTTTCCTTAGAAACCTAATCCTAAGTAACCACCAACGGTAAAGCCGTCAGTTTTAACTTGGTCTAATTTACCAACCGCATATTGATAACGTGCGTCCGCACCTAAGTAAATATTTTTCCATAATTTATAATCCGCCCCTGCACCAAACATCAATGAAGGCTCTAAAACGGTAATAGATTCAGAAGGTGGACTGATAACATTCATCGCAAAACCGACTGGAATAATCCAAGGTCTGAAATTGCTGCCTTTCATAAATTTGATTTTTGGTGAAGCTGACAAGGTGAACTGGCTCACTGTGACATTACGCGCTGCACCGTTGGCATTGGTTGTTGTTGGTAAATTAAGACCGCCTGCAACCCCTGCAACCACTAAATTACTGGTATTGGTTAAAGCGTTACCTTGTACTCTGTTACCAAATTCTTTGTATTGGAACATAACCTCGCCCAATACTTCCGTGTTAGGTGCTAAACCAAACAGATTATCATCAATGCTAAAGTCTAAACCTGCGCCAAAATACCACGCATTTTTATCCGCTTGCGCACCTGACACCGCAGAGCTTACCGCCCCATTGGCAGAGTCGATAATGCCGCTGCTAATGGATACGCCATTACGTTGTGCATCTGAATGCGCCCAACCGCCACGGAAGAATACCATGTGGTCTTTGCTATCATTTTTGGTTGTGTGTACTTCAGGTGCTGCCATGACAGGAGCAGGAGCAACCGCATTAGCTTGTTGATTTTGCAGGGCGTTAAGTTGCGATCTTAATTCGTTGACTTGGGCTTGTAACTCAGTGGTTGCTGAATTACTGGAGGTTGAAACATAAGAGGTTGATGAAGTTGTTCCACTGGATTTTTTAACTTTTTTCTTTTTACTTTTTGCCATCACTTCTGGTGCAATCATTGCGCTGCTTAATGCAAACGCTGCGGTTGCTAGTGTCAGCACGACTTTGGATTTTATTGTTGTCATTGAATTCCCCTTAAAGATAGGTTGTCTACTATTTTAGAAACGATTTGCTGCAATACAACACAGCACCACATTGCGCGGCAATAATAACAGCATAATCTATTACTTACAAGTTTTGTTGCTATTTTACTGCCTCCATTAATCCCTTTTATTTCAATAAGTAACACGATTTTAGTGAGGCTTTCCACTTATTTGTGTAAAAAAAACAACAACCTTGTCATAAACTCGTCATAAATCTGAACGCTTTGAGTGGAGAGCAAAGAATTAATGTGGTGGATGATTTTTGCAGGGCTTCATTAAATGATACGATGGTAGGCTCTATTCATTTCCCAATACTCGATTTAAAAACCTGTTTACATTATGATAAAAAATAACGCCGATATAACTCTCATTGGCAGCGGTATTATTGGTTTATTAACCGCCAAGTCGCTTATCCAAGCAGGCGCAACAGTGACGGTGATTGAAAAAAATGCCAGCAGTCAAGAAGCTTCTTGGGCAGGCGGGGGAATTTTATTGCCACTTTATCCTTGGCGACAGGCTCAAGCAATTACTGACTTAGTGATTCCCAGTTTGCAACTGTATCCACAGATAAGTGCGGAATTAATTGCCACCAATGCACTTGACCCTGAATGGACACAATGTGGATTATTAATCACCCAAAATCCTGATATTGACGTTGCTCAAAAGTGGTGTACAACCCATCAAATTCCCGCCTATCCAGCCGATGCGACTCTTTTTTGCACCTTACACAGTAAAGCGTTACATCCGTTATGGCTACCGAGTATTGCGCAAGCGCGAAATCCACGGCTGTTAAAATCGCTACGCGCTTTTTTAGCCCAAAGCGGTGTACAGTTTGTAGAAAATTGTGTGCTAACAGACATAACCTTTAAAAATCAACAGGTTCACTCCATTAACACAACCCAAGGCATATTTGCAATTAATCAGTTGATTATGGCAACAGGGGCGTGGACAGGTCAATTATGTCAGCAATTTTTGCCTACTTTACAGTTGCAACCGACACAAATTAAACCTGTAAAAGGGCAAATGCTGTTATTCAATGCCCAACCGCACACCTTGAAAAACATGGTGTTAGAAGGCGACCATTATTTAATTCCCCGCCGCGATGGCAAAATTTTGGCAGGCAGTTCAGTCGAACACACAGAGTTTGATAAATCAACTTCACCCGTGATTAAAGATAGGTTATACGGTTTTGCAACAACCCTGTTGCCAGCTCTGAAGAACTTTTCAGTGACCAATCATTGGGCTGGCTTGCGTCCTGGAACAGAACACGGGATACCGTATATTGCAATTCACCCTGAAATTAGCAATTTAAGCATTAATGCGGGGCATTTTAGAAACGGTCTGACGATGGCACCTGCTTCTGCCCAATTGCTGACCGATTTAATCTTAAAACGTTCACCCAGCATTGACCCAACTCCTTATCAACTCACGCGAAACTTATGAATATTTATCCATTTCTACGCCCTGCTTTATTTGCTTTAGACCCAGAAACCGCACATACCGTCACTTTAAAATTTTTAAAAGCAGGGCAGCAACTGGGCTTAAATTCGCTGTTTTTCCCCAATCCTGTGAGTGAACCTGTCAACGTGATGGGATTGACGTTTAAAAACAAACTCGGGCTTGCCGCAGGATTAGATAAAAATGGCGATTACATTGATGCTTTAGCGGGTTTGGGATTTGGATTTATCGAAATTGGCACTGTTACGCCGCGCCCACAGCCCGGCAATCCCAAGCCGCGTTTATTTCGCTTACCCGAACAGCAAGCGATTATTAATCGGATGGGCTTTAACAATTTAGGGATTGAACATTTACTTGAACAAGTACAACACACTGATTTTAAAGGTATTTTAGGAATTAATATCGGTAAAAATTTTGATACGCCGCTAGAAAATGCAGCAGAAGATTATTTAATCGGATTGCGCAAAAGTTATCCTTTTGCCAGCTATATTACGATTAATATTTCTTCACCGAATACGCAAAATTTACGCCAACTACAGCAAAGTGAGGAACTGAAAAATTTATTGTCTGCCCTCAAACAAGAGCAGCACATTTTAACCACACAACACGGTAAATATGTGCCATTAGTGGTTAAAATTGCCCCCGATTTAACCGAAACAGAAATTAGCCATATCGCACGGTTATTACAAGAATTTGCCCTTGATGGGGTGATTGCAACCAATACCACCCTTGACCGCAGCTTGGTTTCACAACATCCATTAGCAGGCGAGACAGGCGGGTTAAGCGGCTTACCCGTTAAAGAAAAATCCACAGCGGTCGTAAAAATATTAGCCGCTGAATTACAAGGAAAACTGCCGATTATCGCGGCAGGAGGCATTTTTAGTGCAGCTGACGCACAAGAAAAATTAGCTGCTGGGGCAAGTTTAGTGCAGATTTACAGTGGTTTAATTTATCAAGGGCCGCAATTATTGGCGGATATCTTGCAAAAAATATAGCTCTATGACCGCCCACTTTTTTGGGCTTGTAACCAACGTTCTACCAATGCCCACAGTGCGGTCATATCGACCTCAACCGCTGCATTTTTGTGGTAATTGACATCAGCTAAACACTGTCCTACTCCTTCGCTAAATGACTTATCTTTCAAGCTGTTATCTAAATAAGCCAACCATACTTTTCCTGTTAAGCTCGCGCACTCTGAACGTGAGCTGACACTGATTGCCACACGACGCAAAAGTATCGCTAATTCCGCCAATTTTTCCGCTGTTGCCTTGTCACTGGTTTTCAACGCCAACAGCAATTTTTTTGCAGTTTTAACCGCTGTTTTTCGCGTTAGGCGTCTATAAAGCCAAAAGCTAAAACCAGCTAAAATCGGAACAATTAGCAACAAAATCCACCATCCCAACGCGACTGGGAAAAAGCCAATTTCAGGCGGTAAATGAATATCGCGTAACGGCAATTCTGTCGGTGACATTAGCGTAAAACCTCTAAGGGCTGTTGCGTAGTATCGCAGAGAATCAGTTTTAAGCGATTTTTTTTCGCTAACCTTTGCAAGTATTGCTGATGTTCTAAAAAGCGCGTCTGATAGGTATAGCGTGCATTTTTATCGCCACTATCGACCATGACCTCGCGTTCATTATCGGTAAAACGATAGCGACCTTGCTCAGGTAAGGCTTTTTCCAGCAAATCGTAGATAAAAATTAAAACCACGTCACAATGGCGCGATAATTTGGCTAAATGCGCTTCGGATTGTTCATTTAGCCCCCGAAAATCGCTAATCAGATAAATTAAACTGCCAGGTTTTGCGTGTTGATTCAGGCGTAATAACACCGTGTTAAACGTCATAAAATCAACCATCAGCGGAGTGGGTTTTAACAAGCTATGAAAAAAATGCAACACCCCTTGCTTGCCGCTGCGGGGTTTTGATTCAAAACAAGACTGGCTAGAAAACACCTGTCCACCGATTCTGTCACCGTGTTGTTGAGCTGCCCAAGCGAGCAAACCTGCTAATTTTGCCGCTTGTACTGACTTGAACACTCCGCGTGTGGCAAAGTGCATGGTTGGGCGATTATCCACAGAGATAAACACAGCGCGTTCTCGTTCTTCACGAAAAATTTTGGTATAGGTTTTTCCCGTGCGAGCCGTAACTTTCCAGTCAATACTGCGAACATCATCGCCTGGTTGATAAAGCCGCACTTCATCAAATTCCATTCCACGTCCTTTCAGGCGAGATAAATAATCACCGCTTTGTGAAGCGTCTCTTCTTTTGTGCTGTTTTTTAAGTGCTGCCGCTTGTGGTGCTAAGTCGATTAAGGCTTTAAGGGTTATTTTTACCCGATCTTCCGCAGGTAGGTTTTTAAAAAAAGCACTCATCAAGGTACAGCAATACGTTCAAGCAACGTTTTGATAAAGTCATCTGTGGTAATCCCTTCGGCTTCGGCTTCATAGGACAAAATCAGCCGATGACGCAACACATCAAAAGCTAAATCTTGGATGTCTTCAGGCGTTACATAATCGCGCTGTTGCAGCCAAGCTTTTGCCCGCGCACAGCGGTCTAAGGCAATTGTGGCACGAGGACTTGCTCCGTATTGTAGCCATAACGCTAAATCATCCCCATACACTTGTGGAGTTCGCGTTGCCAAAATAATTTGCACTAAGTAATCTTGCAAATTATCTGCCATATACAGCTCTAAAATGCCGCTACGCGCTTGAAAAATGGATTCTTGGGACAGACGGTCGGTTATTTTAAAATCAGGCTTAAACGTCATTTTTGCTTCATTACGCGCCAATTCCAAAATTGCCTTTTCATGCGATGCTTCAGGATAATCAATTTTCACTTGCAATAAAAAACGATCTAATTGCGCCTCTGGCAAAGGATAGGTTCCTTCTTGTTCAATGGGGTTTTGGGTTGCCATTACCATGAACAAAGGGGGCAGTGGATAAGTATCTGCCCCAACCGTAATTTGCCGTTCAGCCATCGCCTCTAATAACGCGGCTTGAACTTTGGCAGGCGCTCGATTAATTTCATCTGCTAAAATCAAGTTGTGAAACAAAGGTCCTTTTTGAAATTCAAAAGCACTTTGCTGCGGTCGATAAATCTCTGTCCCCGTTAAATCAGCTGGCAGCAAATCAGGAGTAAACTGTATTCTGTGAAAACTGGCTTCTATTTTTTTACTTAACACGCTAATGGCACGGGTTTTAGCCAATCCAGGTGCGCCTTCAACCAAAATGTGTCCATCGGCTAAAAGTGCGACAAGCATTCGTTCAACCAGAACATCTTGCCCTATGATTTGTTCGTTAATGTGATATTTAAGTTGTTGTAACTCAAGAACAATAGCATTACTTTTATTGGTTTCTTGCATTTTTAGCAGTGTCCTTGCAGATGTATGAGGATTCTAAAAGTTTTAGGTATTGTATAGAAAAATCTATAAAATTTGAAGTAACGCCCTGTGGATAACTTTGTGGATAAGTTGTGTATAACTCTGTGAATATCTCTGACAATTGCAGTAAGTAAAACTTATCCACATTTTATCCACAAGGTTATTAACAGGTTTATCCACAGGATAAACTGTTTTATCTATTTGAAAAAAAAGACTATTTAAAACTTATCCCCAGAAAATGGGTCTCTTAATAATAATAATATATATATATATTTTATTATTAATTATTAATCTTTAAAATTATGCTTCTAAAACACACATTATTTCTTTCAGGCTGTTCTTCTGGTATTGGCTATGAAACAGCCATTTTTTTACGACAACAAGGCTATCGAGTCATCTGTTCAGCGCGTAAAACAACAGATGTTACTTGGTTAAAGAGCCAAGGTTTTGAAGCAGTACAATTAGATTTAACCGATAGTGCCAGTATTCAAGAAGCTGTTGTACAAGTTATTCATTTGACAGATGGAAAAATTGATGTTTTATTCAACAACGCAGCTTATGGTCAACCAGGAGCGGTGGAAGACCTAAGTCGTGAAGTATTACGCACTCAATTTGAAACAAACTTTTTTGGCACACATGAATTAACCAATTTAATTATTCCGCTGATGCGAAAACAAGGGCAGGGTAAAATTATTTATACCAGTTCCATATTAGGATTAGTTGCCATGAAATATCGTGGTGCATATAACGCGAGTAAATTTGCTTTAGAAGGTTTAGTTGATACGTTACGATTAGAGTTTAAAGAGACCAATATTTATTTTTCATTAATTGAGCCAGGACCTATTCAAAGTAATTTTAGAAAAAATGCTTTTATGATGTTTGAAAAAAACATTAATAATAACCAAAGTTTTCATCAAGAAAATTATTTAGCAATGGTATCTCGATTACAAAAAGAGGGCAACACGGGTGCATTTACTTTACCTGCACAAGCTGTTGCCAAAAAAGTTTTAAAAATATTAAAAGCTAAAAAGCCAAAACCTCGCTATTATGTAACATTTCCAACCTATTTATTTGCTTTTTTAAAACGAATTTTACCAGCAACGTGGCTTGATTTTTTATTAGAAAAAATTATATAACCTCACCTAAATTTAAACTATATTATGAAAAAAGTTGTTTCTTTACGCTACGGTGTTATTTTTAAAAAAGCATTCAGCAATGTGAATATTTTTAAAGGATTTGTGCGAGATATTTTAGGGATTAATATTGAAATTGAAAAAATAGAAGCAGAGAAAGTTTTTTCAATTCCCATCGGCAATATTTATCCTTGTTTTGATCTTTATGTAGAAGATAAAAAAAATCGCGTGATTGTGCAGATTCAGCATGAACGCTATAGTGATTATTATGATCGTTTTTTGCATTATCACTGCTTGATGTTATTAGAGCAGGTAAAAAATTACATTGATTATCAACCACCTCTGCGTGTTTATACTATTGTGGTTTTAACCAGTTCAGATAAGCATAAAAAAGATGTCAGTGTGATTGATTTTGATCCTGTTGATTTAGAGGGCAATCGATTAGGTGAAATTCATCATAAAATTATTTATCTTTGTCCTAAATATTGCAATGAAAAAACCCCTACTTTATATCAAGAATGGCTCGATGCAATTACAGATACATTTGATGGAAAAGTGGAGGAAAGTAAATATATCTTAACGGAAATTCAACAGTTATTTGATGCAATTAATATAGCTAATATTTCTGAATCCGAACAAGCTGTAATGATGGAAGAAAATTATATTGAGGAAAAAAGACATGAAGGCTTTGAAAAAGGGATTTATGAAGGAAAACTATTAACTGCTAAATCGTTATTTAGCATGGGAATGTCAACGGCTATTGTGAAACAAGCAACAGGTTTATCTGATGAGCAGTTGGGTGAAATAGAATAAAGGTTATTTTTAAATGCGGGTACTGGAGCAAATTAAAAGACAATTAGAAAGGCAATTGAAAATCTCCTTGCAAAGTGGGCGATTTACAAAGATAGAAGGCGGTGATGTTAATACGGCATATCAATTAAAAACAGCAACTCAATCATGGTTTATTAAATTAAATAAAGCCGAACTTTTGTTTATGTTTAAAGCAGAAGCAGCAGGGTTAAACGAATTGGAAAAAGTGCAATGTGTACGAGTACCCAAAGTTATTGCAATTGGAATCGCTGATAATTATGCGTATTTAGTTTTAGAGTATTTATCACTAAGGAGTTTGTCAGTTTTGTCTGAACGCTTGTTTGCCGAGCAATTAGCGCAACAGCATCAGCAACCACAGACTTATTTTGGCTGGTTTCAAATCAATACTATTGGAAGTACGCGACAGGAAAATGGTTATTACACAGATTGGGGACTTTTTTGGCAACAGCAACGATTAGGTAAACAGTTAAGTTTAGCGGCTGCAAACGGTTATATCGGAAAATTACAGCGGGATGGTGAAAAACTTCATGCACAACTTACCGATTTCTTTAGCAATTATTCTGTAAAGCCTGCGTTATTACATGGTGACTTATGGCGTGGTAATGTGGCGGCAGATAATGAGAATCAGCCTGTGATGTTTGATCCTGCTTGTTATTATGGCGATCGTGAAGCCGATATTGCAATGACAGAATTATTTGCAGGGTTTAGTGCTGATTTTTAT
>JAIFMS010000160.1 GCA_020048335.1 Methylococcaceae bacterium | reverse complement strand
TGAGATAAATCCATCACCACTAAGTGCTGATTTCTTCAATTCTTCTAGCCACAGAGAAACAAATTGATCTTGACTATGAATAACATCCTGTTTTAGATTGAAATATTTATCGTTTCTACACCCTATTTTTGCGTTCAAGGATTGTTCACTTTCAATACCTGTTTCAGCAAGAACAGCAGGTAGAAGCCTTCGTAATTCAATCTTTAATGATTCGATAATTCTATTCCTTGCGGATTTATTTGGGTCTTTTTTAGCCATAAAAGTATATTTTGATTGTTGTAATTAACGAGGGTGTAATAGTTCTTGTGTAAATCATCACTACAAAGCTTCGGATAACCTATAGCTGCATGAATCATAAACTGATTCAAGATTGGTTTCCGATTGTAAATGGGCATTGTTCATTTTTTAGCCACTTAGTTAATCGCCAAGCAGTAGATTGAGTTTTAGATTGTTGAGCGAAGCGAAATAACGTAACCCGACACAAACACTACTACGCCCAAGGATTAATGCAAGCCACAAAATCACTGTCATTGCGTGTGAACAGCCTCAAAAACGCTTTAAATTTAACATCTCTTTTGCCTGCAAAAATGTTAATCCAAATCAGAAAAACACTGCGTCACCTGCTGATAAAGACTGCTTGAAAATCTATAACCGTCCTGTATCGCCCTGTCTAAAATAACCTGCGCCTGCACCGCCGTCAGCGTCTTCTTTCTGACCGCAAGAATCAACAACCCAGCCAAACCTGTAATGGTCAACCCCATATACTGCGCCACTTTTCGCCCTTTCTTCTCATCAATAATCAACGGCAACTGCTTTACGGCAGCAAGCTCTATCGCTTCCGCTTCACCAGCATCAAGAAAAAGCAGCAAATTTTCAAGCTGTGTTGAAAGCTCGACCTTTTCAACCACGATACAATTCGGCTTTTCTAAAATAGTTTCCTTTGCCAATCCTGCCAATAACTCCTGATAAACCGTTTCTGGTACAAGCACTTGCTGAAAAAGCAAACACAACAACGATAAATTCTGCTGCTTTTGCAATACAATCAAGGTCGTAGCATCACTGACAATCACAGAACCGGTTGTCATAAGGCAAGCAGCTTTTCTACAGTGGCTAAATCCTCTTGCAAATCATAATCCGCAAGCGGAATTTTAAATTGTGCCAAAACCTGCAACGTATCGGCTTTGGTCTTTCCTAAACTGTCGGCTAATTGCCCCAAACTTAAATCACCTTTTTCAAAAGCCCGCATCGCCAGCCACGCTTTTAAACCACTCTGCATTAATTCATCACTAAACGGCAGCGCAATACCAATCGGCTTGCCTTTGCGTGTAATTAGCGTGTATTCATTATGCTCAAAATTATGGCTTAATTGCCTAACATTCATTTGCAGTTGTTTGATGCCAATGACATTCATAACATATCTCTCATTTGAAACGGATTTAAGCCATTGTACTTTATTTCAGGCATAAAAAAACCCGACTACACTCTGCAATCGGGTTTGTGTTAAGAGCTTGGCACAGCTTAACTTTCATAAGGCAAACGGCTTTCACTGTGTCGGCACTAAGCCGTTTCACTTCAAAATCCATTCCATTTCCACAATCACAATGTCAGAAATAAACACTTTAGAAAGGCTCACCTGCAATGTATTCGAGTGGTACCGCATCAGCACCGCCGCCCAGTGCTTTGTAAAAGGCAATTAAATTTGTAGAAGCAATGGCAACAGAACGAGCCAGCTCAATTTCAGCCGCATACAAAGCCCGTTGTGCATCCAACACATCAAGAAAAGAACTCACCCCTTCCTGATAGCGCAGTTTAGACAATCGTACCGATTCTTGCTGGTCTGCAACCGCCCGCCCCAATATTTGTCGCCGCACTTCTTCTTTAAGATAGCGAGTGAGGGTGGTTTCTGTTTCGCCAAGAGCTTCCAGTACGGCTTTTTCGTAAGCCAAATAAGCCTCTTGTTGTTTGGATTCGGCAAGGTCAATTCCTGCGCGAATCCTGCCAAAATTTAATAACGGTTGTAGCAAATTAGCGGCAGTCCCGTAAGAAAACGCAGCTGATTTAAATAAGCTTTCTATATCGGTATTGCGTAATCCTAAAAAAGCCGATAAGGATATTTTCGGAAACAACTCCGCAACCGCCGCACCGTGTATTGCTGTCGCAGCGGCGAGCCGGCGTTCTGCGATAATCAAATCAGGGCGATGGCGAATGGCGGCAGCGGGCGATGCCAGCAATTCTCGTCCAGGTGCGGTTGGAACAGCCCCCAACTTTGATAATTCAGCGGCTAATGTACCCGGCTGCTTGCCCACTAACATTTCCAATTGCCGTAACGCACCGACAAGTTGCCCTTCCAAAGAAGGAATTTCTGCCTCAGTATTTTCGACCAAGGCGCGCGCTCTCACCACATCATGGCGCGTACCGACACCTTCTGCAAATAATTTTTCGGTCAGTTTCAGGGTGTGTTGTTGGGTTTTTAGATTAGTCTGCGTAATCCGCAGTTGATTTTGTAGATTGCGATACTCAACATAAGAACGTGCCAGTTCTGAGGTGAGCGTTACCAGTGCTTGGGCGTAGCTTTCGTTTGCGGCATCTTGGTCAGCAATAGCCGCCTCCAGCCGCCGCTGTTGTCGACCGAACAAGTCAATTTCCCACAGCGCGTCAAAACCTAACTCAAAAATATTGAACGCCAGCCCTTTTGAATAAGCAGGCGATTGGTTTTTATTACGCTGCGCCCCTGCTTTTAAATTGACTTGTGGAAAAAATTCAGCACTGGTTGCACGACGGTCAGCCCGCGCTTGGTCCACACGGGTCAGTGCTATTTTAAGGTCAAGATTACCCTCCAAGGCTTTATCCATCAAACGATTTAACTGTAAATCACCAAAGTTATGCCACCAGTTCCTTAATTTTTCTGGCGTGATGGGTTTTAAATTTAAACCTGAACCTCGTTCAGCTTCCCAATGGTCTGGAACAGCGGGCGTTGTTTTTTTATAATCCGGTCCTACGGTACAACCGACCAAACCGCACAATACCCATAAGGCGTGAGTCCTCAATTTCATAACACTGTCATTTTAGTTCGTGTATCCATGTTGAACAATAAGGTTCGGCAACCACAGAAAAATGCCCTCCACGACTATAAACAACCTGAACTGCTGCATAATAATCGTTCCAACAATCGGGTTTTAACCAATGTTGACTTTCCTCGGCAATAACCAATGTTGGCTGATAAGGCAGTTTCCCGTGTGGATAGTGATAATCAACCGCCAATGAGGTTTCAACCACTTGCCATAGACGCATAAAATAAGTGGGGGCAATTCCCATTGCGGTGTGCAGGCATTTTGCCAATTCGTTTTTCCAAACCGAATAGGGATTTTGTTCTAACAGCGTGTGGATATGGATTTCTTGTTCGGTTGAATATTTTCCCGCATTTTCAAGAAGCCGCCGACAAAAATCAGCAACCAACGATTTATCCAGTTGCTTTGCCCAATTGGCAACCCCACTGTCTATCAGTACCACCTCCGTAACTTGCAACTCACTGTCTTGCAATTGTTTAAGCATTTCGTAAGTGACCGTTCCACCATAACTATGGGCATACAGCTTGATTGCACCACGCGGTTTAATCTCCCGAATCAAGGCGATATTGTGGGCTGCCATCTCCTGCACCGACTTAGCTGGCAGGCTTTCTGCATAGCCTTTCATTTGCAACCCATAAACAGGGCCAAAATGCGCAATGTGCTGTGCCAGTTGATGATACCCATCACTTAAGCCTGGCATCCCCGGAATAATAAAGGTTGGCAAACTGTCACGCAGGCGGCTTACATAGGGTGAAGTGGCAGGCGTTTTTCCGACATTGCCCATCCGTTCTGCAAGTTCTGCCACACTGGGACATTGCAAAATATCGACAATTCCAAGCTGTGCGGCAGGCAATTGTTGATTGATTTCATGCACCAATTGAATTGACAACAGCGAATGTCCCCCAAGGTTAAAAAAGTTGTCATGACGTCCAATTCGATTTAAGCCAAGTACGGTTTCCCAAATCCGTGCTAATTGCCATTCCAAGGGAGTTCGCGGTTCGATATAGTCGGGATTAACCTCGGTATCAAGTGGCAGTTGTTCCAATCGCTTCCGATCAATTTTGCCGTTGCTGGTCAGTGGCAAAGCCTCTAACTGAAAAAATCCAACGGGCAGCATATAATCGGGCAAGCAACGCCGCAAAGGTTCGCGCAACGTTTCAGCCGTGATGTCCTGCGCTTCGGTGGTGTAATAGGCAACTAGCCGTTTGCCACTGGCAATCACTACCGCCGCGCTTTGTATCTGCGGCAACGCGGTCAGCGCATTTTCAATCTCGCCCAACTCAACTCTAAACCCGCGAATTTTAACCTGATGATCAGTTCGCCCTAAATAAGCAACATCACCGTTTGGCAACCAACGTGCCATATCGCCTGTTTTATAAAGTTTCCCTGGGGCATAAGGATTGTCGATAAATTTTTCAGCGGTTAAATCGGGATTATTCAAATAGCCCAACGCCAGCCCTTCCCCTGCAATATGTAATTCGCCAGCCACGCCGAGTGGTTGTAATTCAAGCTGTTTGCCCAGCACATATAAACAAGTATTGGCAATAGGCTTGCCAATGGTTAAGCGTTGCCCGACCCCAAGCTCGGCAATCGCGGTATTTACCGTGTATTCGGTTGGGCCATAGGCATTAAACACTCGCACACCGTGCGCTTGTACCGCTTGCAAGGTTGTTTCAGGTAACGCCTCGCCGCCAAAAGAAATCAATCGTAACGCGCTAAATAACTGCTGCTGGCGCGAGCTGTCCAGTGTGTCAATCACGCTGTAAAACTGGGGGGTCAGGTTAAGTACCGAGACGCGGTTATTCACAACCAGCCGATAAAAGTTGTCGACTTCAATATCCGCCTCTTCACGGATAACAAGGCTTGCCCCTGCCAACAGATAAGGAAAAATCTCTTCCACCGACATATCAAAACTCAGTGAGGCAAATTGCAACACCCTGTCTTGTTCGGTGATGCCATATTTTTCAATCATGGCATAACAAAGATTAACCAACCCGCGATGCGCAATCACCACTCCTTTAGGTTTACCCGTACTACCCGAGGTATAAAGAACATAGGCGGGCTGTTGTGAAGTGCGTTGCGGCGGCACTTGGGCAAGACAATTTTGCGCATCGCAACTTAAATCATCCACCGTCAAAATTTGACAATCAAGAGAAAAACAAGACAAAACCGAATATAAATGGGTTTGGGTGAGCAAGACCTTAACCCCGCCATTGCTTAACATATAGCGAATTCTCTCTTCGCCACTGTGCCGGTCAATAGGCAGATAAGCCGCCCCTGCACGAAGTATCCCAAGTACGGTAATAATCATCTGTACCGATCTGTCCATGCACATCGCCACCAAACAATCTGCCCCAATGCCTTGCGCTTGTAATGCCACTGCCAACTGATGACTGCGCTCGGCTAATAGTCGATACGAAACAGGT
This sequence comes from Methylococcaceae bacterium, assembly GCA_020048335.1. Lineage (GTDB taxonomy): Bacteria > Pseudomonadota > Gammaproteobacteria > Methylococcales > Methylomonadaceae > CAIQWF01. Next base: position 10,689 of record JAIFMS010000160.1, on the reverse strand, counting down.
TCACCTTTAAAAATCAAGGCAATATTGTCTGGCACTTGTGCTGCCTTGGCAACAAACAAATCATGCACACAGCTATCCTGCGGAAAATCTTGCCGTGTCATATTGAAGCTTTCCAGTAATAAACTCGCTTCTTCTTCTGGCAAACAATCGTAATCGCCAATCCGTTGGCTGGGGTCTTCAACAATCGCAGCTATCAGAATTTCCAAATAACCAAGGTGACGGCGAATAGTGTCGGTTTCAAATAAATTGCGCTGATATTTCAGATGCAACTCCAGCGTATCGCGAAAGTCATAAACCTCCAGCATATAGCTGTCCAGCGTTTCCTGATACACGTCATAGCATAATGCAGCACCGCCGAGAGATTGTTCTGTTCCTAACACCTCATCGAAAATATTTTGATAAGTAAAAGAAACCGAAAAGGGAACTTCATTCGGATTTTGTAAGGTCAAACCGAGTGCAGGCATTAATTTGGCAAACGGGTAATGACTGTGGTCTAAGCTTTGCGCAAGATTTGCACCAATTTGTTTGACCAATTGTAAAAAAGTATCCTCGGAGTGAAGTTGGGTTCTGACAATAATCAGATTAATGTAGCAACCCAACGTATTTTCATGGCGTTGCAAAGGTCTACCTGCGGTTGGCATATTGACCGCAATATCGTGTTCCGCACTAAGCCGTTGAATTAACAGGGTAAAAACGCCAAGCAATAAGGAAGACAGATTTTGATTAACTGTCGCCCCCAGATATTTCAACGCCCTCAGCGTTGCATTGTTCAGGGTAAGCGTTTCACAGCCTACGCCTTTATTGGGCAAATCAGGTTGTGGCAACGTGTCGTAAGGGAGGGCGATAGTGGCAGGAACGCCCGCTAACTTATTTTTCCACCAAGCCAAATCTTCTTCAGCCTGTGGGCTATGCAAATAAGCCTGTTCCCAAGCAATAAAATCGAAAAAAACCGTATCGGGCGTTTCGGTACTCAAGGGTTTGCCTGTGAGCAAGCTATGGTATTTGCGCCAAAATTCGTTAGCAAATAGCATCGCAGAAAAGCCATCAATCACGATGTGATGAATCACAAAAAACACATAGTCCACTTGCTCAACGGGACATTTTAACGCATACAGCCGCACCAGCGGGTCTGTTTCCAAGTTAAACGGCTGATGCAGCAGGCGATGTAAAAAGGTTTCCCGTGCTTGATTTTCAGGTAACTCCAGTGCCTCAATCAGCAAATTATCTTGTGCTGTACCCACTGTTTGCAGGATTTCTTCACCTGAACGGCTTTTTTTATAGCTATATCGACAGCGTAGTAGCGGACGTTCTTCCAACAGCGCAAGCAACGCAAGACGCAAACAAGCAAAATTTGCCCGAGCGTCGAGTCGAAAAATGAGTGGAACGTTAAAATTAGTCGAGTCGGGATAGGTTTGCTGGATATACCACAAGCCTTTTTGCGTTTCGGCTAACGGTTGCGGCGTTGTGGGTACTTCTGCCATCGGTTGCGGCAAATTCGCTACAAGCGGAGCAGCATGACTTGCTTGTTGCGCCAGTAAATCGAAAAACTCCCCAAAGTTTTTTGCCCCCATCGCTTGGGCAATTTTGATAGGCAAGCCTAATTGTTCATTTAAACAGCGAATAAACTGCACAACTTGAATGGAATCAAACCCATAATGCACAGGCGATAAGGAACGGTCAATCTCGGATAAGGCGATGCCAAACACCTGCCTGACCAAGTGCGCAATCGCTTTTTCACTCGCTTGGCTCAATGGCGGGATGGGTTGGGTAGGCGTTTGCGCAACGGCTTGAACAGGCGCAATCTGCGCATCGTTTGTTGTTAAGGCTGAATACTGTTCCAACACAATATGCGCATTGACACCGCCAATCGCATAACTATTAAGGGCGACGCGACGCGGTTCACTGCCCTGTTGCCAGTGAGTGGGTTGCTTTTGCAAAATCAACGCATGATTGATGGGTAATTCACGGTTGATTTCACCTAAGCCTGCAAGCCCTGGTATCGTTTCATGTTCCAAGGCTTTGATTGCTTTAATCAGTGATGCCATCCCAGAAGCAACTTCAGGATGCCCAATACTGGGCTTGATGCTGCTGACAAACCACGTTTTATTAGGATTTAAACTCAATTTTTGATAGGCATCATTGAGTGCGGTTAATTCCAGCGCGTCTGCCAACGTATTGCCGATGCCGTGCGCTTCAATATAATCAATGGTATCGGTAGCAATGCCAGCTTGACCAATACTGGCGGTGATAGCGTGTTTGAGTCCTTGCACATTGGGTGCTTCCAGCGAATAACCGCGTCCACCATGATGCACAGCACTGCTTTTGACAAGGGCTAAAATCCGGTTGTTGTCAGCTAAAGCGCGCGCTAAGGGTTTAATGATGACAACACCCGCGCCTTCGCTGCGCACAAAACCATCCGCTTCTTCACTGAAACTGCGGGTTAAATTCTGTTGACTCAATAATTGATCGTAACCACCATGTTGGGCTAAAGCCGTAAATTCAGTCGCATCAATCAAATTAACCGCTGCAACCATCGCTTGTTCACATTCACCCGAGCGAATACTCTGCACAGCCCGATGCAGTGCAACATGAACGCTGGTACAAAAAGTATTAATCCCCTCGCTAGGGCCTTTCAAATCAAATTGGAAAGAAAGCTGATTGGCAATCGGCACACGATACGGTTGTGCATCATCAGCACACTGTCCTTGAGGTGGACTCAGCGATTGTGCGGCGATAAAAACCCCTGTTAGCGGCGTTGAAAGCTGCGTGTTACTGATTTGATAATCGGTTTGTAACTGAGCAATAAGTTCACATAACAGCGGTAATTGCCGGTCAATAGGGGCTTCGGCTGAACAAGTGGTTGGGATAGCACCATAAGCAAACGCAATGTTCGGTGTGCTGGGGGATAACTGTAAGCAATCCCCCGCAAGGGCTTTTTGCCATAGGGATTCGCTATTTAAAACCTCTGGAAAAATGCCCGCCAAGCCGATAATGGCAATCGGTTCTGTGCCAATAGTAGAAAGCGAACGGGGTGTTGTGTGGAAATTAGTCGTTTGTTCGGGTGCTTTTTGCCCGAGTGGTAACAGCTCGTCAATCAAATAATCCACCAAACAATCCAGTCTTGGATAATCAAATAATAAGGTTGTGCGCAAGGCGCAATCCAGGGTTGATTCCAGTTTTTCTTTAAACCCTACCGCTTGCAGGGAGTCTGTGCCAAGTTCAATGAAGCTTTGCTGCGGTGCAATGTCTTCTGCGTCATCAATGCCAAGAAAGTCTGCCAATAATTCCCGAATAAAGGCATTTAACAAAGGCTTTCTTTCAGCAGGTTGGGTAAGTTGTAACGTGTTGATAATTGAACTTGGACACATATAAAAGATTTTTTTCTAAAAGTTAAAACGTTTAAATGTCAAAAAACCCGAAACCAGCAGAACCGATTTCAGGTGTAAAAAAAGTAACGTTTTCGTGTTTAGGGCGGCAATATCGCCAGTGTTACCTCGCCTGTACTTTTGCCGTTTCCATCATCATGAAAATGACAATAGGTTTTGACAAACGTACATTTTGCGGTTTTCTTAATCGTGTGAATGCCATAAGTGCCGTAATAATGTTTGGCATTCATTTGACTTTGATAACTTGAGGCGAGCTTGGCAATTAAGACATTTGGCAATTGTTTTTCCCAAAATGTCTCGATGTTGTAATCGGATAATTCGGGTATCAACTGGTTTTTAATACAATGGGCTAAATGCACATAACAAATTTGATTAAAGGAAATATTGTATTCAACGGCATTAAAATGACCTGTGTCATCGATATAACATGATTCGGGGATTGCAAATTCGCCTGTCATAATCAGGCTTTGTACGGCAAAATTGTCTGATTGCTGAAACGTGGCGCGTTTGAGATAACGACTGTGTAAATGATAAGGTTTTAACACCTGACCAAGAAAATCATCCTCTATTTCTGAAACGCGCATCCGATACTGTAGATCAACAACTCTCATCATGCTCATTTGTCAATTCCCACATAAAAGGGTAAATCATCATAAATACCAATTCGGTACATTCTGCTGTGTTCACCAGGATTTGCTTTAGAACCTTTGTGAATCAAGGCACGATTTTCCCAAATCAGCAAATCATGGTCTTCCCAAAAGTGAGTGTGGATAAATTCAGGTTGTTCAACAAAATCAAACAGCTCTTTCATCACTTTTTGATTTTCTTCATAAGAGAGTCCAACCAAACCACTGGTAAAACCGCTACTGATATAGAGAATTTTTTCGCCTGTGACAGGATGCTCAATCACCGCAGGATGTGGGCAAGGTGGGCATTCGGCTTTAAAATTTTCAATCAATTCTGCAATTGAACGGTCAAGGTCAGAGGCTTGCACTTTGTAACGGGGCCATGCTTCTTGTAATGCCATTCGGGTATTGACATAGGCTTTTAAATTATCAGGCAAGGCTCTGTAAACACGCGCCATGTCAACATAAGAAGTAGCCCGGGCGGATTTTGGAAAAAAGATAGGGCGAACGGCGGTAAAGGACAACGGATGTTTTTCAAAAGAACAATCGGTGTGCCAATAACGCCCAGTACCCGAAACACCAAATTTTTTGCCTTCTTCGTTTAAACTGTTTGAAACAAAGATTTCAGGATGATTAGGGTGATGATATTGCGGTTGAAAATAGACTTGTGGACGACCTACCGCATGAGCAAAATTCACATATTCCTGTTCACTGAGTTCTTTTTGCCCACGAATGACCACGATTTTATTTCGGTAAATCAATTGCCGAAGCGTTTCTGCTTCAGATGACTCTTTAGTGAAATTTCTCACATCCCAGCCAAACACCTCAGCACCGATTTTTCCAGGGGCGGCTTCGATAATAGAAACAACAACGTCATCTTCTTTTTCTAATACAGCGGTATTCATAATAGTAGTTTTTCCTGTGTGTTATGATGATAAATTAACTAACTTGTCTGTCTTGGTCTTGCCAAAACGGCGCTCTAAGCACTCGCTTGAGGACTTTGCCGCTCGGATTTCTCGGTAAGGCATCGACAAACGTGATGGATTTTGGCACTTTGAAATCTGCTATCTGACCTCTGGCAAAATCAATCAACTCACGTTGTTTGACTTGATGACCTTGCCGCAGAACCACAAAGGCTTTTACAACTTCGCCCCATTTTTCATCGGGGATTCCTATAACAGCGACTTCAGCAACCGCTTCATGCTCGCTTAACATCGCTTCAATTTCCGCAGGAAATAAATTTTCCCCTGCGTAAATAATCATGTCTTTGATGCGGTCGCAGACATACAGATAGCCTTCTTCATCCTTGTAACCCACATCGCCTGTGTGTACCCAGCCATCGTTCAGCGTTTGGGCGGTGGCAGATTCATTTTTCCAATAGCCAACCATATTGGCAGGTGATTTAATGCAAATTTCACCACTGCGCTGGGCGGGTAAAAGCCGACCTTTTCCATCAATTATTTTAATTTCAACCCCAGGAAAAGCCCGCCCTGCGGCTTTTAAACGCTGGGGATTGGCAAGGTCATGGTCTTTGGGACGCAAGCACACTGCACAATTGCCCGTTTCGGTTAAGCCATAAATTTGAAAAAAATCGCAGGCAAAAATTTCCATTGCTTTGCGTAACAACGCAGGCGAAATGGGCGAGCCGCCATAAACCAACCCTTTGAAGGATGAAAAATCAGTTTTTGCACACTCAGGCTCTGCTAGCATTAACTGAATCATGGCAGGAACTAACACCGCTTTGCTGACTTTGTGTTGTTCAATGAGCTGTAAAGCTTGCCAAGCAACAAAGGTATCAACAATAATTCCGCAAGCGCCAACCGCGTAACCCTGTATCGCCCACCAAAGTCCACCAATGTGAAATTGGGGTAACGAGAGCAATAAAATATCCTCTGCATTCAATGACATCCATTCATCTCCCGCAGCTAAAACACCTTCCATTAGCCTAAAAAAACTGCTGTTTGCAAGCTGTACCCCTTTGGGTCGTCCCGTCGTACCACTGGAATACATTTGCACAACGACATCTTCAGCATAAGACTCAACGTTGAGCAGTTCAGTAGATTGTGATGCTTTCCATGTTTGATAATTTAACCAGTCAGGATGCTCACCCTCTAGCGCGATAAAAGTCCGGACGGTTGTCAGTTCTGGCAACAAAGATTCAATGAGCGAAAAAAATGCGGGTGCTACAAACACAATTTCAGTTTCTGCATCGTTCAAGATATAAAGCAGTTCAGCGGCGGCTAATCGCCAATTAAGGTCAACCAAAACGGCTTTTATCTTGGCGCAGCCAAATAAAATTTCATAATGGGCAATGCTGTCTTTGCCAAGGATTGCCACTCTGGAACCTGTTTTAACACCTGCCGCACGCAAGCCATGACCGACCTGATAACTACTCAAATCAAGCTGTTGAAACGTTTGTCTCTCATCACCTGCGATAAAAGCAATTGCATCAGGATACAGTTGAGCTTGCTCACTACACATCTGTGCAAGTGTTTGAAATGTATTTATTTTTTTGGTCTGTGGCATTGTTTTTAATCAATCCTTACAAGGCGAAAATAGATATACTGAAAAGTAATACGCAATTGCTGTGCCAATGTGTAATTTATTTGCTTAACCCCTAGGATTCACAAATCTAGTAATAAGGTCAGATGGCATCGTTTTGGCAAGCTTTTACAGGCTTTGTTGGGCAAAAAACCAATTTTAGGAATCGCTTAAGCGATATGACAACTTTATCCAGATTTACCCTTCCATAAAGGGATAAAAATGGCTCAAAACCCCCTGTTATCACTTAAAGTCAGCTGTTTTAATAGGGTATTTAACTCTATCTATTAAGTTATGTTTTATCCTAGCAAGGGCTGTTTTTGGGAAATTGGTTCTGTTGTGAGTAAAATAGCCACAAATAACCCTGTCATTTTTTAAAATGTGAAAATTAGACAGGTTCGTGGCACTTCTCTACAATGGCACACTCTTTGCATTTGTATTGAGTTAATCGGCAGACTGTCCACGCTTACTAAAACAACCTCTCGTTAAATTTCAAGGTAACAAAAGAATATGCGTCGCTTCCTTTCCCTGAAAACTTTTTTGACCGTGTTAATACTCCTCTGTACGATAGTGGCGGCGGGTGTTTACTGGCTTTGGGAACTTCATCCGTTCGAGACCAGCGATGATACTTATCTTAAGTCGCACTTAAGCCTGATTAGCCCCAAGGAAACAGGCTATGTCAAGGCGGTGTTATTTGAGGACAATCAGAAAGTAAAGCAGGGGGATTTATTGGTTGTTATCGATAACCATGATTTTCAAGCCAAAGTTGCTCAATCAGAAGCACAAGTTTTAATGGAAAAAGCCCATATCAAAACATTGGAAACCGAAAAGCGGACACAACACGCCAAAATCAGCCAGGAGGAAGCCAATATTGCGGTGGCGCAGGCAGATTTAGAACGTGCTGCAAAAGATAGCAAACGTTTCAATCACTTAGCAGCTGATGGCGCAATTTCAGCTCAAACACGCGATGCAGCCGAATCGTCTCATAAACAGGCAACGGCAATGCGAGATAAAACCCACTCCGCAAGACAAGAAGCCAGAAGTGAATTAGACTCTTTAGATGCTAGAATTAACGAAACCCGCGCCAAACTACAAGCGGCTCAATCGGCTTTAGACCTGAATCGTATCAATCTGGAAAATACCCGTATTGTCGCGCCTATCGCGGGCATTATTGGCAATCGCAGTGTGCAGGTAGGACAACTGGTTAAACCGGGAAGTGTATTGGCTTATCTAATCCCCATGAATGGTTTATTTGTAGAAGCTAATTTTAAAGAAACCCAAATAGGGCGGATGCTGCCAGGACAAGCCGTTGATATTCATATTGATGCGTATCCTGATGACCCTTTTGAAGGAGTGGTAGACAGTTTTGCACCTGCCTCGGGGTCTGAGTTTAGTTTACTGCCCCCCGAAAACGCGACAGGCAATTTCACAAAAATTGTGCGCCGCGTCCCCGTTAAAATTCGCTTTAAATCCACCACCGATATAAGCCGTCTAAAACCTGGGCTTTCTGCTGTGGTTAAGGTACGGGTTGGAAAATCACCATGGTAGCTTTAAAAAAATCTGCCACATCGCCACCCCCTGCTGCCAGTGAAGCATCGCCACAAGTTGCTCCTGAAAAAACCGTGACTTTCCAGCAATGGATTGGTTTTTTCGCTATGGTGTTAGGAATGTTTCTAGCCCTGTTAGATATTCAAATTGTTGCCAGCTCCTTAGAGCAAATTCAGGCAGGACTTTCTGCAACCCGAGATGAAATCACTTGGGTGCAAACCGCTTATCTGGTAGCAGAAGTGGCGGTGATTCCTTTGTCAGGCTGGCTAGGTAGAGCGTTGTCGATTCGCTACCTGTTTGTGATTTCTTGCGGGGGATTTACCTTTATGAGCCTGTTGTGCGCGTTTGCTTGGAATCTGCCTTCTATGGTGGTGTTCCGTGCTTTTCAAGGTTTTTTCGGCGGAGCCATGATTCCTTCGGTGTTTGCGGTAACTTACACCTTGTTTCCCCGCCATCTTCAACCCACTATGACAGTTTTTGTTGCGATGGTCGTCACGGTTGCTCCCACAACAGGGCCCGTGTTGGGTGGCTATATTACCGAGGTTGCTTCTTGGCAAACTTTATTTCTGGTTAATATCGTTCCCGGCATTTTGGTTTCGATAGCAATAGGCTTGTTTTTGCGTGTTGATGAACCGAACTGGGCATTGTTAAAGCAAATAGATTTTCTGGGCATTCTTTATATTATTACCTTTTTAGGAAGCTTGGAATTCGTGCTGGAAGAAGGGGTACGCGAGGAATGGTTTGAAAGTCGTAAAATCGTCTTTTTCAGCCTCGTGGCAGCCAGCTCTGGTGTCGCCATGTTCTATCGCGAGCTAACCATTGCGCATCCTGTTGTTGATTTATGGGCATTCCGCAACCGCAACTTTGCCATGGGCTGCTTGTTCAGTTTTGTTTTGGGTATCGGGCTATACTCGATTATCTATATCATGCCAATTTATCTGGCAACCGTTAAAGGATTAAACAGCCAACAAATCGGTCAATACATCATGGTGACAGGGATGTTTCAATTTGCTTCGGTCTTTGTTGCCCCACGGGTTGCTAAAACATTCGGCCCACGCCCAACCTTGGCATTAGGTTTGTTTGGCTTTGGATTAGGCACGTTATTGAACGGCAATTTAACCCACGAGGCAGGTTATTGGGAATTTTTTTGGCCCCAAGCGATGCGTGGATTTTCACTGTTGTTTTGTTTTCTTCCCATTAATTATTTAACCTTTGGCACACTGCCGCCTGACGAGGTCAAAAACGCCAGCGGTCTGTATAACCTCATGCGTAATATGGGGGGAGCGATTGGATTGGCAATTACTAACACACTGATGGTGCGGATGAATAAAGAATATTATGCAGTGATGCGTGAGCAAGTGACCACAGGTTCAATCGAAGCCCAAGCCTTGTTGGGCGGTTTGCAGGAGCGTTTCAGCACTATATCACTCCCAGACAGTCAACAAGCGGCACTAAAACAGCTTTACGGTTTACTCATGCGCGAGTCAGATGTCCTTACTGCCAATGCGCTGTTTCATCTGCTCGCTTTTGTTTTCTTTTTCGCATTACTGCTTTTGCCGTGGATTAGAACAGGCCCTGCTGCGCCAGTCGCTGTTAAAAACAAGGGTTAAGAACTGTATAAGGCAGATATACATGACAAAATTGATTTTTGACTCGAATAAGTGTCTAAACGTTTTTTGTGATGTACAGAGGGGCAGAGGGCAGAGATACAAAATTTTGCACCTCTGCAAGCATCAATTGTTTTAGTCTGTTACATCCGCCACTGAATACCCCCGTAAACAGTTGTGCCATCACCTGGCCAAAATTGTGAGGTATCTTTGCCTCCTGCGTCCATCACTACACCTGTACTAGCCGCATAGTGTTTATCTGCTAAGTTTTTCCCTTCTACAAACAAGTCCAGTCCGTACTTTTTAATGTTATAGCCTGCTTTTACCCCAAAAATAGCATAGCCATCGGCAAACAAAGTATTGGCGTGGTCAACCGCATATTTAGAAGGCGACCACTCAACATTTGAGCCTAAATAAAAGCCTTGGTCCCAATTATAAACTGCGCTGGCACGATAAAAATGTTCAGGTACACCTGCCAATTGATTGTTTTTAAACTTTATATCATTGTCAAAGTGAAAATCATTCCACAAATACGCTTGCCGCACGGTTAAATGGTCATCCAAAAAGTGATGGGTTAAACCTAATTCAATCCCTTGATGAATGGTATTTCCCGCATTAATCGTGCCTAATGGATTAGAGCCTGAAGTTGCGACCACGCTTAACATCTCGTTTTTAACCCACGCATGATAATAAGACACATCCCATTCGGTATGCAGGGCAGGCAATTTGCCACGCGATCCTACCTCAATAGTATGACTGGATTGATCTCTGACCAAAGACAATAATTGTCCGCCTGAAAGTTCTGCAAAACTGGGTGGCTCAAAGCTTTGACTGTAATTAGTAAAAACTTGCGTGTCTTCGCTAATTTCATAGCGAACACCTGCTTTAGGACTAAACAACCACCGACTAAAGTCGGTGGGTTTAAATTAACGACTGAAAGTCGGGATACACGTCGCCTAAACGACGTGTTTTTACGGTTCA